>CAZUPK010000001.1:0-2574 GCA_964622255.1 uncultured Campylobacterales bacterium
TTTAAAAAAGCAACACTTAGCGTTATGTTTGAGTGAAGCAGTTCCAAAATTGTGCTTTCGTTTGTTTTAAGATTTGAAAAACTGCCATGAGCTATCCAGCCAAGATCCAACAGATTTTTTATTAGCGAGAGTTTATCCAAATATTCAAAATCCTCTTCACCATATAAATCAAGCAAAATATCGATAACATTTAGCTCTTCTGTTCCGGCAATATACTTTTTCGTTACATATTGCAATATTTTTGCCTCTTCCAAAGAGCATTTTAGATGTGGATAAATTTTGGTTTTACTAACATCTTTCGCATTTATAAAATCCAATAAAAATTTCACTTACTTTTCTCCTTTTTTGTCAAGGTGTTAGTGTTAGTAAAAATTCAACCTCCAACTTTTTACATTAACTTGAAACTTCCAACTTCCAACTTGAAACTTGAAACTTGAAACTTGAAACTTCAAACTTCAAACTTTACCCATACTAACACCAAACACCAACACTTCTAATATCTATTCAACAAAACTATACAACAACTCTATCTCTTTATCCCATATAGTATCATCAATTGTTTCTAAAATCAATGGTATATTATCCATTCTCTTATCATTCATAATAAATCTAAATGCATCAAGTCCAATCTCGCCTAAACCTAAAGAGTGGTGTCTATCAACCCTGCTTCCAAGCTTTGCTTTTGAATCGTTTATATGCATACCTCTTAAATACTCAAAACCAACAATATCATCAAACTCTTTCATCGTTTTTTCATAAGAATTTTTATCTCTTATATCATAACCTGCTCCAAAAAGATGGGCAGTATCCAAACAGACGCCTATCCTGCTTTTATCTTCACATTTTTGGATTAAATAGGCTAAATGTTCAAATCTATATCCAAGATTGCTCCCTTGTCCTGCGGTATTTTCTATAACAAGAGTAACCCCTTCAGTCATATTTAATGTTTTATTTATAGAATCTGCTATAAGCTCTAAACACTCCTCCTCGCTAATCTGTTTTAAATGACTTCCGGGATGAAAGTTTAATTTATCTAAACCCAAAAGAAAACATCTCTTAACCTCATCAATAAAAGCCTCTAAACTCTTTTCTCTTTTTTCTTTTACAGGATGACCCAAGTTTATAAGATAACTATCATGGGGCAGTATATGTTTAGGATCAATTTTTACCATTTCTAAATTTTTTTTAAATTTATCAACTGTTTTGCTATCAAACGGTTTAGCTTTCCACTGTCTTTGATTTTTTGTAAAAAGCGCAAAAGCTTTTGCTCCTATATTTTTTGCATTAACAGGCGCATTAAAAACACCGCCGCTTGCACTAACATGCGCTCCAACAAATTTTTTCATTAACGTTCCTCAACTCTTTTGACTTTTATTAATATTTTATTTATTTTATCTTTAAAATAGATCTCTTTATTATTTACTATATAGATTATATCCAAACTATTTTTTCTAAAAATTTTTTGTTCAAAACCACTATTTTTTTTAATAAAATTTTTAGAATTAAATATCGGCTTTCCTAAAATCACATTTTTTAAAAGATCAGGCGGATAAAATCTGCTTAGATATATTTCATTAAATTTTTCTTTGGACAAACAGCCATCATTGGAACATATATCAGAATCTATTTTTATATCTTGTATCAATACTCCCGCATTATATATTTTAACCTCTACACTTCCGTCACTGTATCTTTTTAAAATTGAAAAATCACTAAATCTAAATTTTTTTGTCTTTAAAGTAATCAAATAAGTATTTGTAAAAGCCGGTTTTTTTAGCGCACAGCCTGCAAAAAACATACAAACAAAAACAGCAAAAAAACGAATCATTAACTCCCTTTTAAAAAAAATTGATAAAATAACAAAAATTTTTGAGGAATAAATATGGTTGAATACTTTTTATGCTTAATAGTCTTTGGAGCAATTTTAACATATTTGGTGTGGGGCTTTATTATTACCTTTGAATCTATGTTAGCGCTAAACGATACAAAAAGCGCAATCAAATGGATAAGAGACAACCACAAACCAAAAACATTTAAAAGAATGCTTATAATATTTCTTCCTATGCTTCATATAGGTTATGTTTTTTTGGAAGTTATTCCTTATCTTATGGGCAACAATGAAAAGTTAAAATCTTTCGACTTGGAAAATATATATAAAAAAATCTTTCCAAAAAATAGCGGAAAAAAATAAAACAATTCTCTAAATCTTTATAACCACTCTTTATCTCTTTTTGCATAAACTTTTTTTGCCATCACACTTTCAAATCTAAAAGTAGAAATTTTAACTTTATCTTTTTTATCAAAAATTACAGCACTTAGTCTGTTTCCATAGACACAGCCTGTATCAACCCCTATACTAGGTTTTAAAAAAGGCTGATGCCCATAAACTATAAACCCCTCATGTCCATCATAAACTTCACTCCAATAACAGCATGCTTTCTTACTTGTTTCATTCTCCTCTAACAGCAGATACATTGTGATTTTTTAAGAACCGAAGAGTGTTTTTACAGAATTTGGACCCTTGTTTAAAAAATCTCCTGTGGATATTTCAATATCCTCTTTTTTAACCCCAAT
>CAZUPK010000002.1:0-3659 GCA_964622255.1 uncultured Campylobacterales bacterium
AGGGTATTGAAAAAGGAAGAGAGGAAACTCTTATAAATACTGCTTTACTCTTGATACAAGAGTATGGTATCCCTCTAGAAGAGGTTTCACAAAGATTAAATATATCAAAAAATAAAATAGAAAAAAAGTTAAGAGAGAGTAAAAGTTAATGTTTGGAATGAGTTTAGGAGAGATATTTGTCATAGCTATCATAGCTATACTTTTTGTTGGACCAGATAAACTTCCTGATGCTTTAGTAAAGATAGCAAAGTTTTTTAGAAGTTTTAAAAGCACTATAAATGAAGCAAAAGAGAGCTTTGATAGAGAGTTACAGATAAAAGAGTTAAAAGAAGAAGCTCTAAACTATAAAAAACAACTTCAAGCATCTGTTGCGGAGGTAAGAGATACAAGCGGACTTGATAAACTTGATGATATATATGAAGAGTTTAACTCGATAAACAAATCTTTAGAGCTAAAAGATAATAAAGATAATATTTTAGAGGAAGTTTTAGAGGAAGAGGAAGAAGAGGTAAAAGAAGAACAACCAAAACCTGAGAAAGAGGGAAAAAAGAAGAGTAAGAAACAAGATGAAAAGCTAGACGAGAGTGCATAGGTGCTGACTATATTAAGAATCAAAGGAGGAGGTCTTTTTTGGGAAAGTTTAGATATAGATTTAAGTTTAGATATGATAGAAAACTACCAGAGATATCCTAAAAACAAAAATAACTTACCCAGAAACCATATAGACAAGGATAAAAATGTTTGAAGAACTCAAACCACACTTAGTGGAACTTAGAAAAAGACTTGCTTACAGTGTTATAACTGTTATTGTTATGTTTTTTGTTATGTTTAGTGTTTGGCAACCAATTTTGGAGTGGATGACTGCTCCTCTTACACAAGTTTTACCAAAAGGAAGCACCGTAGTTTTTACTAAACTTCAAGAACCCTTTTTTACAGCACTTAAAGTTGCATTTTTTACTGGTTTTATAGCTTCACTTCCGGTTGTATTTTGGCAAATATGGCTCTTTGTAGCTCCAGGACTTTATGAAAATGAAAAAAAGATGATACTTCCGTTTGTTTTTGGTGCTACTACTATGTTTATACTTGGTGGAGCATTTGCTTACTACATTGTTATTCCATTTGGATTTACATTTTTAGTAAACTTTGGTTCACAACTTTTTACCGCACTTCCAAGTATTGGAGAGTATGTAGGCTTTTTTACAAAACTTATGATTGGGTTTGGTATAGCATTTGAGCTACCTGTTATAACATTTTTCTTAGCCTCTATAGGACTTGTTACAGATAAAACACTAAAAGAGTTTTTAGATATGCACTTGTTATCATCTTTTTACTTTCAGCAATATTGACTCCACCAGATGTGTTAACTCAGTTTTTGATGGCAGGACCTATGATACTTCTTTATGCTCTCTCTATATACATAGCAAAAGTTGTAAATCCAGATAAAGAGCAAGAGCAAGAAAAAGAAGATGAGTAACTTAGACCCTTTAAAAGTTAGTTCATATTACTATGATTTACCAAAAGAGCTTATTGCTTATACTCCCTTTTTTCCTAAAGGTGAGCAGAAACTTTTAGTTTATAATAAAAAAACAAAGAAGATAACTCACACAAAGTTTAAAGATATATTTGACTTCATCCCGAGGAAGAGTGTAGTCATCTTGAATGATACAAAAGTTATAAAAGCTAGAATCTTTGGTAAAAAAGAAACTGGAGGAAAGGTTGAGCTACTTTTAAACTCTCCTCTTCAAAACAACACCTTTTTAGTTTATATAAAAGGAAAGGTCAAAAAAGGAACAAAAATTTTTTTTGAAAAAAACCTATATGCGATAGTTTTAAAACCAAATCTTGAGGGAACAAGAGTCGTTAAGTTTTTTCAACAAAATAGAGAATTAAACTTTGAAACTTTAAACACTATCCTAGAAGATATAGGACATATACCCTTGCCTCCTTACATAAAAAGAGAGGATAAAAAAGAGGATGAAAAAAACTATCAACCCATCTTTGCTAAAAATATTGGAGCAGTAGCCGCCCCAACTGCATCGCTACACTTTGATGAAGAACTTTTTATAAAACTCAAAGAAAACTTTGAAAACTATTTTATAACACTCCATGTTGGTGCAGGAACTTTTAAAGGTATAGAAGTTGATGATATCAGAAAACATAACATACATAAAGAATGGTATAACATACCACAAGATACAAAAAAAATCATAGATAGTGATAAAAATATCTTAGCGGTAGGAACAACAGTTACCAGGACTATAGAATTTTACTATCGCAAAAAAAAGATTACCGGATATAGTGATCTTTTTTTACATCCTAAAAACCCACCACAAAGGGTAAACAGCCTCTTAACAAATTTTCATCTACCTTCCTCTACTCTTATAATGTTAGTGGCTAGTTTTATCTCTTTGGAAGAAACAATGAAGATATATAACGAAGCAGTAAAAAAGAGGTATAAGTTTTATTCTTATGGCGATAGTATGCTTATTGTTTAAATAAATTTTAAGAAAAGTATGTTATACTTTCACTGTGCAATCTTAAAATATTACAAGGAGTTGAAATGAAGTTTGCAAAACTTAGTTTAGCAGCAATAGCTGCGATGGGGGTGAGTACAGGAGCAATGGCTTTAAATCTTAGCAAAGCTACTATCAAGCCTTATGTTAATACAAAGTTATATTATGAGACAGTAGATCATGATTATCCAGATGCCCCTGATCTATTTAATCAAGATGCTTCTAGTGGTCAAGCACTAGTTCAAGTGGGTGCTAGTGGTAACTTAAACGGATGTTGGGGATATGGTTTAGAGTATAGTGTTGCAGATACTTTAGGTCTTGAAAATGATATAGTTTCTAAAACAAGAATGGGAAATGGTGAACCAGATGGACCTGTTAATCCTAGTTCGGCTAGTGATACTCAAGGTTGGATGTCTCAAGCATATATTACTTTTAGAGGGTGTGGAACATCTTTGAAAAATACTACTTTTAAAATGGGTCGTCAATACCTTGATACTCCGCTAGCTTTTACAGAGACTTGGAACTTAGCTCCAAACAGCTTTGATGCTATAGTAGTAGCAAATACTGATATATCAAATGTTACCCTAGTTGGTGCTTATATCGGTAAAGGAAATGGTGATAAGGTAGTGGTAACTAATGGTAATATGTTTAGACCATATGGAGTTTCAGCTTTAGACTACAATAATACAAATGGGAATAATGGTCAGTATCATACAGGGAATGCTCGAAACAATGCTGATGGAGCTTATGCAGTTGGTATTTTGACTAACTTTGGTTTGCCAGTAAACCTATGGTATTATAATGTTAAAAATGTTGCAACAGCTTGGTGGGCAGATGCTACAACGAGCATAAATGGTATAAAATTTGGTATACAATACGGAAGTATGAATCCAGATGATACTACATTAAATGGTGTAGATGATACTGCTGGTGGTGCTATTAAAGTAGCTGGTAGTCTAGCTGGTTTTAACCTAATGGCAGCATATTCTAAAATGGATGATGATGGTCTTTTAGCTTTAGCAAATACTGCTACTATAGGAAATAGCACTGGTGGTAAAAAAACTAAACTATATACTGCTGGAATCTATACTGATGGAACAGGTGTTGCAGTCCCAGGTTCAAAAGCTTACAAACTAAAAGTTTCTA
>CAZUPK010000003.1:0-10756 GCA_964622255.1 uncultured Campylobacterales bacterium
GTTTACAATCATGCTGATTTTAGACTTATGAGTAAAAGAGCTGTTGATGCACTAAAGAGTTTTGAAGAGGTAAATCTTTTTTTAAGAGGGCTAGTTCCACTGATAGGTTTTAAAAGCTCAAAAGTTTTTTACAACAGATTACAAAGAGGTGCAGGAGAGAGTAAATATCCTATGCGAAAGATGCTTTCTTTTGCTTGGGAGGGGATAACATCTTTTTCTATAGTTCCTTTAAGACTCATCTTTGTGACAGGATTTATTATATTTATCTTTTCTATTATGATGGGTTTTTGGATATTATGGGAAAAACTTATCGCACACAATGCCATCTCTGGTTGGGCTTCAACTGTTTTACCTATATACTTTATAGGTGGAGTGCAACTTCTATCTCTAGGCATAATAGGTGAGTATATCGGTAAGATATATAAAGAGACTAAGAAAAGACCTAAATATTTTATAGAAATAAAGACTTGATTTATTTTATATATGTCGATATAATACAAGGGTAAGAAATCAAATAAGGAGATAGCTATGAGATTTAGTAGTATAGTTGTTGGTAGTTTACTAACTAGTAGTATAATGATGGCAGGTAGTATAAATGTAACACCACAGTGGCAACTACTTGGTGCGGTAGAGGGAATACCTGTAAATACTTTTGATGGAAAGTGTGTTGATTTTGTATGGACTTTTGAAAACAATATGTGGAAAGTGCATGTAGCAAATGGTGGACAATACAATATTCCTTCAAATATTGGAAATCTTGATTTTATAGACAGAGGAGCTGGTTTTTGGATAAAAGGTCATAACTATTGTAACATTAGTGTAGAAAATAACAATGACAATAATAATAGTGCCAATAATGGTTATGAAAAGATAAGGTTAGGTATGGAAATGCCACAAGGACAAAACTATGAT
This sequence comes from uncultured Campylobacterales bacterium, assembly GCA_964622255.1. Taxonomy (GTDB): domain Bacteria; phylum Campylobacterota; class Campylobacteria; order Campylobacterales; family QNZT01; genus SZUA-1377. Next base: position 913 of record CAZUPK010000003.1, read on the forward strand.
TCATTACAAGCATCTTCATCTCCACTTGACCTTACAAAGACATATTATGATGTAGAGGTAGATCACCATGATGGTTTAGAAGTAGAAGGTCATAGATTTGATACATCAACAGGTAAAGTAATAAATAAAAAGTTTAAAAATGGTAGTTGGGTATATGATGATAATGATACTTTTACAGCCTCATCGGGAACAGAGTTTACTATAAGTGGGAGTGGAGATGTAAATAATCAGTTTAAAATAAAATTTTTAGGAACTGTTAGTGGCACAGAGGCAAACACTCTTTTAAATAAAGAGATATTTAATACATCTGATGTCGGCTATAAATTTGCATATAAAGCGATAACAGATCAATATTGGTTTGATGATGGTGAGTATCAATATAAAAATTATAACAATCATACACAGTATAGCTCTTTAAAAGAGTTTATGAATGATACAAAAGGAAGAAATTGGTGGCAGTGTAGTGATGAAGATAACTGTAGCAGTGGTGGTATAGCTTTCTCAGCTGATTCTAATTTTGATAGTGGAAATGGTGATTTGGTAGTGGTTTCAAGTGATGGAACAGTAGTAAATAATGATGCTGGAACTTGGGAGGTAAAAACAGTAAATGGTAAAACTGCTATAGTTACATATCCTTCTAGATATGAGGATGATGATTATCCAGCTTTTATCTATAATGGAACAGGTGTAAAACGAGGTGGTTATGAACCAGCTGGGAGTGAGGTTATCTTCTTCTTACTAGATGAAAATGCAAAGAATAGTTTTGTAAACTATGTAAAAAAACATCATCCTTCTACAAATTAGATTATATAGATAATGGCAGTAAAGCTATATTTACTGCCATTATGATAGCTTACAAAGTTAATCTAGATGGGTAAGGTTTAAAAATAAAAAAAATAGTGTGGGGAATTTTGAAAGTTATGCTATTTTTGTTAAAAACATTTTAAGGGATTAGCTATAAAAAATTTTGTATTTTTATTTTTATTTTTTTTATATGGATGTGGAAGTTTTACTTATAGTTTTAAAGAACCTATCGATGAAAAAGTTGAAACAAACATAAGTGTCTATTTTTCACAAACAAATGGTGGGTATGTTGGTGGTGTTGATGAGAAGATAGTAAGTGATATAGATAGTGCGACAAAATCAGTATATCTTGCTATTTATGAGATGACAAATGACAAGTTCAAAGATGCTTTGATAGATGCATACAATAGAGGGCTTGATGTCAAAGTTATGGTGGACGATAGTCACAAAAGTGATGAAGATATAGTTGCTTTAAAAGATGCTGGTATAGAGGTTTTTGATGATGAAAAATCGGCTTTGATGCATAATAAATTTTTAATAGTTGACAAAAAAGTGGTGTGGAGTGGTTCAACTAACTATACATACTATGCCTTTTATAGAAACTATGAAAATGCTGTTAGGATAGAAAGTAGTGAAGTTGCTCTTTTTTATAAAAAACAATTTGATGAGTTGATTGCACACGATGTTAAGCAACTTATATATGCTAGTGATGAAATTGATATATATTTTTCTCCGGAAGATGATTTTAAAAGGAAACTTATATCATTGATTGATACATCAGAAAAAAATATATATTTTATGATTTATGCTTTTACAGATAAAGATGTGGCAGATGCTTTGATAAGGGCTAAAAATAGAGGTGTTGAGATAAGTGGAGTGTTTGATGAAAGTTTCAATACAAACCAATACTCAAAATACGATTACCTAAAAAGCAAAGGTTTTGATGTAAAACTAGACGGAAACAATTTCCTGCTTCACGACAAAGTTATGATTTTCGATGGTAAGACGGTAATCACCGGTTCATACAACTTTACAAACTCCGCCAACAATGACAATGCAGAAAACAGCCTAGTTATAAAAAATACCCAAATATACCAAAAATACGAAGATGAATTTTTTAATATCTACAATGAAGGAAAAGACTAGTCATAGCAAAATGCTACAACTAGTCTTGTTATTTAGTCACAGCAACAAGTAGCTGTGCAACAATCACAACAATCACAGCAAGTAGTGCAACACGGATCACAACTGCACACTGTTGTGCAACAAGCTGCATTTGCAGCACCTGCAAAACCTATAGTTAAAAGTAAAGCCATCAACATCTTTTTCATTTTATCCTCCTCGTTTAAGATGTGTTAATAGGATTGTAGTATTATTTAACTTTTTATACAATAAGGAAAATATATTAGTATGTTTTATTAAAGAATATTAAAGATATTGATTTTATTTTTAAAAAGATAAAATCTAATTTTTGAGGGAATATTTTTTTTTCGATATTGCTCTTTATACCTTTTTGTTATACTAATATCTTTAATATATGGAGCAATAAAGATTTTATTTTCCGTTATAGCTATAGCTATCTTGTGTGATACTACACACTCTTTTTGTCTAAGTAGTTCATCTTTTGTTTTTTTGCTTAGTAAAATTCCTAGTTTTTTTACTATCTTATCTATGGCTCTTAGATTTTTTATATCATTTTGTTGATTTTTTAGTATATAAAGCTCTTTATTATGGTAGAGGATATCTATCTTCAAAAGTTCTTCTTTATCTTTTTGTAAATAGTCGAAACTTCTTTTTACTCCCTCCTTATACTCTTTTAAAAACTCTTTTGTATATTTTTGTCTAAAAAGGTTTCTTTTATATTTTATATCTTTATTGGAACTATCTACAAAATATTTTATATTATGTTTATGTAGATAATTTAAAAGTTCCTCCTTTGTATAATTTAAAAGTGGTCTTATAAGTGTATAAAACTCTCTTTTTTCTCTTTTCTCAAGTCCTAAAAGTTCAACTGTTCCAGCCCCTTTACTAAGTTGCATAAAAAACCACTCTAACTTATCATCAAGCTGATGTGCTGTTAAAAGGTTATCATATCCCTCTTTTTTTATGATTTTTTCAAAAAACTCATATCTTATTCTTCTTGCTTTTGCTTCAAAGTTAGACCTTGGCAGAGAAACACTTTTTAAAAATATTTTCTTGCCATACTTTTTAGCCAACTCTTTTGCATAAGCTACCTCCTCTTTTGACTGCTCTCTTAAATTATAATCCACTATAGCTATATCAAAATTTACATCATTTTCTAAAAGTATAAAAAATAAAGCGGTTGAGTCGATACCGGCACTAAAAGCCAAAAGGCTTTTTGAAGTAGGAGGTAGGAAATAGGAAGTAGGAAGTAAGAGGGAGGAAGTTTTTTTCATTGTTTGCTCTTTAGTGTTTTTGTGCTTGATATAAGTAATTTTAACATTTCATCTACTTGCGGATATATAGAGTCATACATCTTTTGTGTTATAAAGTTTGATTCTTTTAAAAGAAGTAGCCAGTAATCAGTTTTTTCATTTACTTCTTTTAAAGCTATTTGAAGTTTGTGTAAAAAATCAGCTTTAGACTCAGCAAATTTGGCTTCTCTAAGAAGTGCACCTATGGAAGTACCACTCCTTAAAATCTGTTTAGAAAGTATATATTCATTTTTTTCAGATTGTAAATATTGAGATAGTTTAACAATTCTCAAAGCTAAAGCATAACTTTTTTCTTGTAAAAATTTTTTATTCTTCATAACTTCCTACCTACTATTTCCTAATTCCTACTTCATTTGATAATTTTTGCAAGTAGGTTTTTCCCAACAACTTCCGTTACCTCTGCTTTATATACTTTCCCAACTTTCAAAGATTGTTCTGTTTCATTTTCATTTATTAGTATTTCTCCATCTATTTCTTCAGCCCACATTAGCTTTTTTGCTCCTACAAAAAATTCTCCTTGGCTACTTTCGCCTGTTATGACTACATCTATCACTTTTCCAAAATCTTTTTTTAATGAATTTTGAAGATTTTTTTCTACTATCTTCTCAAGCTCTTTTACCCTTTTTTTGACAGTTTTTTTATCTACCTTTTCTTTGAGTTTATAAGAATGAGTTCCCTCTTCATCAGAATATTCAAAGATGCTAACTCTATCAAATCCAAACTCATCTATAAACTCTTTTATCTTTTTAAAATCCTCTTCGCTTTCTTTTGGATGTCCCACTATCACAGAAGTTCTAAAAAAAGCTTTGGGTGCTTTTTTCATCAAAGAGAGTTGATACTTGATAGTTTTTGAGCCACTTCCTCTTCTCATAATTTTTAGCATTTTATCCGATATATGTTGGATAGGCATCTCAAAGTAATTATGAAACTTTTTAGCCTTTATGATAGCCTCAATCATCTCATCACTTAAAGTTGAAGGGTATAGATAGAGTATCCTAGCACTCTTTACTCCATCTATCTTTTCTATCTCATCTATAAGCTTAACTAAACCATCTTTGATTCCAAAGTCCCTAAGGTAAGAACTACTATCTTGAGAGATAAAACTAAAGTCCCAAAAACCTTCTTCTACCAATTTTTTAACTTCATTTACTACAAGTTTAAGCTTTCTTGAGTGAAGCTTTCCCTTAAAAGATGGTATGGCACAAAAGCTACACTGCTGATTACATCCTTCACTTAATTTTATATAAGTATGATAGTTGCTTCCGGTGATTATTCTTTTTTCATCCTTTATAAGATAGCTCTTTTTAGAAAAAAGATTTTGTTTTTTTGTTATAAGCTTATCTATTTTGTCATAATCTCCAACACCTGTGAAGATATCTACCTCTTTTAACTCTTGTTGTAACTCCTCTTTATATCTCTCACTTAAACATCCTGCCATAACAAGTAAAGAATTTTTTCTCCTTTTTTTGTGAAGTTCTAAAATGGTTTGTAAACTCTCACTCTTTGCACTTTCTATAAATCCGCAGGTATTTACGATGATAACATCTGCCTCCTTTGGCTCGTCTGTTAGTTGATAAGAGCTTAGTTTACCAAGCATCACTTCACTATCAACTAAGTTTTTTGTGCAACCAAGACTTACTAAATGTAGTTTTTTGTTCATAACATTCCTACTTATTTTTATTTTATATAATACTATGGAAAAGATAAAAATAAAAGTAAACAAAACTTGACACTATCAAGAGTTAGCATTGTAATCATCTCCCAACTTTTGTTTGGAGATGATATTTTATTTTTCCTCCTTTTTAGTAGCCAATATTTCTTCTTTTTCTATCTTTTTTATAGAATTTTGTATAGAACACGGGACAAAGAAGAGTGAGGTAAGGTATGCAAACAATGTTCCACCTATAAGTGCAACTCCAAGTCCTCCAAAAACTGCATCAGTTGCTAATAAACTACTTGCAAAAACGATAGCTAAAACTGTTAGTAAAATAGGTTTTGCTCTAGTTGCCGTAGCTACTGCTATAGCTTTGTTAGCACTATAGTGTCTTTGCTCCATAAGCTGTTTTGAAAAATCCACAATAAGTAGAGAGTTTCTTGCATTTATACCTATAAGTCCTATATATCCTATCAAGGATGTAGCAGTTAGGTAAAAAGTATGTTTAGTATATAGATCCATAACATAGTGAGCTACTATAACACCTATCAAAGAGAGGAAACTTGCCATAAGAATAGCTCCAGCAAGTGCAAATCTTTTATAATAAACTACCATCAAAAGATATATAAGAACGAGTGCACCTATAAATGCTATACCTAAGTCTATAAAGGTATCGATAGTTACTTTTAACTCCCCATCCCATATAAGATCAAACTCTTCACCGGTTTTTTTATCTTTAAAATGTAGATTTAAAAATTTTCCAGGGGTTACTTCATACCTATTTGTAAAAGTTGTCATCATCTCTTCTCTTGCGTCCAAAAGGGGATATATTTGGCTCTCTTCATCAGCAGTTGCTATAACATTTATCATAGGATGAAGATTTTTAGATGTTATAGATGGAGCTTCCGGTTTTTTTACTACTTTTATAAACTTTAGTGCAGGTATTCTTAGACCATTTGGATTCATCAGTTTTAGATTTGCCAACTTTTCCATAATACTTTTTAGTTCATCTTTATCATTTAAGATTCTACTTTTTCCAAGTCTCAAAAACAGGGGTATTTGGCTCTCTGCATTTGCACTATTTATAACACCTATCACCGCACCTTCAAAAGCACTATAAAGCACTTTTTTTACCTGCTCAAGTGTTATACCACTTTCTATGATTTTATTTTTATCAAGTTCTAGTGCATACTCCCAAGTATCCTCATCAGCTAAAACATCTATATCAACTAAAGTTTTTTGATGATGAAAAACCTCTGCTACATTTTTTGCAAAGGCTCTTCTACTTTCAAAACTTTTTCCACCATATATCTCTGCTACTATATCTGCTAAAGTTGGAGGACCTGCTGGAAGCTCTATCAGTTTGATATTTGCATCATACATACCACAGTTTTTTTGCACTATGGGTCTTATCCTATGAACTAACTCAAAACTAGCCTCTTTTCTCTCCTCCTTTTTTTTGATATTTACCATAATTTCAGCCTCATTTTGCTCCATCTTCATAGCACTCCCCTTTACCATTCCGGCAAAATCAAGTGGAAGTCCTTCACTTAAAAATACCGAACTCGAGATAATCTCTTCCTCTTTTTGAAGTATATCGGTTATACACTCAGTAACCTCTTTTGTTTTCTTTAGTGAAGTTCCCTTTGGAAGATCAACATAAAGTGAAAAAGTATTACTATCTTTTCCTGGGAGCATCTTTGCTTTTACAAGCTTAGCAGGTATCATCCAAATAGCTCCTACAAACATTGCAAGAGTTATAAGATATACTAAAAATTTTAAAAATTTACTATTTAGTATAAACTCTATTGTCTTAGTTAGCATCTTTATGCTCCTTTTTCTTAAGTAGTTTTGTTACAAAATATGGTGTAAACATATATGCTATCACCAGTGAGTAAATAAGAGCTATCGGAACAAAAACAGGTAGAGGGTGCATAAACTGTCCCATCATACCACCAACTAAGAACATCGGTAAAAATGTTAGTATAATAGCAATAGTTGCTATATTTGTTGGATTTCCTATCTCATTTGTTGCATTTATAGCTATATATTTTAAACTTCTATGGTTGTTTTCTGGTGAGTGCATATGTCGGTGGATATTTTCTATAACTATGATAGCTGCATCAACTAAGAGTCCAAGACTAAGTAAAAGTGCAAAAAGTGTTATACGATTTATAGTCTCTCCAAGCATAAAACCGGTAAATAAAGTAAGAGCCAATATCATAGGAACAGTCAAAGATACTATTAAAGCCTCTTTAAATCCTAAAGCAAAGATAAGAAGTATAGCTATGATAACAACAGATATCTCTAGGTGAAAAATAAGCTCATTTACTGCATGGTTTGCAGTATATCCGTCATCTCTTGTTATAACATATCCTATATTTTTTTTAGCTAACTCCTCTTTCCTGCTCTCTAAGTATTTAAAAAGAGTTTCATTTATAGTAACGGTATTTGCTCCTTTTAGTTTTGAGATAGTCATAGTGATTTGTGGTATCTCTTTTGATTTTAAACCATTTTCTTTTGATTTTAGATAAGCTATCTTTTTGTTTTGTATATCTTCACCCTTTTTAACCTCTCCCAAATCTTTTAAATAAACAGGTTTGCCATTGTAAGAGTCTATGATGATATTTGCTACATCATCAACATCTTTTACAGCACTTGCAACTCTTAAGATTGCATAATCCCCATCTTTAGTATCGGCTTTCATCTTTGGAAGTTCAAATGTGATATTTGTTAGAGCATGTGCTACTTGTCCAAAAGTTATTTCGTATTTTTGCAATTTTTTAAGATCTAAGAGTATATTTATCTGCTCTTTTCTCTCACCTTTTAAATCAACCTGAGCGACATTGTCTATATCATTTATATCGTGGCCGAGTCTATCAACAACTTTATAAAGCTCAGTCATTGGCATCTTATTAGGATCGGTTGAGTAAAAGGCTATAGAAGCTACTGGAATATCAACATCGATGTCCATAGTTTTTATAATAGGAGTCATAGCCTGTTTTGGAAGTAGATCCATATTTTTTATGATTCTATCATATAGTTTTAGATCAGAAATATACTGCTCTTGTCCTATATAAAACTGAACTTGAACTATACCCATACTATCTTTTGCAAGTGAGTATATATTTTCAACACCCTTTATCTGTCTAATCTTCTCTTCTAAAGGCTCTATGACAACCTTTTGAATTTCATCAGCCTTAGCTCCAGGAAGTGGAACTATGATAGCACCACCAGCTACTTTTATCTGAGGATTTTCCTCTCTTGGCATCATTTTTATTGTAAGAAGTCCAAGAACCAATATAGTAGTAAAAAGTATAAAAGTTAAAGGATGCTCTATAAATCCTTTAGCTAACTTTCCTGCTATATTTAAGTTCATCTTATGCTTTTTGTGTTCTTCTTTATGACTCATTTTATTCTCCTAAAGATTGACCGATAGATAATTTTAGTTTTCCACCGGATAAACTTTTATCATATTCAGATTTTATCCTATCGGCTTGTGCTTGTAGCATATTTCCAAAGCTAAAAAGAAGATATGTCATATTTGTTCTAAATTTTAAATTATTTTTATATATATTCTCCATCTCTTTAAGTATATTTTTTGCCATCTTTTCTGTTTCTCTTTTTTCCTTTACCACTTTCACATTTGTTAAAAACTCTTTTAAGTTCTTTTCAACCTCTAACTTTATACCATCTTTCATCATTTTTTTATATTCTAAAGTTTTTAAATACTCTATTTTTGCTTTTTGTTTTTTTATCTTTGTAAGTTCACCATCAAAAAGTTTTTTCTTTAAACCAACTGCTACTAAATAATAATCTTGTTGAGCATTTATACTAAAAGAGTTATCATTCAATCCATACTCTGTGTGAACTCCTATTGTAGGATATTCATCGCTACTATCAAATGCAATCTTTGTTTTCATAGTCTGGACATTTTTCTTCATCCACTCCAAATCATCTCTTTTAGATAGTGCTAACTCTTGAAGTTTATTTAGTTTTAGAGTTGAAAATTTAAAGCTTTTCATACCTTTAACACCTTTGATACTATCATCAGATGTTAAAAATCTCAAATATGCCAAGGCTAATTTATACTGAGTTTTAGCCTCTTTAGTTTTTGTGCTAATAGAGTATGCGGCCATCTTTGCTTGTTCGACATCTATATATCTAGTAAGTCCGCTATCATATAGATCTTGTGCCATATCTTGAAAGTGCTTTGCTATCTTTGTAGCATCTTTTGTCATCTGTATAAACTTTTTAGCAGTAACTGCACCATTGTATGCTTTTAAGACTTCAAGTCCTAATTTTTTCTTATTATGAGAAAACTTTGCAATCTTTGCTTTTAGTTGAAGCTTGGCCATAGTTTTCGCATTTTCTAGCTTGTATCCTGTAAAAAGTGGAACTTCATAAACAAATTTTGTCTCAAAGTTTGTTCTAGGACCTGGGTTATTTAAATCATCTGGTTTAGTTGAGAGCATCTGTTTTTGTGCTTGTGGATTTGACATTATGTTTATAAAATTTGAAAATTTATCACTACCAGGCATATTTTTAGCCATTTGCATAGCACCTGCTATTCCACCTAAAAAATCACTAAACCCAAAATCCCCAAAACTAGCCTCTCTTGATGCCATCTTCATACCAAAAACATATCCGGCATGGTTTGTCCTTGATAAAGTTTCATTGAAAGTAATAGTTCCTTTTTTATAAGCTCCTGGCTCTTTTACACTCTCTTTTGCAAATTCTACATCATAAGATTTTGCTTTTAGTTCCAAGTTGTTTTCTTCAGCTTCTACTAAAGCTTGGTTAAAACTTACCGTTTTTGCTATCAAAAGTATTGGCAAGGTAAGCAAAACTATACCTCTTTTCATATCCCCTCCTCATTTTTTATCTCTATATATTTAAACAGTTCATCTATAAAACTTGTTAATATCTG
>CAZUPK010000004.1:0-3497 GCA_964622255.1 uncultured Campylobacterales bacterium
TTTTGTAAATATGTTTGTGTTCTTTAACAATTCAGGGAATAATTGAGTAAGTATAGCTTTTATTTCGGTCTTTAATCTTGCTATCTCTTTAGAGAGTATTTCTCGCTCCCTAATAAGAGGTCTGATGTTTTCTATAGCATCAGCAGAAGCCAAGTATAATGACTGATATGATTTTAAACTAAATAGTGCAATTGAAGTTGCATCTTTTTTATCATTCTTGGTTTTTCTAAGAGTAGTTGAACTTATAAAACTTTTTATAAGTATAGGATTTATAACTACGCTTTTAAAACTATTTTCAAGTAAAAAAGATAGTAATGGTAAATGATAAATACCAGTTGCTTCCATTGCTACTAAAAGCTTTTCTTTTGGATAAGAGGATAAATGTTTTAATAAAGCATTAAATCCATCTCTATCCATAGTTAGCTTCTTTTGTAATTTAATTTCACCACTACTTTCAAGTAGTGTGATATCAAAACTATCTTTACTTACATCTATTCCACAAAATTGCTGATACATAACAAACACCTTTACAAGTTAATTTATATATGAACAGATAAGTAAACTTGCTTTTATCCTATCTCCATAATGACAGAGGCTTAAGGGGTTCCCTGAAAATCAAAAACTTTTAGGGTCTTCTTTGCCTAATCAACTTATTGGGATTTGAAGCAAGTGATAGACTCCTTAGAGATTTGATAAAACTTTAAAAGTTCTATCATTGATCTAAAAAAAATGTGATCATCTTGCTTATCTCTTCATATGTAATTATAGCAAATTTATTAGTAGGAGGTCTTATGAATAAAGGCGTTTATGTAAGTTTTATTACAGCTTCGTTACTCGCTACGAGTGTGTATGGAGCTACACAAAACTTGAATGTAAAAAGTGGTTGGAACTTGTTAGGTTCTAGTTTGGATAATGTTGGTAAGATAACAGATAAAAAGATCTCATCTGTTTGGGGCTGGGATGCTCAAAGTAAGAAATGGAAAGCTTTTTCTACAAATCCAAGTATAGAGGATAAAATAAAGGAGTATGAGGCAAGTGGAGTGCTATCAAAGTTTTCATCCTTTAAAAAAGGTGATGGTTTTTGGGTAAAATCTTCTGAAAACACTACTTTACAGTTAACAGGTGATAGTTCTACTTCTCCTAGTAAAGTGTTAAGTCCTGGTTGGAACTTGATTTCATTTTCTGGTGATAGTTCAAAAGATATAGAAGATGTTTTAAAATCAAATGGACAAATAAAGATAATATGGGCTTTTAAAGATGGTGTATGGAAAGCTTGGTCATCAAGCACTTTTATAACAAATCTTATAAAGAAGGCTTTGGGTGACGATAAGATACTATCTAGTATAGAGCCAAATCAGGGGTATTGGATCAACTCTCAAATGGCTACAAATATCGGTATAGACTTAACCCCGCCAACAAATATTGGAAGTAGAATACTTGTTCATCAAGCTGGTGAAAATGGTAAAGTTATACCAGTAAGTGATGCTGAGTTAATCGTCAATGGAGTTAGTATAGGTAAAACAAATAGCTCAGGTTTATTTGACTTTTCAAGACTTGGTTTAAAAGATGGAACTACTGTAACTGTTAAAAAAGAGGGATTTACTGTTTCAAGAGGAGTTATCAAAAATGGTGCTTTGGTAGTTGCTATATCTCCTTTAAAAGTAGATACTACTAAATCAGTTACAAAGGAAACTTCATCAAGAAAAATTTCTGGTAATCAAGCAACAGTTTTGATAGAAAAATCAGCAGATGGAAATGAAATAGCACTACCTAATATAGTGAGTATAAGTTTAGATGGAGGAGTTACAGAACTTTCCGGAAATAGTAGTGTTGGCTCTGTTAGTGTATCCGTAACTATGTATAACTATGCAAATGAAGTCCCTATGATAGCAAATAATATCAATATACCACAAACTATGACTACTTCATCTTTAAAAGATAAGAGAGCATTAGATAACACTATCATCCTGCCTCAAGAGTTAAGTATCATAGGAGGAGCAAATATAACACTACTTAATGCAGATGGTTCACTGGTAGATGATTTAACAACTTATGATAATACAGGCTTAAGTTACAAAGTTATACTAGATAGATTTATAGGTGATTTTGGTAAAGCACTACAGGGTGTTACAGGTATAACAAATGAACAAGCTACAACATTTAATGAAGATGTTATAAAGGCTTTAAAAGATGCTAAAGAAAAAGGACTGATTGATTTTGTTGTATTATTACAACAAAAAGATGGTAGTTGGAAATATATAGATCAAGCAAAAATAAAAAAAGTTAATGACAAATATATAATCGAACCTGCAAACATAGATAAAATAAGTGAGTTTGGTGGTGGTAATATAGTGTATGCTATGAGAACAAAAGCTTTGATGGGAACTACTAAAGTATGCTTAACTTTTGATGGTGAAAGGATGTTTGATGGTAAGATAGTTCAAGGAGATATCGCTGGAAAAGCTGTAAAAGATGCTATCATAGTTCCTGATGAGCATGTTATCTCTCAACCTGCACCAACTGATGCAAATGGTTGTACCACTGTTACATATAAGGTTCCATTTTTAGCACCTATGTATAGTTTAACTGCAGTAAGAGAGGGTATGTATAATGAGCCTATAACAGTTGAGATAGAATATGGAAACTTAAACAATGAAGTTTCTGAAAAAGCTTTGGCAAAACCAAAAAGTGCTTCTATCAAAGGGTATGTAAGATCTAAACTTGGTAGTGATATAAAACCAGAAGATGATGCTATCGTATCTCTTAGAGATCCTCAAATATTGGTTTCTGAAAAGATAAAGATAGTCTCTTCAGAGGATAACAATAGTATAGAACTATTAGCTGCTCCTAACTTAACATATACTTGGAAGTTATCTAAAGATGATAGTGATAAAAGTGTTACTATAAAAAGTGGAAATGCTGAAGATGGAAACAATATCTTAAAAGAAAAAGATATAGAAGATATCATATATAGCACTGATTCTAGCAAAAACCCTTGGTTAGATAAACCTTATGGACACTACTACATAGATGTAACAGTTAAGCATAGTTATGCTCAAGGTGATATCGCAGACTTTACAGAAGCAATGACTATAGAGTTTGATGCACAAGTAGATGAAGTTGCACTTATAAATACATTTAATACTTCAATTAATCAGTTTGATGCACCTGTTTATAAGATAGATAAGGATGGTAAGAGAACTAGAGTTAATGATATAAAAACTAAAAAGGATAATGGTGGACATAAGTATAGAGTTAGTGAAGAGTTGGGAAAACTTAAAGTTCCTATAACTTCAGTAATAGGAGGTAAAGATCTAGGTTGGTTTGAGCCAATATTAAGACCGGCAAATCCTGATCCTTCAAACTATACATCTTTCTCTTTTAACCCTCCTACAGAGGATGGTTGGATATCAGATGTATTAACTCTTTACAATAAAGATAGTGAGAGTTGTATGGATCTTACTTCATCTGGAGATAAGGATGATCAAGCAAACCCT
>CAZUPK010000005.1:0-43615 GCA_964622255.1 uncultured Campylobacterales bacterium
TGCTAGATGGTTATGAAATAAACACATCATCTACAGATCCGACAGATAAAGATAGTGATGATGATAGACTAAGTGATTGATATGAAACAAATTTAAGTCATACTGATCCGAATAATAAAGATAGTGATGGTGACGGTGTAACTGATGGTATAGAAGTTTGTGGAACAAGTGCTTCAAATCAAGATGGCACAGGGAAAATAGTATCTACAGATGATTCATCTGTAAATCCAAATACATCCAATAATTTTTATGATGATATTTTAAATTTGGCAAATGATGATGCTATAAATAAAGATGGCTTAAATGGAGTTTCTGATAGCAGATGTCAAACTCCAGCAGATTATAATGATGATGGTACTATTGATGCAAAAGACTCTACAAATGATAGTGATGGGGACGGAAGACCAAATGATAAAGAAAGAGCTCATAATACAGATCCTTTACATGCAGGAAAAGATTATAATCTTACAACAGTTACGGCTGATGTAAATGATTCTATAAGCAATAGATACTATTACTCTTGGATAACTCAAACTTCAGATGGACAAAAAATGGTAAAAGCAAATTTTGTTTATGTGCCTAAAGCTGATAGTAAAGGTTTTTGGGTAGCTAAATATTTATCTGTGTTTACGGATGATAATAAAAATAGTGTAAAATTTGTAAATGGTGGTGATAAAGTGGATAATAGAACAAATGCAAATGCACAAACATTAGTAGAAAACAGTAAAACTTCATTGGGGATAAATACTAATATTTCTTTACCAACATTTACTCAATATAAAGAGATTTTTGCTGTAAAAAGTTCTTCTAATAATGACTGTATAACTATTAAAAATAGTGTAGGTGATACAAATATGCCTAAAGATGCTACTGATGAAATTTGTGAAATTATTCCAACTAGTGCTAGTGCTGCTAAGCAAGAGTTTAAAGATGGAGGAACTGTATATATAAAAAGTGATGGAACACTTTCAGAAGATAGCTCAACTAATAGAGATCCAAGCACTCACTTTAGAGCAGCAACAGGATATGTCCAATAAAATAAGAGATTTTTTTCCTCTTATTTTATTTTTTAGCGATACATAAGTTTGATAGTATATCATAATACAATACCATTATGCAAAAACAAAATATATATACAAATGTATTATTATCAGCTCGTGTGAGGAATGAGTTGATAACCAAGTCTAATCCTCGTGGACATTATCAGGGCAGGAAGCCAATCGTCTTTAGCTGTTGGGTAGTCCACCTTAAGATCTATAAAAGGATGTAGGTTTTAGGTTTAAAAATTATCCTCTTAAGTTGTCTTGATCTAAACTTGAAAAAGGAGATATATGAAATTTAGCGGGAAAAATGTTCTTATAACAGGAGCAAGTAGGGGTATAGGTGCTGATATAGCAAGAGTTTTAGCTGAATATGGTTTAAAGGTGTGGATAAATTATAGAAGTAAGCCAGAGCTTGCTGATAGTTTAAAAGAGGAGATAGAAAAGACTGGTGGTGAAGTTGGCATTATATGTTTTGATGCTAGTGATGAAGAAGCTTTTATTGCAGGAGTAAAAACTATAGTTGATAGCGACGGAGGGCTTAGTTATTTAGTAAACAATGCAGGTATAACAAATGATAAGTTAGCTATGAGGATGAAGCTTGAAGATTTTGAAAATGTTATAAAAACAAATCTAAACTCAGCTTTTATAGGTTGTAAAGAGGCTTTGAAAGTTATGAGTAAAAAGAGATTTGGTTCAGTGGTAAATATCTCTTCAGTAGTAGGAGAAAGTGGAAATATAGGGCAGACAAATTATAGTGCAAGTAAAGGTGCTATAAATGCTATGACAAAGTCATTTGCACTTGAAGGCTCAGCAAGAGGGATAAGATACAATGCTATAACCCCTGGATTTATTGCAACAGATATGACAGACGCACTAAGTGAAGATGTAAAAAAAGCTTATATTAATAAAATACCTTTAAAAAGATTTGGTGTCCCTAAAGATGTAGCTGAGGCTGTGGCATTTTTACTAAGTGATAGTTCTAGTTATATAACCGGAGAGATTTTAAAGGTAAATGGTGGAATCTATATGTAAAAGGCTAAAAGTTTTTAGTTTTTAATAATTTTTTGCTAATATTTGGGTAAAACTATAACAAGGAGAAAAGATGGCTTTAATAGACGATGTAAAAGAAGTGGTTGTTGAGCAACTAAATGTAAATCTTGATGAGGTGAAGGAGGATTCGAAATTTGTTGAAGATCTTGGTGCAGATAGCCTTGATGTTGTTGAGTTAGTTATGGCACTTGAAGAAAAATTTGACATAGAGATTCCTGATAGTGATGCAGAGTCTATAGCAACGGTAGGTGATGCTGTTAAGTATATAGAGTCTAAAAACTCATAAACTTAGTTTTAAGGGGAGAGTTTTCTCCTCTTAAATATCTTTTATCAGATATAAGTCTTTTTCTATGTTATAAGTTATATGTTATAAGAGATATTTTAAGGAGCAGTTGTGAGAAGAGTGGTTGTGACTGGTTTGGGGATGATAAATAGCTTAGGAAATGACAAAGAAAGTTCATTTAAAGCTATAGTAGATGGTGAGTGCGGTATAGATTTGGTAACTCATTTTGATACTTCAAATCATTCGGTAAAAATAGCAGGTGAGGTGAAAGATTTTGATCCTAAAACTGTTATGAATCCTAAGGATGTAAAAAAGGCTGATAGATTTATACAACTGGGTATAAAAGCTGTTCACGAAGCTATGGAAGATAGTGGTTTAAAAAATAGTGAGTATGAAAAAGAGAGATTTGGTATGGTTTCGGCTTCCGGTATAGGAGGACTTATAAATATCGAAAAAAATGCTCTTGTTTCAGCTAACAGAGGTCCAAGAAGAATATCTCCATTTTTTATCCCTTCAGCCTTAGTAAATATGCTAGGTGGTTTTATAGCTATTGATTTTGGACTTAAAGGACCAAATCTTTCTGATGTAACCGCTTGTGCAGCAGGAACTCATGCCATAGCAACCGCTTGTAAGACTATTATATTAGATGGTGCTGATAAGATGCTAGTAGTTGGTGCAGAAGCTGCTATTTGTGATGTCGGTATTGGTGGATTTGCTGCGATGAAGGCACTATCTACAAGAAATGATGATCCAAAAACTGCTTCGAGACCTTTTGATGCAAATAGAGATGGTTTTGTTATGGGAGAAGGTGCTGGAGCTTTAGTTTTAGAAGAGTATGAGGGTGCTGTAAAAAGAGGAGCAAAAATCTATGGAGAAATCATTGGTTTTGGAGAAAGTGGCGATGCAAACCATATCACAACACCTGTAGTTGATGGACCGCTTAGAGCTATAAAAGCTGCTTTAAATATGGCAGGAAATCCAAAAGTTGACTATATAAATGCTCACGGAACTTCAACTCCTGCAAATGATAAAAATGAAACAGCAGCTATAAAAGAGGCTTTTGGCAGTGATGTTCCGCTTGTTAGCTCTACAAAGGGGCAGATAGGACACTGCTTAGGTGCTGCTGGAGCTATAGAAGCTGTTATATGTTTGATGGCTATGAGAGATGGAGTAGTCCCTCCAACTATAAACTATGAGACTTTGGATCCTGAGTGTGATCTTGATTATGTAACAAATGGAAAAGTAAAGAAAGATTTGGATGTTGTTTTGAGTAACTCTTTTGGTTTTGGTGGAACAAATGGGTGTGTTGTATTTAAAAAGATATAGGTAAGATATGGCAACTTATTTAGGTTTTGAAAAGAATATAGAGCAGATTGATTTGGATATTAAGTCTGCAGCAAGTCGTGGTGATGATGATGCAGTAAATATTTTAAAAGAAAATCTTCAAAAGGAGGTTGCCAAAACTTTTAAAAATCTCTCAGACTATCAAAAACTTCAACTTGCTCGTCATCCTGAAAGACCATATGCACTAGATTATATAAGAGCTATCTTAGAAAATGCTTATGAACTTCACGGAGATAGACTTTATAGTGATGACCCTGCTATGG
This sequence comes from uncultured Campylobacterales bacterium, assembly GCA_964622255.1. Lineage (GTDB taxonomy): Bacteria > Campylobacterota > Campylobacteria > Campylobacterales > QNZT01 > SZUA-1377. The sequence goes on from CAZUPK010000005.1 coordinate 3,984, forward strand.
TCTGTTATATAGGTGAGGTAGATGGAAAAACTACTATCGTTATAGCTGAGCAAAAGGGTAGAGGAACTAAAAATAAGTTAAAAAGAAACTTTGGAATGCCTCATCCTGATGGTTATAGGAAAGCTTTAAGAGTAGCTAAGTTGGCTGAAAAATTTAAAATCCCTGTTCTTTTTCTTATAGACACTCCGGGTGCATATCCTGGAATCGGTGCAGAGGAGAGAGGACAAAGTGAAGCTATAGCTAAAAATCTTTATGAATTGAGTGATCTTGATACTATAACAATTTCCATAGTTATAGGAGAAGGTGGAAGTGGTGGGGCTTTGGCTATAGGTGTTGCAGATAGGTTAGCTATGATGAGATACTCTGTTTTTAGTGTCATATCTCCAGAAGGATGTGCAGCTATACTTTGGAATGACCCCGCAAAACAAGAACAGGCTACAAAAGCTTTAAAAATAACGGCTGAAGATTTAAAAGAGTTGAGATTGATAGATGATGTTATAGAGGAGCCTTTAGTTGGTGCTCATAGAGATAAGGAAGGTGCCATAAAATCTTTAAAAGAGTATTTTTTAACTCAAGTTGAGGAGCTTAGTAAGCTAAGTAGCAAAGAGAGATTAAATCAGAGGTATGAAAGATTTATGAAGTTAGGAGCCTTTTCGACTCAAGAGGCAGAAGTTTCAAAGAGTAGTGGTATAAGTTCTTTTTTTAACTAAGCTTCATACTATTTATTTATACAAATAATCTATAGATTGGATTATCCAATGAAAGGAGATAATCGTGAAAAAGATGTTTTTAGCCATATTGGTTGTAACACTTTCATTTGCATCAACCTACTCTATAAAATATAAGGGTATAACTTTAGGTAAGATTGATACACTTGGGACTTTAAAAGATGATTATTTAAAAGCTAGGGTTACAAATCCGATAGTCAAGTTTTTAATGAGAAAAGATTATTTTATATTTTATAGTGGACAAAAGCCTCAAAGTCAAAAAACAAAGTTTAAATATGATAACAGAAAAATATTGTTTGCTCTAAAAAAAGCTATAAAAACTAGACCTCTCAATGAAGGGTTTATCATAGATGATAAAAGAAGGATTATACTAAAATGTGATGAACAAGACTGCACATTTGACTACTATTCAAAAGGCAGTCACAATGCAAAAGGAACTATAGAGTTTAAAAGTGGAGAGTTTTATAAATTAACTGAAAAAAAGAGTTCACTAGAAATAGTAAAGGATGGAAAATGAAAGAAAAATTAAAACAGGTAAAAGAGCATATAAAAAATCATAAAAGTATGAGTGAAGAGGAAAAGTTAAACAGTGTTAAAAAGATAGATGAATGGTTTTTAGAGGATAAGGCAGATGGAACTATAGTTGCTGAACTTATACAGATAAGTAAAAATATTACTCCTATACTTGAGGAGATAGGACTTTTGTAACTTAGTTAAAAGATGATTTACTAACTATAAAAAATCTATTTTTATATTTGAACTCTAAAGTGTGGGCGTGGAGCATCAGTCTTTTTGCTCCTGTGAGTTTTAACCTATCTTCTTTGCTTAACTTTTGTTCCAAATAATCCTCAGCAGTTTTAAAATCCACCCCATAAAGAGGATCTCCGACTATTGGAAATCCCAAATGAAAAAGATGCACTCTTATTTGGTGTTGTCTTCCTGTAAGTGGATATGCTTTTACTAAAGTAGTGTTGCTATCTTGATAGTATTTTACAGGTTCGAAAATAGTTCTTGAGGCTTTCCCATTTTCTTTATCTATAAAAACTTTTAACTTTATATCCTTATAATTACTATTTCTACTGATAGGAGCATCAACAGTTATTTTTTCTTTAAACTCTCCCTTCACCAAAGCTAAGTAGCTTTTTCGTATCTTTCTATCCTCAAAAAGTTGTTTTATCTCTCTTTCTGCTTTTTTATCTTTTGAACATAGTAAAAGTCCGCTTGTCTCTTTATCTAAACGATGGGTTATGTTGGCATATTTTCCATACTTATGTTTTACCTCGTGGGTTATGGAATATCTTGTATGTCTGTTTTGAGGGTGGACTAAGACTCCGCTTGGTTTGTCATATATCACAAAATCAGGAGTTTCAAAAACCGGTTTTAACTTTTTTGTAGTTGTTTCAAAAACTACAACATCTATCTTTCCTTTAAAACTCATAGCTTTTTTTATAACTGGTTTTCCTTTTAAAAAGACTCTTCCTTTGTCTATCCATTTTTGAGCCTCTTTTAAATCAATATCAAAAGTTTCTATTAAGAACTTAAAAATCTTAACCTTTTCTTTAGAAAAAAAACTCTTTTTTATATATGCCATATATTAAACCTCTTTTCAATCTTTTTGGATAAAATCCACTTTATTAAAAACTTGAGTATGACATACTATCAAACTCAGGTTATAAATCCTATAAAAGGTAACTTTATGGTAGATAGATATTCACGAAAAGAGATGGCTGATAAATGGACTTATCAAGCAAAATATCAAGCTTGGCTGGATGTAGAGTTAGCAGTAGTCAAAGCTTGGAATAAATTGGGTTTGATACCTGATGAAGATGCAAAAAAGATAATTGAAAATGCAAGATTTTCAGTAGAGAGAATAGATGAGATAGAGGCTGTTACAAAACACGATTTGATAGCTTTTACAACCAGTGTTGCAGAGAGTTTAGGAGAGGAGAGTCGTTGGTTTCACTACGGTATGACAAGCTCTGATACCGTTGATACTGCTGTTGCTTTGCAGATGAAAAGTTCACTTGAACTTATCATCGAAGATGTAAAGATGATGATGGAGACTATAAAGCAAAGAGCTTATGAGCATAAGATGACTTTGATGGTTGGAAGAAGTCACGGAATACATGGAGAACCTATAACATTTGGACTTGTTTTAGCAATTTGGTATGATGAGATGGCAAGGCATCTTAAAAATCTTGAAGAAACTTTAGAAGTTATCAGTGTGGGACAGATAAGTGGTGCTATGGGAAATTTTGCTTATGCACCTTTAGAACTTGAAGAGTTGGCTTGTAAAGAGTTGGGATTAAAACCTGCACCTGTTTCAAATCAAGTTATCCAAAGAGATAGATATGCAAGACTTGCAACAGCTTTAGCACTTTTAGCTTCAAGTGTAGAAAAATTTGCAGTTCAAGTTAGACACTGGCAAAGAACGGAAGTTTATGAGTGCGAAGAGTTTTCTGCAAAAGGACAAAAGGGAAGCTCCGCTATGCCTCACAAAAGAAATCCTATACTTACAGAAAATGTAACAGGACTTGCTCGTATCGTAAGGGCTTATGCAACTCCTGCTATGGAAAATGTTGCTTTATGGCACGAGAGGGATATAAACCATAGCTCTACTGAAAGATTTTGGTTACCGGATAGCTTTGTTACTACAGATTTTATGCTTCATAGGATGAATGGAGTTATAAAAAATCTTACAGTTATGCCGGAAAATATGATGAAAAATCTAAACTTAACAGGTGGACTTGTATTTTCTCAAAGAGTTTTGCTTGAACTTCCAAAAGCTGGAGTAAGTAGGGAAGATGCTTACAAAATAGTTCAAAGAAATGCTATGAAAGTTTGGAAAGAGATACAACAAGGAAAACCTAGTGTAAATAAAAAGGGAGAGAGCTTATATTTACAGTATCTTTTAAGTGACAAAGAGCTTAGAAGCAAACTAAGTGAGGAGCAGATAAGAGAGTGTTTTAACTATGACTACTATATAAAAAATGTAGATGCCATTTTTAAAAGGGTATTTGAAGATGACAAGTAAAATGCTAACAGTTACTAAAAGAAATGGACGAATAGAGCCGTTAGATATAACAAAGATACAAAAATATACTAAAGAGTCTGTAGAGGGGCTTGAAAATGTAAGTCAAAGTGAGCTTGAACTTGATGCTAGGATACAGTTTAGAGATAAAATCTCAACTGAAGAGATACAGCAAACTTTGATAAAAACTGCAGTTGATAAGATAGATGTTGATAGACCGGATTGGACATTTGTTGCAGCTAGACTTTTTTTGTATGATCTCTATCATAAAGTTAGCCGTTTTAGTGGATATATACACTTAAGAGAGTATTTTGAAAGAGGAGAAAAAGAGGGGAGGATTGTTCAAGGGCTTAAAGATAAGTATGACTTGGATGAGTTAAATAACTATATCAAACCCCAAAGAGACTTGCAATTTACTTATCTTGGAGTAAAAACTCTTTATGATAGATATTTGTTAAAAGATGGGGATGGAAATCCTATAGAACTCCCTCAACATATGTTTATGGCGATAGCTATGTTTTTAGCTCAAAACGAGTTTGATAAGATGACTTGGGCTAAAAGATTTTATGATATCATAAGTAAGTTTGAAGTGATGCTTGCGACTCCTACTTTGTCAAATGCGAGAACCCCAAGGCATCAACTAAGCTCTTGTTATGTTGGTTCAAGCCCTGATAATATAGAGGGGATATTTGATGGTTACAAAGAGATGGCACTACTTAGTAAGTTTGGTGGTGGTATCGGTTGGGATTGGTGTAAAGTTAGAGGTATAGGAAGTAGTATAGATGGTCATAAAAATGCAGCTGGTGGTATCATACCATTTTTAAAAATAGCAAATGATGTTGCTATAGCAGTGGATCAGTTAGGAACTAGAAAGGGTGCGATAGCGGTATATGTTGAGCTATGGCATATAGATATAAATGACTTTTTAGACCTTAGAAAAAACTCTGGAGAGGAAAGAAGAAGAACCCATGACCTTTTTCCTGCTCTTTGGATAAATGATCTTTTTATGAAAAGAGTTTTAGAGAATGGAACTTGGACACTTTTTGATCCTTTAGATGTTGAAGATTTAACTGATCTTTATGGGAAAGAGTTTGAAAAGAGATATATAAAGTATGAAAATGATGATAACATAGTTAAGGAAATTGTAAATGCAAAAACTCTTTGGAAAAAGGTTTTACTAAGTTACTTTGAAACAGGTATGCCGTTTTTATGTTTTAAAGATAATGCTAACAGAGTAAATCCAAACTCTCATAAAGGTATTATAAGAAGTTCAAATCTATGCACGGAGATATTTCAAAATACCGATCCCAACTATTATAAGATAAAGTTAAAGATGGCAGATGGAAGTGTGAAAGTTTTTGGAGAAGATGATGATGTAGAGGTTGATAGTGGTATAGTAAAAAAAGCTAAAAAGGTAACTGCACTTGATAGCATAGATGGTGTAGAAGTTTTTATAGTAGAAAAAGAAAAAATCGATGGGAAAACTGCTGTTTGTAACCTTGCAAGTATAAATCTATCTAAGATAAATACAAAAGAGGATATAGAAAGAGTTATGCCTATAGCTATAAGGATGCTTGACAATGTCATAGATTTAAACTTTTACCCACTTGAAAAGGTAAAACAAACAAATCTAAAAAGTCGTGCAATAGGACTTGGGGTAATGGGTGAGGCTCAAATGTTGGCCGAAGCTAAGATAGAGTGGGGAAGTGATGAGCATCTTGAAAAGATAGATGAGATTATGGAGATGATAAGTTACAATGCCATAAAAGCATCGTCAAACTTGGCTATAGAAAAAGGAGTTTATCCGGACTATGAAGGTTCAAATTGGCAAATGGGTATATTTCCTATAGATTTGGCAAATGAAGAGGCTAAAAAACTCACTCCAAACAGAGGTGGGCTTTTTGGTTATCTGTATGATTGGGAAAAGTTAAGAGAAAAAGTTAAAAAAGATGGTATGAGAAATGGTTATCTTATGGCGATAGCTCCTACAAGCTCTATCTCTATCCTTGTTGGAACAACACAAGCTATAGAACCTATATATAAAAGAAAATGGTTTGAAGAGAACTTAAGCGGACTTATTCCTGTATGTGCTCCAAAACTATCGGTTGATACATGGCAATACTATACTCCAGCTTATGATTTAGATCAAAAATTACTCATAAAAGCAGGAGCAGTAAGACAAAAGTGGATAGATCAGGGACAGAGTTTAAATATCTTTATAAAACTTGAAAATGCAAGTGGAAGATACCTGCACGAGATATATACTCTTGCTTGGAAACTAGGTATAAAATCAACTTACTATCTAAGAAGCCAATCACCAGAGAGTGAAAAAGATATAGCAGATAGAACTGGTGAGTGTTTGAGTTGTCAATAATGGGTAAAAGATAGACAACGAATAGACAACAATAAAATAACACTATTGTTATCGTTGTCTATCCTTAAGATTAAGGTTTTATCCAATCTATTTCGTTGTGCATTATTCCTATAATAGAAGGTGATACATTTTTTATTTTTTTATTTACTGCTGTTATGGAGTTTGGTATATATAAAAAGATGTAAGGATGATCATTTACAATTAGTTTAAATATTTCTTGATAATAAGCGGATAATTTTTTTTTATCTATGGTGGTCTCAGCTCTTTTTATAAGGTTGTCAACTTTTTTATTTTTGTAGTTTACAAAGTTAAAACCGCCCTTTTTTGCTCCTTCACTATGCCATATGGAGTATGCATCAGGGGTTAAGCTCAATCCCCAACCTAAAACCACTGCTTCAAAGTTTTTAGGCATTACTACAGTATTTAAAAATGCTTGCCACTCCATAGTTCTTATGTGAACTTTAATACCTACTTTGTTTAGTTGATGTTGTATGATTTGGACTGCATAGACTCTTGTATCATTGTTAGAATTTGTTGTTATAGTGAACTCAAATGGTTTTTCTTTTGAAAATCCCAAACTTTTTAGTATCTGTTTTGCTTTTTTTGGATTGTATTCACTTTTTATTTTATTATTATAAGCCCAAGTTCCCGGCATAAAAGGACCGTTACATATCTGTCCGTGTCCAAAAAAGAGTATATCCACCAACTCCTTTTTATCTATGGCTAAATCTATAGCTTTTCTTACGAGAGGATTTTTAAATTTTTTATTTTTTAAATTAAATCCTAAATATGTATATCCGTTTGAAATCCTTTCATAGATGTTATAATAGTTTTTAAAATCACTATCAAGCTGTCTTTCTACTTGTAAAGGGGAAAGCCCTCCAACATCTAACTTTTTTGTTTTTAGCATCAAGAAGGTTGTTGAGGGATCTGGTATGTAGTGATAGTTGATACTATCTATATATGGTTTATGTATAAAATAGTTTGGATTTGCTTTTAAAACTATATCTTTATTTACCTCAAAGCCATCTATGATATAAGGACCTGTTCCTATTGGATGTTGATTAAAGGAACTTGTCATAATATTTTTTTTATTTTCCAATAGATGTTTTGGAAGGATAGAGGTCATCCAAGTATTTAAAGCTTTAAAGTAGGGTTTTTTATAAGTTACCTTTAAAGTATAGTCATCTAATTTCTTAATATTCTTGATATATCGGAACTCACTAGCATAGGGAGTAAAGACTTTGGGAGAGGTTATAAGTTTGTATGTAAATATAACATCATTTGCATCAAAGGATTTACCATCACTCCACTTAATCCCTTTTTTTAACTTGAAGATTAAAGTTTTATTATCTTCAAAGTGCCAACTTTTTGCTAATCTTGGGATAATTTTTCCATCTTTATCATACTCAACTAAAGGGTTAAATACCCAACTAGCTATCTCTCCACTTGCACTATCAGTCGCTAAAATAGGGTTTAGACGACTAGGACTTGAACTGATACTTAGGTGCAAAGTTGATGCACTTAAATATATAATATTAAATAAAAATAAAACTAAAATATTAAAATTTTTCATAAACAAAACTATAATAAAATTTATCTTAAAATACCAAAAAATAAAAATTTTAAATCATAGGAGTAAGAAATGTTAAAGAAAATTTTCCTGATATCTTTGATATTTATCTCAACTTTATTTAGTTTTGAAAAGGGGTCTCTTGGTCTAAATGTAAATAAAGATGATCTTGAAGTTGAAGGTAGAGCTTCAGTGAGTTTTTTGATTGATTCACCTGTATATAGTAATTTTTTTATTAATGCAAATTATTTAAATAGCGAAGAGAGTTTATATGGTTTAGGTATAAGTGTGGAAAATTCTCCTATAAACTATCAAAATCTTATATTTAATATAGGTTTAAGAAGTGTTCGTAGTGACCATACCGGTCAAGATTTTTGGGCTATGCCTATTATGGTTGGAGCAAAAGCACAGCTCTTTGTAGGTGACTTGCCACCTACATACTTAGGTGCAAAAGCTGCCTATGCTCCAAGTGCTTTAAGTTTTCAAGATGCTGATGAGTATAAAGAGTATAGAGTGGAGATTGACAGCAAAATCATACCAAATGTAAATGTATATGCTGGTTATAGAAACATAGATACTGATTACAATAGTAAAGATTATAACTTAAATGATTCTTTCTATGCAGGATTTAAATTTGTGTTGGATCCTAAATGATTTAAAAATTTAACTATCCAAGCTTGATTGATTATTGCGGTTTTAAAACAAAGTCAAAATACTTTGATTTAAAACCACTGTTTCCCACTTTTGCATACTCAATAGCAGCACTCTCAAAGTTTTTAGCCTCTTGATATAGAAGTCCTAAAGCATATCTACATTCGTCAAAACTTCTATTGCCTAAGTTTGCTAATTCCAAAAGTGCTACTGCATTTGAGTGATGATTTGAGCCTATACTTGCTACAGAAGCTAAAAATAGAGTATGTGGATCTTTTACTTTAAATTTATCTATAAGTTTATTGTATATATCATATGACTTTTGATACTCTTTTGTATATATATATGTATATGCCAAAGATTGCAATAAAGCTATTTGATTTTTATTTATGATAAATTCATTTTCAAGAAGTTTTTTTGCATATCTTGTTATTCCACCTATGTTTAGTATTCTGATATAAAGTTCTCTTGCAAAAGTTTCACCATAAAGAAGAGGTGAGATATCTATACTTTTTCTTGCTAAATATTCTTGCACTGCTCTTGCATACTCTTTTACACTTTTATTTTGTGAAATTTGATCCACATATATAATATTTGCTATCAAATCCTTAGGTAAAATTTTTTTTAATCTTTTTGCATATTTTTCATAATATGAAATATTACCTACCATATTTGAAGCTATTATATTAGTTATAAGTTCAAAAGGATTATTTGGTATTTTTTGAGTAAAATCAATAGTAGTATCATTTTTTAAGATTTTATAGAGTATTTTGTATTTTGAAAGCATTTTTTTTGGGGAATATTTTAGGATATTTTCCAAAGTTTTTGTATCATAATATTTATTTTGTAACAGATTGGTAAATGAGGCGAAAAATATAGCCAGTTTATTTTTATTATCAAGTATATAGCTTTTATTGAAATGTTTATTTGCATTTTTATAATCACTTATATTTGCATAAGTAAGTGCTAGGTTATAGTGTAATATAGAATGATTTGGATATTTTTCTATCAATGTTTTAAAAAGAGCATTTGCTTCATATACTTTGTGTTTTTCTAAAAGTTTCAATCCCTTTATAATCTCTAGATTTATTTTAGATATAGAGTTTGCTTGTAGAAGATAGTTATATGCCGAGTTTATATTTTTTGTATATATCTCTTTTGCACCTTTTTCTATAATATAATTACTCTGTTTAGGATTAAATAATTTATAAGGAGCATAGTAAAAAAGTAGTCCAAACCTATTTTCTAAAGAGTTAAAAATACTATTTTTGAACTCTTTTTGTGCATATATAGGATTATGAAGAGATTTTTTTATGATTACTTTTATAGGATATATTTTTGTGGCTTTTTCTCCATATTTTTGATTTACAACTTTTAAAGTGGTGGCACAAGATTTTAAAAGTCCAAGTTTATTTTGCACCAATGATAATCCTACCAATGCAATCATTGGATACTGATTTGCATTTATGGAGCTTCTAAATGCATTAGCTGACAATGAGTATTCGCCATTTTTTGCATACATCTGTGCTATGGTAAGAAAGTATTTTGGGTCTTTAACTTTAGCCAATGAGTTTATTGCAAAATCATAATTTTTAACATAACTATACTCTTTTGACAATATAAGATTTTTTTTTCTTTCAAAATAAGGTTTTTTATATTCTTTTAAAATTGCCAATGATTCTATGGGATTATTTTTATAATATTCCAAAAGAGCATAATAATAATTAAACAATGGAGAGTCATATTTTGATATGATATATTTATCAGCCTCTTTTAAATAGCTTTGAAATTTTTCTTTTTTATTTAAAAGCTTATAAGCCAATGCTATATTTAATGAACTTTCAAACTTTAAATCATTAAGTTCAAAAGATTTTTCAAAATGTTTTATAGCCTCATTGTATTTTTTTCCCTTCAATAATGTTACACCTAAATTAAAGTCTGCCAAAGATTTGTGAAAAAAGGAGATTTTCTCATATATTTTTAAAGCTTCTTCTTTGTTTCCACTTTTATACAGTTTTTTTGCTTTAGCAGTAAGTTCTACAAGTTTTGAATTGATAAGAGGATTTATTTTATTTTTTTTTATATTTTTAATTATGCTAGTTGTATTTGTTTTAGCTTCTACAACTTCCTTTTTGTCATTGCTTTGTAAATAAAAAAAAGTTGTTTTAGCCATAAAAAGAAGTAACAAAATAGATACCACTATAACAATCATAGTCAAATTTGATTTTTTAGGAGGAGTTTTTTCTTTATCATTATCAAAAAATAGCTCGGTTTTTAACTCATTTTCATCTTCCTCATCATCTATGATAAGTAGTTCTTCATCCTCCTCCTCTTTTTTAGCCAATATTTACTCCATATATTTTTTCAAAACTTTTGGTATCTCAAAATCCATATCTTTAGTTTGATAGTTTTCCATAATAGCTATGATAGTTCTACCAACAGCTAAACTTGAACCGTTAAGTGTATGAGTTAAAATACTTTTTTTACCGTTTTTATATCTAATCTTTGCCCTACGAGCTTGAAAATCTCTTGTATTTGATACAGAACTTATCTCTCTATATCTATCTTGTCCGGGAAGCCAAACCTCCAAATCAATAGTTTTTGATGCACTAAAGCCTAAATCTCCTCCACAAAGTAAAACAAGTCTATGAGGAAGCCCCAAAGAGGTCAAAAGATCACTTGCACACTCAACCATCTTTTCAAAAATCTCTTCACTCTGCTGTGGCTTTGTTATAGATACAAGCTCTACTTTATCAAATTGGTGTTGTCTTATCATACCTCTTGTATCTCTTCCTGCACTTCCAGCTTCCTTTCTAAAACAAGCCGAATAAGCTGTCATTAATATCGGAAGTTTGTCTTCAGGGATGATTTCATCTCTATAAAGATTTGTTAGTGGAACTTCTGCAGTAGGTATCAAAAAGAGTTCTTCTCTCTCTATTTTAAAAAGATCGTCTTCAAATTTTGGAAGTTGTCCAGTTCCTTCAAGTGTAGTTTTGTTTACTATGTATGGAACCGAAATCTCTTCAAAGCCCCTAGCTTTGTTAAAGTCAAGCATATAGTTTATCAAAGCTCTCTCAAGTCTCGCAACTTTACCTTTTAAAACACTAAATCTACTCTTTGCTAACTTCACACCTCTTTCAAAGTCTATATATCTTTGCTCACTATCTAACTCCCAATGCTCCTTTGGAGCAAAGTCAAACCTTTTAGGCTCTAAAATTTTTTTTAACTCTACATTGTCCTTTTCGTCCTCCCCCTCTGGAACACTTTCATCAGGAAGGTTTGGTATAGCCATAGCGATAGTTTGAAGCCCCTTTTCAATCTCTCTTACCTCTTCGGTAGCTTTTGCTATCTTTTGTTTATTTTCTTCTAACTCTTTTTTAAGTTTAGCTATATCTTTTCCCTCTTTTTTATAAACACAAAAGAGTTTACTTTTTGCATTTTGAGTTGCTTGTAACCCCTCTTGAGCTGTTTTTTTTCTCTTTAGCTCACCAAAAAGCTCTTTTAATTTTGATAGAAGTTCTTCATCAACTTTTTTCTTTTTTAGTCTGTTTGCAACCGTATCAAAATCTTTTTCTAAAAGTTTTAAATCAATCATCTTAATATCCCCTATCAAAAAAAGATAAAACCCTTAAATCTTTTAACTGTTTCATCTATATATTCCTACAACTTCTCTAACCTTTTTCATCTTTTCTCTTGCTATGGTTCTAGCTTTTTTTGCTCCCATATCAAGTATTTCATAAACTTCATCAAGATGATTAAGATAGTATTCTCTTTTTTCATTTGCCTTTTTAAAGTGTTTAGTTATCAACTCTTGTAAGTAAAGTTTAAAGTGTCCATGTCCCTCTCCACCTTTTTCATATCTTGCTTGAAGTTCTTCTTGTCCATCTTCATCTAAAAAGAGTTTACAAAGATTATAGACATTGCACCCTCTCCATTCTTTTGGCTCTTCAAGACTAACCGAATCAGTAACTATCTTTCCAACTTGCCTTTTTAACTGCTTTTTAGAGCAAAAAATATCTATAGTATTGCCATAACTTTTACTCATCTTAGCACCGTCTGTTCCTGGAACTGTTGCTAAGTTTTCATCTACTTTAAACTCTGGAATGGTAAATATCTCTCCATATTCATTGTTAAACTTTCCAGCTATGTCTCTTGTTATTTCAACATGTTGGATTTGGTCTTTTCCTACCGGTATGATTTTAGCATCATATAAAAGTATATCTGCTGCCATTAAAACTGGATAAGAAAAGAGAGCGTGATTTGGACTTATACCCTTTGCTACTTTATCTTTGTAGCTGTGAGCTCTTTCAAGTAGTCCCATTGGAGTATATGCTGAAAGTATCCAATAAAGTTCCAAAACCTCTTTTACATCTGATTGAACCCACATAGTTGTTTTGTTTGGATCTATACCGAGTGAAAGGTATGCTATGGCTGTATCTATTGTATTTTTTTTCACTGCACTAGCATTTCTAAGTGAGGTAAGTGAGTGGTAGTTGGCTATAAATATAAAAAGCTCACTACCATCTTGAAGCTCTATCATTTGCTTTATAGCACCAAAATAGTTTCCCAAATGTAAACTTCCCGACGATTGAATACCTGTTAAAACTCTTTTCAAAATCTATTCCTATTTTTTGCTTTGATTATAGCAAATAAATCTTCAAATTTTTTTTCATCACTAATTTGGCAAGGAAACCTTGTTTTCCAAGGCAGGGAGAAATTGCCTCTCCCTCTTTAATTTTATTTGACATTGCCAATGTAAATGGTGCTACTAATATTTTAGTTAAGTTTCTAACAAGTAACGATTAGCAAATAGCCAACCGATATGGGTGTGTCAATCACCCTACGAGATTAAAATTAAATAACTTAGTTGTTTAAATATCTTCAAGCCCCTGCCTCTTTAGATAGGGCTTATTGACTCTTTGGTAAAAGTTCACTTCTTAAAAAAAACTAAAAAAAATAAAGAAGATGTAACAAAAAGTAAAATAAGGCCTATCTTTTTATAAAAATATCAAAAAAGTAAAAGCAAATTGTATTGTTTGTTGGAAATTGACCGAATTAGTTTGCAGGGAATGGAAGATTTGCGAAAAAGGGAAGATTATGAAAAGGTCTGTTTTAAAGGTTGCCCTATCAACAGCACTTATGAGTTCAGTGAGTTTTGGTTCGGAGTTAATACTTTGTGGTAACAAAGTTAAATTTCAAAAAGAGTTAACAATTTCTCAACTTATGAAAAGCAATGCAAATGATAGTGATATACTTTTGTTAATACATACAAAAGATATTTTATTAGAAAAAGATAAGGATTTTCTGTTTGTTAATGGTGCAAAAGAGATCTCCTATGCCGGTGTCAATAGTTATTATATACTATTGGATAAAAACTATATAGATGCACTTGTAGAGGTATCTGATAAAATAGATGGTATTTCAGTTGTAGAACCTAGATACAAAATAGAAGATGAACTTAAAAACATCAATGTATCTGAGGAGATAAAAATAAAAATCTCTCTTGTAACCTATATGACGGAAAAAAGTTTTATAAAATTGTTAGAAAAAAATGGTATTGATTATTATGATTTAAAGTTTGATGAAAATTTTAATATGGCGGAGTTAACGATAATTGGTATGGATATAGAAAAAATAGCTTCTCTTTCTATTGTAAAAGAAATTGAAAAGTATCATAAAGTTGGTCTTATAAAGCCATTTTCAAATGAGCTTAATGTAACAGATATTTATACCGCTAGAGATACTCAGACTACACAAGTATGGAGAAATGATACAGATTTAGATGGTGCAAATATTCCGGTTGCCATAGTAGATGAGGGGAAAGTCTTGAGAACTCATCAAGAGTTTATGTTGGGTAATGCAACTAGAATAAGAGATAGAGTTATAAATGGTTCACCTTCCTCACACTCAACTCATGTGGCAGGCATTATAGGTGCATATGGGATAAATAGTGATGCAAGAGGTATGGCAAACGGAACTCAAATATATAGTTTTACTTTTAATGATCGCTATTTTGCAAACTCTATAAGTTATTTGCTAAATTTTAACATATATTTGTCTAACCACTCTTATGGATTTAATGATGAGGTAGGTTTGGGTGTTTATAATAGTGATGCAAGAAATGAGGATAATGTAATTTATAATAATCCTTGTATAGCTATGTTTATTGCTGCGGGAAATGATAGGACAAGAAGTGGATATCCCAATATAGGAATTATTAAAGGAGCAGCAAATGCTAAAAATGTTTTTACTATTGGAGCACTTAAAGATGACTCCAAAGATGTAGCATATTATAGTAGTTCAGGACCAACACTAGATGGCAGAATAAAACCAGAATTATCTATAAGAGGAAGTTCTATCTACTCAACTTCAAATGGTAGTGAAAGCGACTATATATATATGTCGGGAACATCTATGGCAGCACCGAGTGCTACAGGAATAGCTGCACTTATAATGCAAGAGTATAAAAATTTGACAAATTGTGGAAACAACAGAGGTTGCAATATGAGGAGTGATGTCTTAAAAGCTGTTTTGATAAATACCGCAGTTGATAAAAATAATCCAGGTCCAGATGTTTATACGGGTTATGGAATGATAAATGCACAAGGTGCTATAGAGTTGGTTAAAACACTTGATCATCAAGACCAATATAACGGTAAGCAAAAAATAAAACTTGATAGTATAAACAGAGGTGATTTTAAAATATATGATTTTACAACTACTCAAACTAAAGATTTTAAAGCAACTCTTTGTTGGGTGGATCCAGCGGGAAATAGTTCAAGTAGTGGTAAAATGCTTGTAAATGATTTGGATATCTATCTTTTAAATTTGGATAGTAGTAAAAAGTATTATCCATATTCGCTAGATAGAAATAATCCGACTGCAAATGCTCTAAATGATCGTCCAAATGAAGTAGATAACAGTGAAAAAATAGAGGTAAAAGGTCTTCCCGCAGGAAACTATAGACTAGTAGTAGATGCACATAAGATACAAACATTAACCCAAGATTATGCTATAGCGACAAGTGAATTGATCTTTTTAAAAGCAAATAGTATTATAAATAATACACCAAGAACTAAACTGAAAGTAAACAATTTTGCAAAAATAATGCTAGAATCAATTTACTACTGAGTTTGGTGAAACTCAGCTTGTTTAGCTCTGTCGTAAAGTCTCAATTTTGATTGTCTTAATACTCACTCCACGACACCTCCACCTTCATTCCTTGTACTAACCCTTAACCTCACTTTTTCAAAATTACTTTTTAGTATATTTATCATCAAAAGAAACTCTTCTTTTTTTATTCTCCAATTAACCAATACATTCTTTAACCACTCTAATCCATATTTGAATATACTCTTTATTGGTTAGTCTCTTCTCTTTTTTTAAATGGTATTGGTTTTATACTTTGTCTATAATCCCCAACCATTATACTCCATACAAAACCAAAAGATAAAAAACCCATCACTTTTTCAATTTATTTTGACTCACTTATTTTACTCTCTTCTAAATTAAATCCTTTTGATTTTAATGCTCCATACTCTCCTGGTGGAGAGATTATTTTTGAAGAAACTTTTGATATTATTTTGATAATATAATAAAAGATGAAAAATCTATTATTGGAAAATATTTATTTAAAAATACACAACAAAACCTAGCACCGAACAGGTAAGCCTGTCGGTGAAGTCGGTCGATATAAGTGTATAATCGATATTTTCCTACTTCTGAGAGTTGAATACCTTATTTGAGCATAAGGTATCTCATTTTTAGAGGATAAAAATATCAACTAATTGGTGTTTGGGATAGGAACTATCCTTTGACCTCTCATCAGAGATTAAACTCAAAAGCCTTTCAAATTCAAACTCGTTGGAGTTTGCTAGTTAGGAAGCTTCTAGCTCTTTAGCTAGAGGTAGTTCACAATATGTTGTATAACATTTAGGTTAAAATTATTTTTATTAGGATGACTTATGATAAAAAGATGTTTGTTTCCCGCTGCAGGTTATGGGACAAGATTTTTACCAGCTACTAAAGCTATACCAAAAGAGATGCTACCGGTTTTAACAAAACCTCTACTTCAGTATGGAGTTGAAGAAGCCATAAGTGCAGGTTGTAAAATAATGGCTATAGTTACAGGAAGGGGTAAAAGAGCTATAGAGGATCACTTTGATATAAGTTTCGAGTTGGAAAACCAGATAAAAGGAACTAGTAAAGAACCCTATCTTGCAGAGATAAGAAATATCATAGAACAATGCACTTTTACATATACTAGACAAAAAGAGATGTTGGGATTAGGACATGCTATCTTAACCGGAAAAAGTTTGATAGGTAGTGATGAGAGTTTTGCGGTTTTACTCGCAGATGATTTATGTGATAATGGAGAGGGTAAAACTGTCCTTTATCAAATGGTAAAACTTTATGAAAGATATCCAAATCACTGTATAGTTGCTGTAGAAGAGATTTTAAAAGAGGATACGGATAAATATGGAATTATAGCTGGAATAGAGATAGAAGAGGGTGTTATAAAGATAGAAGATATGATAGAAAAACCTGAACCAAAGGATGCTCCGTCAAACTTGGCTATCATAGGAAGATATATACTAACATCAAAAATATTTGATGTGCTTAAAGATACAAAGCCGGGAAAAGGTGGAGAAATCCAGATAACCGATGCACTTTTGAAGTTAGCAAAAGAGGGTAGAGTTTTAGGGTATAAGTTTCAAGGGAAAAGATTTGATTGTGGTAGTGTAGATGGTTTTGTAGAAGCTACAAACTATTTTTATAAAAGAGGATAAAAAAGGGATAAAGATGAATATACTCATAACAGGCGGAGCAGGATATATAGGAAGTCATGTTGCTAAACAGCTTCTTGAAGGGACTAAGCATAGCATAACTATTTTAGACAACCTTTCAACAGGAAGTTTAAAAACAGTTGAAACTTTGCAAAAGATAAGGGATTTTAAATTTATAAAACAAGATTTGAAAGAGTTTGAAGAAGTAGATAGAGTTTTAAAAGAAAATGATATAGAAACCATCATCCACTTTGCAGCAAGTATAGTGGTTCCAGAGTCTGTAACGAATCCTTTAAAATATTATATGAACAACACTGTAAACACTACCAACTTTATAAAGTGTGCTATAAAAAATGGAGTTAAAAAGTTTATTTTTAGCTCAACAGCCGCAGTTTATGGAGAACCTACAAATCTTCCTCAAACAGGCTTAGATGAAAACTATCCGACAAATCCCATAAATCCTTATGGTATGAGTAAGCTTATGAGTGAGAGAGTTTTGCAAGATAGTGCAAAAGCACATACTAGTTTTAAATATGTTATATTTAGATACTTCAATGTAGCAGGAGCGGATATAAATTATCGCGATAGTGAGCTAACTCCAAGAATTGGTCAAAGTTTTCCAAATGCAACTCATCTTATAAAGATAGCAAGTGAGTGTGCCGTTGGAAAAAGAAAGATGATGTATATCTTTGGAGATGACTATGATACAAAAGATGGAACTGGTGTTAGGGACTATATCCATGTAGATGATTTAGCATCAGCACATATTGAGGCTATAGAGTATTTGGAAGAAAATGATAGTGATATTTTTAACTTAGGTTATGGAGAAGGTTTCTCAGTAAAAGAGGTTATAGATACTGTTAAAAAAGTATCACAAAAAAATTTTAAAGTGGAGGTAACAGGTAGAAGAGCAGGGGATCCTGCAAAACTTATAGCAGACAATAGAAAAGTTTTGTCAAAAACTAGCTGGAAACCAAGGTTTGATGATATAGAGCTTATTTGTCAGAGTGCTTATGAATGGGAGAAATAACAATAGGGAACTTTGGAGGTTCCCATATTTTTGTCATTTGTGCTTTGGATTTCTAAGTGAAAGATGGTGTCATTTTCTTTTTTGCTAAAAGTTCCACTTATTGCTCTTTCACCTTTGGAAACGAGATATCAAGAATCTTCTTTCAATACCTTTTTTAATAACTCTTAGTAGAAATCCCAATGTTCTTTAGGCATTAGGGTGGATGCTTGATTTTTGTATTTGCTATGTGTTATAATATCCTCATCTACATCAGGAACTCTCGGAAGTTATACCTGTTAGATATGTATGATAAGTGAGACCTACGAGGATAAGGAGTTGGAGTTTGACCTCTGTAAAATCCTTGTATTAGGAATGAGTCGATAACCAAGTTTAATCCTCGTGGGCATTATCAGGGCAAGAAGCCTAGTTGTCTTTAGCGATTGGGTAGTTTACTTGGGTTATTAGGAGATAATTTTGATAAAGGTATATGGAGCAAGAGAAAACAATTTAAAAAATATAGATGTAAAAGTTCCTAAAAATAAACTTGTTGTTATAACAGGGCTTAGCGGAAGTGGAAAAAGCACCCTTGCTTTTGATACTCTTTATGCAGAGGGACAAAGAAGATATATAGAGTCTTTATCATCCTATGCAAGACAGTTTTTAGAAAGGATAGCAAAACCCGATGTTGATAAGATAGAGGGATTAACTCCAGCCATTGCCATAGATCAAAAAACAACTTCCAAAAATCCACGATCAACTGTTGGAACTATAACTGAGATATATGACTACTTAAGACTTTTATTTGCAAGAGTTGGTAAACAGCACTGCCACAAGTGTGGAAAACCTATAAGTAAAATGAATGTTAGCGATATCATAGAGCAGGTGCAAAAACTTCCCGAAGGCTCAAAACTTATCCTTTTAGCTCCACTTGTGAGAGAGAAAAAGGGAAGTTTTGAAGAGATGTTGGAGTCGCTTAGATTAAAAGGATATGTAAGAGCGATGATAGATGGTGTTATGGTTAGGCTTGATGAAGATATAGAGCTTTCTAAAACTAAAAAACACACTATAAAAGTAGTTGTAGATAGAATTGTTCTAAAGAGGCAAAATCGCCAAAGAGTGGCAGAAGATGTTGAAAAAGCTTTAAAACTTAGCTATGGAGAGCTTGAAGTTGAGTTACTAAATGCAAAAGATGTAGGAGTAGAAAAAGAGTTCATCCACTACAGTGAACACAATGCCTGTTTTGACTGTAAAATATCCTTTGAAGAACTTGAACCACTAACTTTTTCTTTTAACTCACCAAAAGGAGCTTGTAGTGAGTGTGACGGACTTGGAATAAGATACTCACTTGATATATCAAAGATCATAGATCCTCTTCTTCCCATTTCAAAAGGAGCTATAAAGATACTATATGGTTTTAACAAAGGATATTACTTTAAACTCTTAAATGCTTTTTGTGAGCAAAATGATATAGATATAAATAAACCCTATGAAGAGTTGGAGCCTCATCAACAAAAAGCTATCTTAAATGGAGGTTTTGAAGATACAGAGTTTACTTGGAAGAGGCACAAGATAAAAAGAAGATTTGAAGGAGTTACAAAGATAGCTTACTCTATGATAAAAGATGATAAAGAGTTAAATGAATATATGATAGAAAAAAAGTGCGATATATGTGGTGGCTTTAGGTTAAAAGAAGAGTCTTTAGCAGTTCAAGTTGCCGGAAAAAATATAGCATACTTTTTAGAAGTTCCTATCGAGGAAATTTATCATTTTTTTAAAAATGATAAAAACTTTGACTATTTAAGCAAACAACAAAAACTTATAGCAGAACCTATACTAAAAGAGATAAGAGAAAGACTTTACTTCTTATATGATGTTGGGCTTGGATATCTAAGTTTAGGGAGAGATGCTAGAACTATAAGTGGTGGAGAGGCTCAAAGAATAAGAATAGCTTCACAGATAGGAAGCGGACTAACCGGAGTTATGTATGTTTTAGATGAACCAAGTATCGGACTTCACGAAAGAGATACTATAAAACTTATAAGAACTCTAAAAAATCTCCAACAAAAGGGAAACTCCGTCATAGTAGTTGAACATGACAAAGAGACTATTTTGAGTGCCGATCATATCATAGATATAGGGCCAAAAGCTGGAAAATATGGTGGTGAAGTGATATTTAGCGGAAGTGTCAAGGAGCTTAAAAAAGCTGATACTTTAACTGCAAAATATCTCTTTGGTGAAAAAGATATAAACTACTATAAAGCAAGAAAACAAAAAAGATGGATAGAGCTAAAAAATGTAAATATAAACAATATACAAAATCTTGATGTAAAAATACCTCTTTCAAACTTAGTTGCAGTTACCGGAGTAAGTGGAAGCGGAAAAAGTTCACTCATACTTCAAACCCTCCTTCCTGTTACAAAAAAGATACTAAATGGAGCTAAAAAGGTAAAAAGGGTTGATAGAGTTGAGTGTTTAGGTTTAGAACAACTTGACAAAGCTATCTACTTAGATCAAAGTCCTATAGGAAGAACTCCAAGAAGTAACCCCGCAACATATACTGGAGTTATGGATGAGATAAGAAATCTTTTTGCAAAAACTAAAGAGGCAGAGCTTAGAGGGTATAAAGTAGGAAGATTTTCTTTCAATGTAAAGGGTGGAAGATGTGAAAAGTGTCAAGGAGAGGGATTTATAAAGATAGAGATGCACTTTTTACCTGATATAGAGGTAAAGTGTGATGCATGTGGAGGGAAAAGATACAATGCCCAAACTTTAGAAGTTGAATATAGAGGGAAAAATATAGCTGATGTTTTAGAAATGAGTGTAGATGAAGCTTTGGAGTTTTTTGACTCGATACCAAAGATAAAAAATATTCTTCAAACTCTTAGTGATGTAGGTCTTGGATATATAACATTGGGACAAAATGCGGTTACATTAAGCGGTGGAGAGGCTCAAAGGATAAAACTTGCAAAAGAGTTAAGTAAAAAGGAGACTGGAAAAACTCTATATATACTTGATGAGCCAACAACTGGACTTCATTTTGGAGATGTAGATAGACTTGTAAATGTTCTACAACATTTAGTAGATCTTGGAAATTCCGTTGTGATTATAGAACATAACTTAGATGTAATAAAAAATGCTGACTATATTATAGATATTGGACCAGAAGGTGGTGTAAAGGGAGGAAAGATAGTAGATAAAGGAACTCCCATAGAGCTTGCAAAAAGATGGGAAAAAACAAAGAGTTATACGGGGAAATATTTAGCAAATGAAGTTTTGTAAGGCATACCCAAATTGTGATGTAAAAATCTAAAAACACCATAAAAAGCAACAAAATAAAAAATATAGTGGAAAATAAGAAAAATACTTGAAAAGAGGAGCTTGATTGTGATATAGAGGCTATATGAAAAAAACAAACCTTACAAACAAAACTAAATATCCCAAAAATAAAACTGAAGTTGCAAAAGTTAAAAATGCAACTTTACTAGGTTTACACGAGTAAAGTGATGCTAGATTTACATTCATAACAGCTATAGGAACTATAAGTTCAAGCAGGATAATGTTGTAAACAAATCTATCAAGTTCAAAAAGTTTTAAAAGTAATATGGAAACGATAGGTATGAAAACAAACTTAAAAATATCCACAGCCCAAAAAATTTTCCAATCTAGCTTTTCAAACTCTACTTTTCTTAAATACATACCAAAAATAAAAAGTTGGACAACCATAGTTGCATAAGCCCCCATCTTTAAAGGAAGTTCAAACTCTTTTGGATACTCAAAGTGATTTAAATCTAAAATCACTGCTATCATAACAAACCAAATAGCAGGAAGCTTAAAGATATTTTTTATCGACTCTTTTATGGAATAGTCGCCCAAAGAGTAGAAAAATACCCCTATGATATAGACTAAAAAGATATTTATGATATTTATAAAAGTGGTATATATAACACTCTCCTTTCCAAAAAGCAATAGCCCTATCGGTATGCCAAGATTTCCGGTGTTTCCTATTATGGAAGTTACTATAAAGATACTTCTATCTTGTCTGTTGGAAAAAAATTTTGAAAAAAGATATGCAAAAACAGATATAACTAAAACTATAAACAAAAATATCAAAGGAGCTTTTACTATCTTAAAGTCTATACCCTTTGAAGAAAATCCCCAAAGTATTAAAAAGGGTTGTAAAAAGTAGATGGATATCAAAACAAGAGTTTTTTCGTCAAGCCTATCTTTAAAACTATGTTTGGCAAAAAAGCCAAGCATAATAAAAATATATATACTTAAAAGTGAAAAAAGTGTTTGCATCCTAACTCTTTAACAGTTCTAATAACTCTTCACCTTTGAATATCTCTTTTTCATCTCTTTTAGTGCTATAAACACCTTCTCCTATTGCCTCCTTTTTCTTTTGTAACTCTATTATCTTTTGTTCTATTGTATTTTCTACTATTAGTTTATAAACAAAAACTGGTTTGTCTTGACCTATTCGATAAGCTCTATCTGTTGCTTGATTTTCTACAGCTGGATTCCACCACGGATCATAGTGGATAACACTATCTGCTTCTACTAGATTAAGTCCGACTCCTCCAGCTTTTAAGCTGATAAGAAAAAGATCTACTCCATCACTTTTAAACTTTTTGATTACCTCTTCTCTCTTTCTTGTTGCTCCTGTAAGTTTAACAAAAGAGATATTTTTTGCTTTTAACTCATTTTCTATGATAGTTAGCATAGATGTAAACTGGGAAAAAACAAGTATTTTTCTCTTTTCTTCTATAAGTTTTTCTACCAATCCTAAAAAAAGTTCCATTTTTGCTGATTTTGTTACTTTCTTTGCCTCTGTTACTTTTAATAAAGATGGATCACAACAAACCTGTCTAAGTTTTAACAAAGCATCTAGTATAGTTATATGAGATCGACTTAAACCTTTAGAGGCTATCGCTTCTTTTACCTTTTTTTCCATTGTTATCCTGATACTCTCATATAACTTCGCCTGAGAAGCTTCAAAGGTTGCATATTTTATTATCTCTGTTTTAGGTGGTAACTCCTTTGCAACCTCAGCTTTTGTTCTCCTTAAAATAAATGGTGCTACCTTTTTCCTTAAAAGTTCAGCTTTTGAAATAGAGTTGTCTTTTTCTATCGGTTTTTGATAATACTTTTTAAAAAAGCTGAGGCTTCCTAAAAATCCCGGCATCAAAAAGCTAAATATAGACCATAACTCTCCCAAGTGATTTTCTACCGGAGTTCCAGTAATGGCCAATCGATAAGAGCTTTTAAAAGATTTTATAGCATTTGCCATCTTTGTTTTTGGATTTTTTATCTTTTGAGCTTCATCCAAGATGACATAGCTAAACTCTTGCTTTTTAAGCTTTTCTTCATCTCTAACAACTAACTGATAAGTTGTTAAGATAAGGTCATATTTTTTTATTTTTTTAAAATCCTTACTCCTATCTGCTCCATATAGAGTAAGATAGCTCAGATTTGGTGTAAATTTTTCTATCTCATCTTTCCAATTAAACAAAAGAGAGGTTGGCATTACTATAAGAGATGGTCTATCTAACTTTCCACTCTCTTTTAAACTTGCTAAAAAAGAGAGAGTTTGTATAGTTTTACCAAGTCCCATATCATCTGCCAAAATCCCACCAAACTTAAACTCGTGTAAAAAGTTTAACCAATCAACACCACTTTGTTGATACTCTCTTAAAGTGGCATTTAACATTTTTGGTTTTTCTACCCTCTTTATCCCATCAAATGTTTTTAGCTTTTTAGAAAGCTCTAAAAGCTCTTTTTCACCTTTAAAAACTATATCTTTGTCAAAATCAAAAACAAGATGAGCATCATAAGGAGCTATTTTTAAACTATTATCACTATTAACTCTGTCATATAACTCAAAAATAGTCCTTAAAATAGGTTTTATCTGCTTTGAAGGTATTTTTAAAAAATGATTTTTTTCAACTTCAACATTCAAAATCTCAGGCAAACTTTCTATATCATCAAATACATCAAAAATTTGACTTACTAGTGGAACAAGTGAGAGTTTCTT
The DNA here is from genome assembly GCA_964622255.1 of uncultured Campylobacterales bacterium. Taxonomy (GTDB): domain Bacteria; phylum Campylobacterota; class Campylobacteria; order Campylobacterales; family QNZT01; genus SZUA-1377. The sequence continues at coordinate 28,167 of CAZUPK010000005.1, forward strand.
TTTCCCAAACTCTATATCAAAAGAAAGAGAAAACCATCCATCATCATCCCTTTCGCTATCAACACTGATATTTTCGATATCTTCAAAAACATAATCAAAATTTTTTTGAAACTCTATCTTCCATCCATCTTTTTTTAACTCTTTTAACTCTTGATTTAAAAATCTATCCCAAGTAGATAAAAACTGTTGTCTATCATCACTTTTTGCTAAAAAACCAAACTCTTGCATCTGTGTTACAAAAGTATCAAAACCTATTCCCTTTAACCTATCTATCGCCTCTTGTTCAACTTTTAAATCCCTAACAATCTCTACCTTTTTATTATCAAGAAACTCTGATATGATCTCATCACCTGTAGTAGGTTTTATCGCATACTCTCCATATAAAAACCTAAGTATTATAAAAGAGAGATTTTCACTATAAATCTGCTCTAAAGCTACTGTCAGATGTGGCACAGGTTGCTCTTTTATCTTTTGAAGCTCTAACTCTTTTGGTAGGGGTATGGATGGTATAGAAAAAAATTTCGTAAGTTTTATATAAATATCAACTATATCTTTTTTAGAAATGCTAGGAGCATTTAAAAGATTTTCTAAAACATCTCCATTAATATCGCTTTTTAAACGGTATATCTTACCTTTTTTAACTACACATATTGGCTCAGTAGGAATCATAAAGAAGTCTTTAAGATTTGAACTTAATTTATAACCATTTTCAGACTTTTTCCACTCCAACTCTAACTTAATCTCTTCATCCATAAAACTTAAAGGCTCATTATCATCTTTAAAAAATGCCCTTTTTGTCTTTACTAACCCTTCAAGTATAAAAAAACCTATCCTCCCTCTTAATACTTTGCTACAATAACCATCATATTTTGCTATTTTACCCTTTAGTAACTCTAAAACATATTCATCATCTTCATCTATAATATCATTATAAAGATAACCATATAATAAAGAGTCGAAGTTTTTTATATTAGTGCCTGATGACATTTTACCATTTTTCAAAAACTTACATTTATATATACTAATATCACATCGATTATGACTTTTATTTTTAAATAATCGATAAACCAAAAAATACTCACTATCTAGATATTGGTTGAGTAATTCATTACTATTTGCTATGCCAATAAGTCTTAACCATTCATCTACATCATCTTCTTTTTTGACTTTTAACTTAATCAACTTTAAAAGTGAAGCCGCCACATGTTTACAGTTATACCCAACAGGACAACTACACCTTCCCTCTAAAATATATTTATTATTATATTTTTGAAGTATTATATTTTGAGTATAGTAACTATATTTTCCTCTAACCCTACTTTCTAACTCAATAAACTCTTCATCCTCTTTTATAACTTCTATCGAAGTTACTCTTCCCTCTTTAAAATACTGTTCTCCTCTTGAAAAAAAACTATATCCAAAGAGAAATTGTATATCATTTTTTTTAAAATTCATAGGTGGTAGTTTGGAGCCTCTTTTGTTATAGTTACATCGTGAACATGGCTCTCTTTTAACCCTGCACTTGTTATCTCAACAAACTCTGCTTTTTCTTGAAAAGTAGGTATATTTTCAGCTCCGACATAACCCATAGAGGCTCTAAGTCCTCCCACAAGTTGATGTATAACTTGACTCATCTTTCCTCTATAAGGAACCATCCCCTCTATACCTTCTGGGACTAACTTATCAGTGGCAGTTCCCTCTTGAAAATATCTATCGTTACTTCCCTTTTGCATAGCACCAATACTTCCCATACCTCTATAACTTTTATACTGTCTTCCTTGATACATAATAACATCTCCAGGAGATTCCTCAGTTCCTGCTAACAAACTTCCAATCATAACACAACTTGCTCCAACGGCTAAAGCCTTTGCAACATCTCCAGAGTATTTTATACCACCATCAGCGATGATAGGAACTCCCATCTCTTTACCCATTTTTGCACAGCTTTCTATTGCAGTTATCTGTGGAACTCCAACTCCTGCAACTATCCTTGTAGTGCATATACTTCCCGGACCTATACCAACTTTTACCGCATCTGCCCCAGCTTCTGCTAAAGCTTTTACAGCCTCAGGTGTTGCTACATTTCCAGCTATAACATCCACATTAAATTTTGCTTTTATCTCTTTTACAGTGTCTATGATACCTTTTGAGTGTCCGTGAGCAGAGTCTAAAACTAAAACATCAACTCCAGCTTCAATCAAAGCTCTTGCTCTATCTAACTGACCCACTCCGACAGCTGCACCAACCCCTAATCTTCCAAATCTGTCTTTAAATGAGTTAGGAAACTCTTTTCTTTTTTTCAGATCTTTTATAGTGATAAGTCCAGCTAATTTTCCTTCACTATCAACTAGTGGAAGCTTTTCTATTTTATTTGTATGAAAAATCTCTTCTGCATCATCTAAAGATATACCATAAGAAGCTGTTATAAGTGGTGCTTTAGTCATAACATCTTCAACTTTTATATTCATATCACTTTCAAATCTTAAATCTCTATTTGTAAGTATTCCAACCAACTCACCACCATCATTTACAACCGGAAAACCTGAAATTTTATACTCTTTCATCAAAGCTTCAGCTTCTATTAAAGTTGAATTTGGTTTTAAATGAATTGGTTCATTAATAACTCCACTTTCACTCTTTTTTACTCGTATTACCTCTTTTACTTGAGATGGTATATCCATATTTTTATGAATGATACCTATACCACCAAGTCTAGCCATTTTTATAGCAGCTTGATGCTCTGTAACAGTATCCATTGCCGCACTTACAAAGGGAATATTTAGTGAGACATTTTTTGTAAGTTTTGTTCTTATATCTACCTCTTTTGGTAAAACCTCAGAATACTGAGGAACCAATAACACATCTTCAAAAGTTAATGCTCTAGCCCTTATCTTCACTTATTATCCTTTATAATTTATGGTTTTCTCTAAACTCATAGCACCATCAAACATTGTCTGCTCATCAAATGCCTTTGCTATAAACTGTCCACCTATTGGAAGTCCGCTACTACTCTTTCCTATCGGAAGTGATATAGCAGGAAGTCCGACTAAGTTTACTGCTATCGTATAAATATCACTAAGATACATTTGCAAAGGATCTTTTTTACTTCCAAACTCAAAGGCCACAGTTGGAGTAACCGGAGTATATATAAGATTAGCCTCCTTAAAAATCTCTTCAAACTGCTCTTTTATCAAATGTCTTGCCTTTTGAGCTTTTATATAGTAAGCATCATAATATCCACTACTTAAAACAAAAGTTCCAAGAAGTATCCTCCTTTTTACCTCATCACCAAAGCCCTCTCCTCTTGTATTTAGATAGATATCTTTTAAATTATCCGCTTTAGCTCTATTTCCATATCTAACACCATCATACCTACTTAAGTTTGCACTAGCTTCGGCAGTTGCTAAAATATAGTAAGTTGCAACATCATATTTTGAATTTATCATATTTTTGTAAATTATCTTATGTCCGGCTTCTTCTAAAGCCTTTATAGAGTTTAATATCTCTTTTTTTACCTCATCTTCTGCCTCATCTATATAGTTTTGAATAACTGCGATAGTTAGTTTTCTATCACTATCTAACTTATCACTTATTTTTTGATGAGAAATATTTACACTCGTAGAATCTTTTGGATCATATCCAGCTATAATATCATAAAGTATTGCAGCATCTTCAATATTTTGAGCAATTGGACCTATTTGATCTAAACTGCTTGAAAAAGCACTAAGGCCATATCGGCTTACTTTTCCATATGTTGGTTTCATTCCAACGCAACCACAAAAAGCAGCAGGCTGTCTTATACTGCCACCTGTATCACTTCCAAGTGCAGCTATAGCTATACCACCACCTACGACAGCAGCACTACCGCCACTACTTCCTCCAGGAACTCTTGAGTTATTGTGAGGGTTTAGTGTTTTGCCATAAAAGGATGTTTCAGTAGAACTTCCCATTGCAAACTCATCCATATTACATCTACCAAATGCACTTAGACCATTTGCTAACATCTTATCTATAACGGTTGCATTGTATGGTGCTTTATATCCTTGAAGTATTTTTGAAGCACAAGTAATATCCCAACCTTTTACTTGGATATTGTCTTTAATAGCGATAGGAACACCATCTCCTAACTCAGCTAACTCTCCACCTGTCAACTGCTCAACATAGGCTCCTAACTCTTTTTTCTCTTGGATTCTTTTCCTTAACTCCTTTTTTAACTCCTTTATCTCTTCCTTAGATAAAGTCAAAGCCTCTTTAAGTGTTATCAAATAATGCCCCTAAATAATAATTTAGGGACATTTTATCGAAAGTTTGATAAAAAGTTATTTTATCTCTATTCTTTTTTTCTTATCCTCTTTTTTTACTTTTGGAAGCTCTACTTCTAAAACTCCATTTTTATTTTCAGCTTTGATATTTTCTACATCTATATCTTCCGGTAGTCTAAAACTTCTTTCAAATTTACCAAAGCTACTTTCTATCTTATAATAGTCTTTATCTTTTATCTCTTGTTTAAACTTTCTCTCACCAGATATTGTCAAAACCCCATCACTGACATCCACACTGATATCCTCTTTCTTTACACCCGGTAAATCAACCTCTATATGATAAGCCTTACCATCCTCCCTTGTATTTACCACAGGAACAAAGCTAGAAATGCTCCCATCGTTTGAAGCTGGAGCAACAGTTGGATATGCATTAAATATTCTATCTTCCAATTTTTTTATCTCTGCAAATGGATCAAATCTTGTAATCATCATAGTTAACTCCTTTTCAGTAAATTAAGTTGATATGATTAGTATCAACTTTTATGAGTGTATTATACATTATAAAAATAAATTTGTCAAGAGTTTTTTTGGGGGAAATTTTTATTTTCTTAAGAGTTTTTTAATAATCTTTCGGAGTTTTTGAAAAAAATTCTCCTTAATGTGGTAGTTTTCTCTAACATTTTGCAAAGTAATATCTATATAAAATTTAGATTTTTTTATCTTAGACGGAAAAAACTCATTGCTCTCCATCCAAAATCCTCTCTATTTCTTGCATTGCTTGATCATTTTTTAATAAAAATTTTATCTCTATTCTTCTTGATGCATCTTTATCCTCTTTACCATTTTCATCAAGTATAGGATCAAGATAGCTTCTTCCACTTGCCAAGATATATTTTTTTATATTGTAGTCTTTTGCCATTTTTAGAGAAAGCAAATAATTCATAACAGAGTATGCTCTAGCTTGTGATAGATTCAGATTATATAAAAAATTACCATCACTATCAGTATGTCCTTCGATGATGATTTTATCAAGATGAGATTTTATCTCAGGGTTTACGATTAAAGTTAAGATATATCTTTCAAAAACCTCTTTTAACTCTTTTTTAGCCTCATCCTTCAAAACTGCTTTATCTTTATCAAAAAGGATATTTGATGATATTCTTAAAGCGCCACTTTTATCAAGTTTCACTCTATTTCCAAGTGCCTCTTTTAAAACACCTATGATCTTTATTTTTATACCTGTTAGATTTTTTATCCTCTCCTTAGTAGTTTTTAAATCAGCAATAAGAGTTTCATATCTGTTTTCTCTATCTTTTAGTTTTGCAAAAAGAGCTACAAGTTGTTCATCTTTAAGTTTTATAGTGCTGTTAGCATCAGAAAGTTGATTTGAAAGTATTAAGATATTACCTTTATACCTTTTTATATCCAAATCTTTTCTTATTAACTTTGTTTGCAAAGTTTTTGCAGTTGTTTGAAGCAAAACTATTTTTTTTGATAGATTGGATATATAAGTTTTTTTTTCTAAAAGCAACAATTTTAATCGTTTAATCTCCTCATCTTTCAAAGTTAAAAGTGATTTAGTGCTATAGAGGTCTTCCCTTTTTTTCTCTAATTCACTCTTTGTTGATGAAAGATTTGATTTTAGGAGTACCGATTTTACTACAATAGCACCTATCAATAGTATAAAAACAAATAACAAACCAGCCATCAAATCAGCATAAGAAATCCAAAAGTTTGTATTTTCCTCTATTTTTTTATTTCTATTAAACATCTCTAATCTTTAATAAGTCTTTTCACCTGTTTATGATATTCGCTTATAGATTGCTCTACATCATCACTCTTTTTCACAACAATCTCAGCAAAGTCAGCTAACTTATGAACTATATCTGCTACTTCAGTATCAATCTTAGTAAATGTTTTATCCAATGTTTCATCGAGTTTATATATAACTTTACTAAACTTCTCTACTCTTTGATCCATATCTATTTTGGATGCTATCTTTGTCTCTGTATCAGATATAGATCTTAAAGCCCTTGTTATTGATTCAGCTGAGATATACATATCTCTACTTACTTGTTTAAAACTTCTTGTCGTATCATCTAACAATTTTTGATAACTTTCTATATATGAGTCATTAAACTTTTTCATAAAGTGAACATTAAAATTTTCTCTTAAAGATGCTATCAAATCCTCATTATGAATATGATTTTGCACATACAAATAGTGTTTTAGTGTTACCTCATCCCAGATATACTTTTTAAAATCTTTCCTTATAAGCACTATATATCTATCAATCTTTGAAAGCCCTCTCTTTTCAAAAAACATCCACCATATAGATAAAAATATGCCATATATAGAAACATAAAAAGCTGTCCCAACACCATTTAACAATATAGATATCTCCCTATTCAAATCCTTCGCCGAAGTAACTGAAAAATCCGGCATAGATACAGCTATAGAAATAAATGTTCCAAGTATTCCTAACATCGGAAAAATCGTTGTTGCAACTGATGCATAGTTATCATTTCTTATACCTGCAAAATAATCGCTCAAAAAAAATTCTAAGTTCAAAGTGGATTTTTTTTCTCCATTGATTTTTATCAATGTATTTCTTATTTTCTCTTTCAATTTCTTTTTTAGCTCTTTATAATGATTTACAACCTTGCAAGAAGAAAAATAGGCATTATGAGGTATAAACAGTAAATATATAAAAAAAACAATCCCAATCATAACAACACTATGAACCGGAATCTTATATGGTAAATAGTTTAAATAACTAGCCAAAACTATGCCAAAAATAGCTAAGGGAATAGATAAAACAACTAAAAATCTTAAAAATGAAAAACATACAACCACGCCATTCTTATCCATAACAAATCCTTGAAAATTTCCAACTTTATAATAATAACAAAAAAAACTAAACAGTAAACAAAAATTTACTTCTAATTTTTTTTTAACAATTTTTCATAAGCTTTTGCACCTGTCCTTTTATATCCTCATATACAAAACTTTCTTTAAATTCTAAAAATTTTCCTCCAGCAGCATTTGCATGTCCACCTCCGGAAAAAAGTTTTCTTGCCATTTTTGCAACATCATATCTATTGTCTGCCCTTGCAGATATATTTTTTTTGCTATTTACATCTAAAAAAAAATCATACTCCGGATTTGCTTTTAAAAAGCTATTTCCTATGATAGAGGTATTTCCAATCGAATATGTCAAAATCCCCTTTTTGCCTTCAAATTCAACTGTCATACTATCTTTATTTTTTGTCAGAAGTGATACTATATATTTACTTACAAGATTTTCAAGGGTATCATTTTTATCTTTCATAAAAAAGCTCTTTTTTATACTATGAAGCATATCATCTAACTTTATATAAGCATCCTCTTCATTAACATATTTTATCGCATTTTCTAATATATATGAAATATACTTGTAGTTTTCATTAGAAAACATAACACGATTTATCTCTTTTGCCTCTGTTACATATCTTGCTAAAACTTTACCTAGCTCAAACTTGTCAACTTCATTTTGAAGCCAAATGTCATAAGCATTTATACACTCTACATAATACTTCAAATCAGCTATATCAACTTTCGACTTAAAATAATCATAAGTTATCTTAGTAGCTGAACGATTAACATCAAGTATATACCACTCAAAACTATCTGCACACTCCTTTCCTGTTTTGTGATGATCTAACAAAAGTAGTTCAAACCCCATCTCTTTTGACTTTTTGTCTATATATTTTGATTGAGCCATATCTAAATTTAGATCAGTTATCAAGACTAAATCACCACTTTTAACCCTCTTACAAATACTACTTAACCTATCATCTATCTCCTGTCCATAACTTGAGTTGAAATATTCTACATTCTTATAAACTCTTGATGAAATCACTTGACAACCATACCCATCTAAATCTATATGTGAAAGATGAAAAACTTTTCTTTTCAACAAATCAAAACCCTTCTGATAAAAGCACGATCATATCTAAACTAAACTTTTTAAACATATTGACAACAATTTTCTTAAGTTAAGAACCAACTATCATAATAGCCTAAGCTATACTCCCCTTACTAAAAATATCCTTACAATATATCTTCTAGTGTTACTTTGTCAAAAAACTCATCTACCTTTTGTTGAAACTTATTTAAAAATGGCCATATCATACAAAAATCACCCTTTCCTAAAGGGCAATTTGTAGTAGCACTCGAACACTCAAAAACTACTATAGGTTTTTTTTCAACAATCTCTATAACCCTTTTTAAACTTATTTCTTCCGGTTTAAGATTTAATGTAAATCCACCTTTTGCACCCTTATATGACCTTAAAACACCATTTCTTGAGAGAGATTGTAAAACTTTTGCTAAAAAACTCCTTGATATATCAAGCCTTTTTGAAAGAGTATCAACATCTTCAGGTTTATCCCCCTTTGCCATAAGTATTAAAGATAAAAGTGCATATTCACTAGCTCTTGTTAACAACATATCTTTTCCAAATTTATTTTATTTCAACAACTATTCTATTGTTCTGTCTTCTACCATCTTCACTATCATTTGATGCCAAAAAGTTTACCGCACCCTTCGCATTAACTTTAACCCTATTTTCATCAATATCAAGATCTACAAGTTCCTCTTTTATTCGATTTGCCCTTCTTAGTGCTATATCCATACTATAAACTTCACTACCAATACCATCAGTATAACTTGTTAAAACAACTATCTTAATAGGATGAGAGTAGAGATAAGAAACAAGATATGAGATAAATGCCTTTAAATCTCTGTTAAAAATAACCTCATCATTATCAAAATATTTTCCATTTATAGTAAAAGTCTCTTTATTACCACTATTTTTGTAGTTAAATTTATCTTTTATACTACTTGGTTTTTCAACAGGCAAATTTGCTTCCTCTTTATCACTATCTACTTCATCTTGATGTTTTGCATCTTCAATAGCTTGATTTCTCTTTGTTATTATCTCATTTAGTTCTTTTATTGTATCTAGTTTCTTCTTTGTTAGCCTTGCTATTTTAACTTGATTTTTTAGTAGATATGCATAATGTTTGGCTAACTGAGGATTTGTTTCATTTGATAACACTCTTGCTATTTTTGAAGCTTTATAAAGTTCTTCTGAGGCTACACTTTTTAAAGAGGGATCCTTAACAGCACTAATATATTCTTCCAAAGCACTTCTTACATATGGCAATTTTTTTGTTCCAACATCAATACTCACACCTTTATCTGAACAACTTATAAACAACAAACTAATAGCCAATAGTAGCAGTAACCTTCTCATTGAACTTCCTTCTCGTCCTGCTGCACAGGTTCTTCATCTTTTAAAGTTTCATCCAACTCTTTCAAAATTGGGTTGTTATCATATGTTTCATAATCCTCTTTATATCTCTTTTTATCTGATTCGAGTTTTGCTATTTCTGCTTCAAGTTTTGCAACCTCTTTGTCAGATTTTTCTTTTTGAGCTAAAAGTTGTTTTGAAAATTCATCGCTACTATTTACCAAAACACCTGCTATATTTTGACTGCAACCTAAAAAAAGAAAAATAGACACTAAAAAAATAATACCCTTTACCATAACTAAAATACCTCTTAGAGTTTCCGAAACCAAAATTATATCATAATTTTTATAAATTTTAGTAAACTACCCAATTTCTAGAGAAGATTGGGCTTTTTACCCTAAAATGTCCACGAAGATTGGACTTGATTATTGACTCGTTCCTCATACAAGGATTTTACAGAGGTCAAACTCCAACTCCTCATCCTCGTAAATCCCACTTATCATATCTGACAGGTTTGACTTTCGATAGTTCCTGCCATAGATGAGGATATTATAACATATAATAAATACAAAAATCAAGCATTCGTCCAAACTGCTAAAGACCATTGGGATGAATGCTAACATTATTTAAAACAAATCAAAATACTCTTTTGCTCGTTTATCAAGCAATTTCATTCGTTCTTTCCCCTTAGGTAAATTATCTCTCAATTTTTTCATATCTTTTAAAAAGATAGATAAATTTTTAGGCAAAGTTTTTTCTAAAAAAATTTTTAAATATTTTGCTATAGATGGTGCAGTTCCGGAAGTTGATATTGAAAGCACTAATTCATCTTTTTTTATATAAGAACCAAATATAAAATCACAATACTCCTTAACATCAACAGAGTTTACAAACACCCTTTTATCTCTACTTGCAAAATAAACTCTCTTTTGCAACTTAATATCATCAACAGCTACTATAACTATCTCATAACCGTCTAAATCACTATCTTCATACTCTTTTTTATATGAGTTTAAACTATGTTTTTTGATTAACTCTAAAATATCTTGCGAAAAGTCTTTTGCAACTATAGTTATGTCTTTAGTAAAATCAAGAAGTTTTGAAAGTTTATGAGTGGCTACTTTACCAGCACCAAGAAGTAAAACTTTTTTATTCTTAAGTGTTAAAAAGATTGGAAAATAACTATCTTTTTCGAACATTTACCATCTCTATTTGATATCTTTTTTTCTGTATTTTTTCTACAATATCTCTCTCTTGAACTTTTAAAAATTCTAACTCTTTTTCCATCTTGTATATGGAAATACTTTTGTTATAAACTTGATTTGCTATAGCAATCTTGAGTATAAACAAGAATAAGACGACAAATACCACACCATATGTATATAAAAGGTTTTTAAAAGTAAGGTTTTTAACCTCTTGGATATGGGAATCATATTCTTTTAAAAGTTCCTCTTTATCCTCAAGAACTTTAATAAAATCTAAAGACTCTAAGTTTGGAACTTCTACTCCTTGGATTCTTGTCAATCTCTTTCCTTGTTGCTATTATGGGTTTTTTCGTTACGATTTTCCCTAAGCTATTATTATTTCCACATTCACACTTGAAACTATCTTTTGGACATATACAGTTTTTAGTCCATTTCTTAAAAGTAATTTTTACTATTTTATCTTCAAGTGAATGAAAGGTTATTATAGCAACTAAAAGTTTAGAATTATTTAATTTTTTTAAGTTTTCTAATAATTTTTTTAATTCTTTTAATTCTTTATTAACTTCTATTCTTACTGCTTGAAATAAAAGTGTAGCTGGATGAAGTTTTGGATGAGAAAAATTTTTAGCTATAAACTCTGCCAACTCTTTAGCACTTTTAAAAGGTTTTTTTAGCCTTCTTGTAACTATAAGTGATGCCATCTTTTTATAGCTTTTTATCTCACCATACTCTTTGAGTATTTTTTCTAAATCACTTAGTGGATAGTAGTTTATCACATCATAAGCAGTTAGTTTAGTATCTTTACTCATTCTCATATCAAGATTTTCAGAGTTAAAACTAAAACCTCTTTCGAGTTTATCAAGTTGTAAGGAAGAAACTCCAATATCTGCCAAAACTCCTGTTATATTAAGTCCCCTTAGCTTCTCTGTAACAGTGGCAAATCTTCCCTTTTTAAACTCCACCCTATTGCCAAATCTCTCAAGTCTTTTTTTAGAAAACTCTAAAGCTTCGTCATCTTGGTCTATACAGATAAGCTTTATATTTGGATTTGATTCTAAAAGTGCCTCACTATGTCCACCATATCCCACAGTACAATCAACAATATAACCACTATCTATCTCTTGAAAAATCTTTTTAACCTCTTCTAAAAGAACTGGAATATGAGGGATTTGCATCTTTTAGCCTTTTTTTACTTATATTACATAAACTTTTTTAAGGTGATGTTAAAATATATGACAATATCAAACAAAATTTAATAAAACTATCTTCATTTATATTTAGAAAAAATTTTTTTAGTATCTTTTATGGCTAAATATCGGTAAAACTAGAGAGTAAAAATCTATTGTAATACAATGGAACCTCTAAAGAGCTTGTAAAAAATCATCATAAAAAAATAGTGCGAAAATTCTTTTAAACAATAAAAAATCTAAAATATTTCTTAAAAAATTTTTATTATTTTTATATTAACTTTTTAACAGTTAAAACTTAGTCTTATTTAACTTTTTTTAAATATAATTAACATTAGTATGTAAGTTAAAGGATTAAAATGATTTTATGGATGCAATAACATAGAAAATATCTTGTAGTTACGATTTGGATTAGCACTATTGCTTTTGTAGGTGCCGGTTTTGTAGGATGGGGGGCTTACAGGTTTGGTGGAGGCAATAGTAATACTATTGCTAAAATCGGAAATATAAAGGTTACTAACAGAGATTTACAAACAAAATACTTAAACATTTATAACTATTATAATAAAATGCTTGGGGGAAAGCTAACAAAGGAAAAAGCAAAAGAGTTAAGGCTTCAAGAAATTGCACTAAATCAGCTTTTCAATGATGCTCTTCTTTTGAACTATGCAAAAGATTTAGGCATAATCGTAAGTGATAAAGAGGTTTTAAAAGAGATAGCAAACATTGATGCTTTTAAAGTTGACGGTGTGTTTTCCGAAAGTAGATATAACTCCATACTTGCAAATTTGGGGACTAATTCATATAATTTTAAAAATGATATAAGAAAATCTCTAACAACAGATAAACTTTTTAAAGCTTTAAATCTTCCTCCCACAAGTTTAGAGGAAAAAGCTCTATTTGCTACACTATACCTTCAAGACAAGATAAAATATAAAATATTAACAGATAAAGAGATAACTCTAAATGTTACAGATGATGAGCTTAAAAAATTTTGGGAGGCAAATAAACAAAAATATAAATCAGCAAAAAAATACTCTTTAGATATTGTAAAAGTAAATTCTGACTCTATGGAAGTAACTGATGATGAAATAAAAGAATTTTACAATAAAAAGAAGTTTATGTTTAAAGGAAATGATGGGAAAATCCTTTCACTAGAAAAAGCAAAAGATGATGTAAAACATAAAGTTCAACTAAAAAAGGCTAAAAAAGAGATACTTAAAAAATATCTGAAACTAAAAAATAAAAAGATATCTCCTGATGAAAGCATAACAGTCGCTAAAATAAATGCAAAAATCCCTATGCAAAAAATAGTTACTGCTAGAGTAGGAGACTATATAAGAGCCATAGAAACACCGTATGGATATGCTTGTGTTTATTTAAAGAAGATTATCAAACCAAAAGTTTTAGACTTTAATAAGGCTAAAAACTTAGCAAAAGCAGATCTTCTCTCAAAGAAAAAAGAAAAAGCTTTAAAGGCTCTTGGAGAAGAGGCTATAAAAGACTTTAAAGATGCAAAAGAGAGTAACTTCTTTACAAGAGATGATCCTGATAAACTAAACTTTTTATCAAAAACTGAGGCTTTAGAGTTTTTAAACTATATATTTTCACAGCAGAATAAAAAAGGATACTACATATACACAGATAAAGTTTTGGCTTATGAAATAGTTGATCAAAAACTGTTTGATAAAACACTATTTGATAAAAACAAAGATACCATCATAGATGGTGTTAAAAACTTAAAAAGGCGAGAGATAGAGAGTGAACTTTTGAAAAAGTTACAAAAAATCTACACAATAGAGAAATACTACAGTGACAAAGGATAAAAGTTGAATAAAATAATTTTAGGCATAGATATCGGTTCCACGAAAATATGTGCTATCATTGCTCAAAATCTCGATGAAAATATCAAAATACTTGGTGCAGGTATAGCTAAAACTGGTGGTATAAAAAAGGGTATTATTAGAAATATAGAACAAGCAGCTAGAAGTATAAAAAAGGCTGTAGGCGATGCCAAAAAAGTTTCCGGTACTCACTATGATGAAGTTATAGTTTCAATATCTGGAGCTTATGCAAAAAGTGTTGATAGCTATGGAGTTGTTAATGTGCCTAGCAAAGAGATATCAACTGGTGAAATAAACAGAGTTCTACAGATGGCCGACCACAATGCTGACATATCTCACGACTATGAGAGACTCCATGTCCTTCCATATGACTTTAAAGTAGATGAACACTCAAATATAGACGATCCACTAGGTATGAATGGAACAAGATTAGAGGTAAATGTTCATATCATAACGGTTTTAAAATCAAGCCTAAATAATCTAAAAAGAGCCTTAAAGTCAGCCTCAATAGAGGCTAGTAATATAGTTCTTAGTGGCTATGCATCAAGTATTTCAGTTTTAAATGAAGATGAAAAGGAGTTGGGAGTAGGAGTTGTGGATATTGGCGGAACTACTACTGATATAGTAGTTCATCTAGGACACTCTATAAGATACAACGACTTCATAGGTGTTGGTAGTGCAAATATTACAAATGATCTTTCGATTGCTCTTCACACTCCTATATCTGTTGCAGAGAAAATGAAAATAAAACATGGATCCTTGATTTCAGAGGATAACTCAACTATCCAAATTCCTTCTATTGGTGACGAAACTGTAAACAATGAAGTTTCTTTAGCAGTAGCAAAAAGTGTTATCTTTGCAAGAGTAGAAGAAACTTTGATGCTCATAGCAAATAATTTAAAAAGTAGTGGCTATCTTAATAAACTTGGAGCAGGTATAGTTCTAACTGGTGGTATGACAAAGCTTGAAGGTTTAAGAGAATTGGCTATAAACATCTTTAGTAGTGTTCCAGTAAGAGTAGCAAAACCTATAGAAAACAATATAGAAGGTATGTTTGATACTTTAAAAAGTCCTGAATTTGCAACAACTATAGGTCTTATTCTCTATGGTGCTGGTTACTCGACAAGTTATGAGATAGATTCAAATAAACAATTGAGATATGGTGAGTTTAGTTACTCTCCTAAAACTACAAAAACTGATTTTGATGAATTTGTTCCTGTGCCAACAGAGAGTGAAGTTGTGGAAGCAGTGATAAATGAACAAGAAGAAACAACCAATACTAACAACTCATTGGAGGTTATTTTTCAACACGAACAAAAAAGAGGCTTTTTCAGTTCATTTTGGAATAAACTAACAAATATATTTTAATAAAAAGAGGGAAAGGTAAGATGGCAAAAGAAATAATCGGTGCAAAGATAAAAGTAGTAGGTGTTGGTGGTGGCGGTGGTAATATGGTAAACCATATGATAAGAGAGGGTGTAAGTGGTATAGAGATGATAACTATAAATACCGACGCTCAAGCTCTTGATAAATCTTTAGCAAATACCAAACTTCAACTCGGAGATGGACTTGGTGCTGGTATGAAACCTGAAGTTGGTGCCAAAGCTGCTGAAAAAAGTTTTGATGAAATAAAAGAGATACTTGATGGTGCTGAT
>CAZUPK010000006.1:0-8442 GCA_964622255.1 uncultured Campylobacterales bacterium
AAAGAGCTTTTTGAAGAGGCTTTAAAAATAACAAAAGCATTAGCTAACCAAAATAAAGCCTTTTTGCCTGATGTCGCTGCAACTCAAAACAATTTGGCACTTCTTTTATGTGAAAAACTTGGAAAAAATAAAGAGGCTAAAGAGCTTTTTGAAGAGGCTTTAAAAACAAGAAAAGAGTTAGCTAAACAAAATGAAGCCTTTTTGCCTGATGTTGCTATAACTCAAAACAATTTGGCTCTTCTTTATGAAAAACTAGGAAAAAACAAAGAGGCAAAAGAGCTTTTTAAAGAGTCTTTTTACATATACAAAAGTTTAAAAATGTATGAAGAACTTTATAAAACTACAACTTACTTACTAAATATATACTTTAAAGAAAAAGAGTTTCATACTTTTATAAAAGAAAATCTCTGCTACTACTTCGATATGAAAGAGTTTTTTAAAGATGAGAGTCTTGTGCTTCTTTTTATAAAAGAGAACTCTTATGATAGCAAGGTAAAAAGTTCACTTTTAGAGTTAAAAAAGGAGTTTACTCCGCACTGCCAAAGAGAGCTTGAAAAGTTTTTAAAACTTTTAGACTCTTTTATCGATGATGTTTAATCACTTGTGAAGATATACTATAAAATCCATCATCTCTTATAACCTCTCTTAGGGTTTTTAAAAGTATATCTTCATCTTTTAGTCTGTCTTTATATAGCCGATAGTTACTATCACTCAAAGCTATAAATGTATGAAGCTTTTTATCATCTTTTTTTAAACCATCTAAATCCTCTTTTATCCTTAAGTTTAACTCTTTGTATGGCTCCAACTCATAGTTAAAGTCAAAAAACTCATTTGCAAGGGTTTTACAATCATACCTTAAAAATCCCTTTTTCGCCAACTCCTTTAACTCTTGTGAAAAATCATCCTTTTTAACAACAGTTGCAAAAAGCTCTAAAAGCTTGATAAAATATCCATAATCCACACCACTTTGAGGTAGAAATTTTATAAGAGTTATAAAGATGGTTTTATCCTTTGTGATTTCAAATAGTTCGAAATACTCATCGATATTTTTTTTCAAAAACTCTAAGGCTAACTCTTTGTAGTATTTTTTGTTTTTGTTTAGAGAGTGTATATTTTGAACATATTCGTTAAAATAAACTGATAAGTTCTCTTCTAAAATCTTTCGTATATCATAAGCAAAAACAAACTTCTTCCCCTCTCTATGAGACTTGTTTAACTCTCTTTTAAAAAAATCAAACAACTCTTCCGTAGCATCTCCAAGATATGATCCATAGCTTTTTCTAAGTAACTCTTTTTCTATTATCATATATTTTCCAACTCTATAAGCTTTTCAAATGTTCTTATATCGCACTTTTGACTTTTTAACAAATCTATGATTTCATTTTTAAATCGTTCTTCCGTTCTTATCTTTCCAAGTATATCGTCAAATTCTCTACTTTTTAACTCAAACTCATAGTAAAGCTCTTGCAAAATAGCTAAAATCACACTATCGGATGATATAGTTTGAGGATTTAGTCTATTTAGTATCTTTATCCACTTTCGATGAGGAAGTTTTTGGATATTTATAACTACACTTTTTATGGTTTCTTTTTGCTCATCCGAAAAATTTCTTAGATGAAGGTTATTTAGCATACTGTGTGATAGTTCATAGTTGTATTGAAAAACTTTTTCTAAAAATCTCTCTTTAGAATCTTTATCATCTATCTGAAAATATGACTTTATATGAGAGTTTAGTATCTTATCATTTATCCCCATAACGATAAGCACATTGTCCACATCAAAGTAAAATCTCAAAGTCTCTATAACACTAAAAGCCTCTTTTGGTATCAATCTATCCAAATCATCTATGATTAAAACAAACGGAGCTTTTTCTAAACTATACTCTATATCGATATTTTCCCAAAGATAGTGGTTGTCATTGGTTGGTGATTTATAATTTTTTATCATCTCCTCTATCGTTTTTTTAAAGTTTGTAAGATTATCTTGATATTTGGAGTTTAAAAACATAGAACTCTCTTCTATAAGTTTTAGTGTCTTTTTGATATCTTTTATATCTATATCGAGAGTTTTTTTTAAAAAAAACTCTGAAGTTAAAAGTGAAGAGGCTAAAATAGGCTTTATTAACTTTTGAAGTTTTGCTTTTGTTTGAGAAGAGATACCATTTATATCTTTTATCTTTTTTATCAAAGGAAGAAGTATATTCTTTTCATCTTTATATTTCCAAGCTTCAAAAAAAAGTGTAGAAGCACCTCTAAAATCACGATAATAACTCTGTATAGCTTTTAGATAACTACTTTTGCCACTACCCCAATCCCCACTTATACTAACGGTTATGGAGCCACCTTGATTTGACTTAAGTAGTCTGTTTATCCTACTTAAAAGTAAAGCTACTCTTTCTTTTTCTTCGCTTTTTTTTAAAAAATCTTCTACACCTAAAGGTTTATCAACTATCATAGCTGGATTATACTATAGATTTGTTAAACTTTGACTTTTGACTGCTCAAGTATCTTATCAGTTGGTGCTAAAATAAGTATATCGTTAGCAGGGATAACCCCTTTTTCGCTCATTTTTTTAAGCATCTCAATGAGTTTTATCATAACGATACTTTTCCCACTACCTGTTGCCATCTAAAATGAGGCACGATTAAGCAGTTTATCTATGGCTAGTTTTTCTTTTGCAAATCCATACTTTACCTTGTGTGTTTTTTCAAAATAATATTGAATTGAGCTGTTATTTTAACTAATATTTCTAATAGTTTATGATAAGATAAACAAAAAGTGGGATTTTTCTATGGACGAAGATAGACTCAAAACCGGAGTTTTACTTATACTTGTAGTTGTTTTAGTTGCTTGGATAGATAGCCTATTTCTTACTTGGTTAGTGCTTGGAATAACTTATATGTTTGCTTTTTATGAAGCTATGAAACTATATAAAGTTGAAGATAACTCTATGTATGTATATGCAACTATCCTTTGGCTTTTATCTATCATCTATCAAAATCCAGATGATTTGATATTTGTCGCTTTTATAGTTGCTATTTCTTATATGCTTTATAAAAGAAAGCTTGAAAAAGAAAAACTATTGCCACTTCTATATCCTACGGCATCGTTTTTATTCCTTTTTTCTCTATATAAAGGTTTTGGTATGGAAACTCTTATCTGGCTTACAATAGTGGTAGCACTTACCGACACCGGAGCTTACTTTAGCGGAAAATGGTTTGGGAAAAGACAGTTTAACCCTATCTCACCTAAGAAAACTTGGGAAGGAGTTATCGGCGGAGTTACGATTGCAACTATTTTTGCTACTTGGTATGGAGCAAGTTTTGTTTCCGTTTCACTTTCATTTTTTATATCTTTGTTAGTTTCTATCTCATCTATCTATGGTGATCTTTATGAGAGTTTTCTAAAAAGAAGAGCAGGAGTTAAAGATAGTGGAAATATCCTTCCCGGACACGGAGGGATACTTGATAGGGTGGATGGTTTTATGTTTGCTTCTGTTATGATGGTAGTTTTACTTAGAGGTCTTGCTTGATACTTTTAGGTTCAACAGGAAGCATTGGGGTAAATACCCTTCTTGTAGCAAAGAAACACAACATAGAGATAGAAACTTTAGTAGCCGGAAAAAATATCTCACTTTTAAACAAACAGATAGAGGAATTTTCTCCAAAGTTTGTAGTAGTTCAAAACAAAGATGATATAAAAGATGTCGCTCATAACAGAGTTTTTTATGGCAAAGAGGGTATCTTAGAAGTTTTAAATCTCTCAACTTCAAACTTAGTTGTAAACTCACTTGTGGGATTTGCCGGTCTTATGCCAACTTTGGAAACTATAAAACTTGGTAAAAAGTTAGCTTTGGCAAATAAAGAGTCTTTAGTTGTCGGTGGAGAATTTATAGATACTTCAAATATAACTCCAATAGATAGTGAACACTTTGGACTTTGGTATCTCTTAAGTGATAAAAGTATCTCCTCTATGACTATAACAGCAAGTGGAGGGAGTTTTAGAGATACTCCTTTAAAAAAACTAAAAAATGCCTCAGTTAAAGATGCACTAAAGCATCCTAACTGGTCTATGGGAAAAAAAATAACCATAGATAGTGCCACTATGGTAAACAAACTCTTTGAACTTTTAGAAGCAAAGTGGCTTTTTGGCATACAAAAACTTGATGCTATCATAGAAACAAAGTCTATCATACATGCTCTTATAAACTTTAAGGATGGAAGCTCAACAGCACACATAGCAGGAGTTGATATGAAACTTCCTATATCTTATGCTATCTTAGATAAAGTTGAAGATGAGATACTAAAGCCTATAGACTTAACCAAAGTTGGAAATTTGGAGTTTAGAAAGATAGATAGCAAAAGATACCCTATCTGGAACATAAAAAATGAAGTCTTAAAAAAACCTCACTTAGGTGTAGTGATAAATGCATCAAACGAAGTCGCAATAGAGCAGTTTTTTGATGGCAAAATAGGCTTTTTGGATATATCAAAAACCATTTTAAAAGCTTTTAAAGAGTTTGAAAGTGTTAAAGCAACCTCTACAGATGAGCTTTTTTTGATAGATAAAGAGGTAAGAGAGTTTTGCAACTTTTAGAGCTTTTATATGAAAAAGAGTTTAAAAATATACCAGCTATTCCAAGAAAACTCTCCATAGTTGAGGATGACAAAATAATACTTTGTGGAACAAGGGGAGCAGGAAAAAGTTGGCTCATCTATGACTACTTGCAGTTTGAAGCCTTTGGTAGTTATCTATATATAGACTTTCAAGACCTTAGAGTTAGTGGTATCACAAAGGAAAAGTTGGAAAAGTTTATAGATAAAAAAAAGATAACAACTTTAGTTTTGGAAAATTTTGACTTTAGTTTTACTCCTCCAACCACTTTAAAAACTATCATTACTACAACCAAAAAAGTCTATCTTGACGGTTTTGTTACAAAAGTTTTATATCCGCTTGATTTTGAAGAGTTTATATCATTTGATAAAAAGTTTGTTAGTGAGCAAAATACCTTTAACTACTACACGATAAGAGGAACTTATCCATTTGTAGTTACTTCACCAAAAAACAGCTTTGAAAAAAACTTTCAAATGATGCTAAACTCTCTTTATTATGAAAGAAGTGAGTTTAACCTTTTAAAAAAACTCTCTTTAAAACAGGGAAATTTGATAACACTTTTAGGGTTATATAAAGAGATAAAAGAGTATGAGAAGATTTCAAAAGACAGATTTTACTCTCTTATGCAAAAGCTTCAAGATGAGATGACCATCTTTCTTATCTCAAAATACAACACAAATTCACATAAAAAAAAGATATATATAATCGACTTTGCTATAAGAGGAGTAGTAAGTTATGATAAAGACTTTGCAAAAAGGTATGAAAACATCATCTTTTTGGAACTTTTAAAAAGAGGTGAAGAAGTTTTTTATAGTGATAGAATAGAGTTTATACTTCCTAAAAAATCACTCGCTATCCTACCGGTGCTTTTTCTTCCCGAAGGACTTTTAAAAAACAAGATGAAACTCCTTATCCCAACACTAAAAAATATGGGACTTAAAAAACTTCAAGCCATCACACTCGATCCAGAATTTAGTTTTATAGAAGATGGAGTAGAGTGTGAAGCTCTTACTTTTTGGAGTTTCGCTTTAGGAAACTAGTGAACCTCTACTATACTTGCTTCATAAGTTTGTATAAGATTGACCACTTCTGAAAACTCCGGCTCCTTTACTTTAAACTTGTGAAGTGTTGCTTTTAAATGATTTATAAATATCTTCCAATCACTCTCACTTATCATCATACCTATATGAGATGTTCCCATATCCCTACCACTATAATGAACAGGACCACCAGCCTTTGCACAAACAAAATCTATCAAAAGTTGCAACTCCCTCTTTTTCCCATCAGTTCCTCTATATTTCCAAAAACGACCCAACTGTTTATCTTCTTTTAATCGAATATGGAAATCACCTAAAATCATAGATATTTTATCATAACCACCAAGTCTTGTATATAGAGATGCTTTTTCATTAGCAAATACCACCGAAAAGAGAAGTAGCAGTAGTAAAAATATCTTTTTCATAAACAAACTCCTTTGTAAAATAATGAATACAATTAAACCACAATTTAACTTTAAATCAACTATTTAGATTAATTTTAATAAAATTGTGTATATAATTTTTATTAAGACTAACCAAGTCTTATTTATACAGAAAGGCTTTTTAAAATGAGGGTATATTTAGATAATAATGCCACTACAATGGTAGATGAGCAAGTAAAAAAAGTGATGGATCCATTTTTTTGTCAAAAGTATGGAAATCCAAACTCCTTACACGACTATGCAAGAGAAACTCATCCAGCACTAAAAACAGCTTTAGAACAACTATATCTGGGACTAAATGCCGATAAAAAAGATAGTATAGTAGTAACTTCGTGTGCTACTGAGAGTAACAACTGGGTGCTAAAAGGCACCTATTTTAGTGAAATCATAAATGGAAAAAAAGATCATATCATCATAAGTGAGGTAGAACATCCTTCTATGATGGCAACTGCAAAATTTTTAGAAAGTTTGGGAGTAAAGGTAAGTTATGTGCCTATAAATAGTCAAGGTTTAATAGAGGCTCAAACGGTAGCTAACTATATAACTCCTAAAACTGCTTTAGTTTCTATTATGTGGGTAAATAACGAAACAGGAGCTATCTTCCCGGTTGAAGAAATAGCTAAGATTTGCCTTGAAAAAGGGGTTCCTTTTCATACCGATGCAGTCCAAGCCATAGGAAAAGTAAAGATAGATCTAAAAGCAAATCCGGGGATAAGATACTTAACATTTTCAGGACATAAGTTCCATGCACCAAAAGGAGTAGGCGGACTTTACATCCAAAGTGGATATGAACTTTTACCACTTTTTCACGGTGGAAGTCAAATGGGAAAACTTAGAAGTGGAACTTTGAATGTTCCCGGAATCATAGGTATGGGAAAAGCTATGGAGTTAGCTCTTGATAGTATGGATTTTGAGTTAAGTGAAATAAGAGAACTTAGAGATTATTTAGAAGATGAACTTTTAAAAATAGAGGATACTTTTGTCGTAACTCCAAGAGAAAATAGAGTTCCAACAACCATACTTATAAGTTTTAGAGGCATAGAAGGTGAAGCAATGCTTTGGGATTTAAACCAAGCAGGAATAGCCGCAAGCACAGGAAGTGCATGTGCTAGTGAAGATCTTGAAAGTAACCCTGTTATGGAAGCTATAGGAGCCGAAGCAGATTTAGCTCACACTGCTATAAGATTTTCTCTCAGTAGATTTACAACTAAAGAGGAAATAGACTATACGATAAAAGTTGTTAAAAAGGCTGTGGAAAGATTGAGAAACATAAGTAGTTCATATGCTTATATGCCAAAAGGAGATAAATGATGGGTTTTGATAGTTTAATAGGTGGAAGCATCTGGGATGAGTATAGCCAAAATGTGCAAAATAGGATGAACAATCCCAAGTTTATGGGAGAGCTTACCCAAGAGGATGCAAAGAAAATGGGTGGAAAACTTATAGTTGCCGACTATGGAGCGGAAAGTTGCGGTGATGCAGTAAGGCTTTACTGGATAGTAGATCCTAAAACTGATAAAATCATCGATGCAAAGTTTAAAAGTTTTGGTTGTGGAACTGCCATAGCAAGTAGTGATGTTATGACTGAACTTACTTTGGGAAAAAAAGTTGAAGAAGCTGTTAAAATAACAAATATAGATGTTGAAAAGGCATTGAGAGATGATCCTAACACACCGGCTATTCCCCCTCAAAAGATGCACTGTTCAGTTATGGCATATGATGTTATAAAAAAAGCAGCATCTAAGTATTTGAAGGTTGATATGGATAGTTTTGAAGATGATATAATAGTTTGTGAGTGTGCAAGAGTAAGTCTTGGAACTTTAAGAGATGTTATAAGATTAAACGACTTAAAAACTATCGAGGAAATAACTGATTACACAAAAGCCGGAGCATTTTGTAAAAGCTGTATAAGACCCGGCGGTCACGAAACTAGAGAGTATTATCTTGTAGATATACTAAGAGATGTAAGAGCTGAGATGGAAAAAGAGAAACTTCAAAATCAAGCTGAAAATTCTGACGATATCCCATTTAAAGAGATGACAGTGGTTCAACAACTTAAAAAAGTTGAAAAAATTATCGATGATAACATAAGACAGATGCTTGTTATGGATGGTGGAAATTTAGAGATTTTGGACATAAGAAAAGATGGTAAATATATAGATATCTATATAAGATATCTTGGAGCTTGTAGCGGTTGTGCTAGTAGCTTTACAGGAACACTCTATGCGATAGAAGCTATTTTAAAAGAAAAGGTAGATCCTAATATAAGGGTATTGCCTATATGAACTACCCCACCTAAAGAGGCAGGAGCTTGGAGTTGTTTAACTTTAATCTCGTAGGGCTTACAAC
>CAZUPK010000007.1:0-20866 GCA_964622255.1 uncultured Campylobacterales bacterium
ATTAACATTTAATTTTCCAAGTTTCCAGTTTGTTCTATCCATACATAATATCCACTTTTTATCTTCAGGCAATATTGTTGCAAGTAGTTTGCTAACCATATCATAATCAATCTCTTGTTTTTCAAACAACCTTTGTATTCTAACAGTCTTAGGAGAAATAACAATATTAGAAATAACAATATTCTAATCATATTTTTCTAAAATATGCAGATACTCAAAAGTTTTATCTGCTTTGTGATTTCTATTTTTACTCTTATCTGCTTTAAATCTCCTATACTCTTTTGTTATCAAGTCATACTTTCCATATCTTTTCATAATACCTCTTACCTCATCTTCACTCATCAAACCTTCATTGTTATAGCTTAGAAAGATATATCTAAAATTTGCATTTTTTATAAGATCTTCAAAGCTTTTTGTTACTTCATTTTTTTTACAATAGTTTGATTTAAAATACTCCCTAAGTCCACTTTTCCCTTTTGGTTTAAACTCTTTATACTCCGCAATTGTATTTAACAAATGATAATTTGCTCCATATTGTCTATGATTATATGGTGGGTCAAGATATAAAATATCTCCTTGAATTTGTTTTATAAGAGTATTTGCATCATCTTTGTAAACTTGATGGAGGTTATCACTTATCTCAAATAAAGCAGGTTTTAACTCAAGCTTTTTTTGGGCTGAATTTTTAAGATGTTTTAAAAAAGCACCATAAACACTTGCGGTATTTGCAACTTTATCGGCACTCTCAAGCAGTGAAGCAAGTAAAAAAAAATATTCATCTTCGTTTATAAATTTACTCTCAAACCATTCTTTAATCTTACCTCTAATCGCATCTATCTTTTTACCGTTGGTATCACTAAAATATTGCCTACCACTTCTACTTCCAAGACAATAGTTTTTATAGATAAATCCCTCTTTTAATTCAAAATTATTTAAAGTATCTATCAACTCATCGGCTCTTTTTAAAGATTTATGATTTTTTATATAATTTTGATTTAATACATAGCTATAACACTCTATATCATTTGCTATAACTTGTTTTACATCTTTTTTAAAAGTTCTTCCAACTATTCCTGTTCCTGCAAAGATATCACAAAAAATTTTTTGGGATAGGTCATCTCCCACAACTTTTTTTATCTCTTCTTTTATCCAAGATGATAGTTTATATTTACTTCCTATGTAGTTCATATTCCTACCCAAACAAGCCACTACTAAGATATCTCTCTCCGGTATCTGGAAGTATGGTTACTATCCTTTTTGGGGAATATCTTTTTGCTACCATAATTGATGCAAAGATATTTGCTCCGGAGCTTATGCCTACTAAGAGTCCTTCATCTTTTGCTAAGTTTCTTGCTATCAAAAAGGCTTCCTCATCACCTACCTTTATAACCTCATCTATCAAATCTTTTTCTACTATTTTTGGGATAAATCCGGCTCCGATTCCTTGAATGTTGTGATCTCCAACTTCTTCTCCACTTAAAACTGCACTATTCTTTGGCTCTACTGCTATACACTTTATATCTTCCAACTCTTTTTTAAAAACTTTACTACAACCTGTAAAAGTTCCTCCAGTTCCTACACCTGAGACAAAATAATCAAACTCTCCATCTGTATCTTTTAATATCTCTAAAGCAGTTGTCTTTATGTGTGAGAGTTTATTTGCTTCATTTTCAAACTGTTGGGGAATATAGGAGTTTTTTATCTCATTTTGAAGTTGATAGGCTCTATCTATAGCTCCTTGCATACCACTTTTTGCAGGGGTAAGTTCAAGTTTTGCTCCATAGGCTTTTAAGATAGTTCTCCTTTCCTTACTCATAGATTTAGGCATTGTAAGAATAAGTTTTAACCCTAAACTTGCACATATACTAGCTAGAGCTATGCCTGTGTTTCCACTTGTTGGTTCTATGATAGTTGTATTAGGATCAATCAATCCCTTTTTTTTCGCCTCTTCTATCATAAAAAGTGCAACTCTATCTTTTATAGAACCACTTGGATTTAAAAATTCACACTTTGCAACTATCTCAACTCCTAAACTATTGGAGAGTTTGTTTAGTCTTATAAGAGGTGTATTTGCAATAAATTGTGTTATATCTTTTTTGATATTCATAAAAAAACCTTTTTTATTTCGGAGTTTTCCCTTAGAAATTTTCCTCAATTATATCTAAAGATTTTATAAATAGAGTCGATATAGTGGTATAGATTTTGCTAAAAGGTATGTATGAAAAAAATTTTGATGTATATGTTTTTAACTTTTTTACTATTTGCAAATGAACAAACTTATAAGATAACATATCTTATGGTTTATGCTAAAGATAATCCTAGCGATGTAAAGTCTCGTGAGATATTGCTAAAGCACTTTTATAAAATAAATGATAAAAAAAATATACTAAGGTATTCAGTGGAGCTTCATTCTTTGGATCCTAAAAATAAAGTCTTAGCATCTATCTTAAAAGAACTAGATATGAGAATCAAACATAGAAAGATTACAGAAACTTTAAAAAATTTTATAAAAAATAAGCAATACATAAGATACCTAAATCTTTACCAGGCATTAGTTGATACAAGAACTGATATAGCAAAAAACTTTCATATTGATGCTCTTTATAG
Organism: uncultured Campylobacterales bacterium; assembly: GCA_964622255.1. Taxonomy (GTDB): domain Bacteria; phylum Campylobacterota; class Campylobacteria; order Campylobacterales; family QNZT01; genus SZUA-1377. The sequence continues at coordinate 2,608 of CAZUPK010000007.1, forward strand.
TGCGGTTATGAGTGATAACTATAAGTTGGCAAAAAAGATACTAAAAAGAGATGATTTGCCAATGAGTCCTCATCTTACAAATATTATGAGAATCTTAGATAAGAAACTGGGCAATGATACAAGTTTATGATAAAGTGATTTTCTCCATTTTTATACTTATAAGCAAAATTAAAGTGATGTAAATCTAAAATCTTTTTAACTATGTATAATCCCAAACCAAATCCACTCCGTCTCTTTTCACCCTGTGCAAACGGCTCTATATAGTTTTTAAACGGCTCTTTTAAAGGCTCTCCTTTTGATATAACTCTGATAGAAAAATCATCTGCTTCTATTCTTACTTTGCCATCAGTTGAAAATTTTTTACCATTATCTATGAGATTTTTTAATATTATAGCAAATAGATTTGGGTCTGCTTCAAACTCTATATCTTTATATTTTTCTATAATATTTTTTGAATCAACATCATAAAGGAGTAGTTTTTTGACCTCCTCTATACTTGAAGAGAGTTTTATCATTTGTTTGTTTAGTTTTTGAGTTTTTAGAGTTAGTTTTTCTATCTGTGCTAAGTTTGAGATGATTTCATTCATCCTTTCAAAAGCTCTTATGAGTATCTCTTTATCCTCAACATCCTCTATCGACTCAGCAATAATTCTTCCCTTTGTTATAGGAGTTTTTAGCTCGTGAAGCATATTTCTCATAAAAAGATTTTTAGATTCTATCAGTTCATTTATATACTCTATCGCTTTTTTAAAGTTTTTTGCTATTTGCCCTATCTCATCCTCTCCATAATCATCTATTTTGATATTCAGGTTACCATTTGCAAACTCTTCCACTTGTGCATTTAAACGACTAAGTGGCAAAAACTTTTTGATAAAGTTGATATACAGTATAAACATAACAAATGTCATCAAAGCAAACAAAAAGAGTGCTATGGATGAGCGAGTATTTGAGAGTTTATCCTTTAGCATCAAGTTATAGCCTATATTTTGTATATAGATATAGTGTTCTCTATCATAAAGAAGTATCCTTATCCTTCCTAAATGAGACTCTTGGATATATAAAACTTTTGATTTTTTAAGTATATCTAAACAGCAGTTAGGTTGTTTTACCTCTTTAAGTGAAAAGTGTTTATATAACTCTTGCAAATGCTCTTTGGTTGGTAAAAACTGAAGTTCTGTTAAAAATGTATTACCAATAAGTGTATATCTCTGCCTTAAAAACTGTTCATATCTTGCCTTATCCCACTCCAAAAAGAAGATAAAAGCCACTATAGTGGAGGTAAAGGAAAATACAAACAGTAAGTTTATAAATGTGGTTATAGAGATCTTTTTAAACATTATGGTAAAACTAACTGATACCCTATACCACGAGCCGGTTTTATATATGTGAAGCTGTCATCTATCTTTGAGATCTTGCTTCTTATACGAGAAATCATAACATCTATATTTTTTAAAGAGCTATCATCATCTATATTTTCACTTTCATATAAAAATCTATCTCTTGAAATAACTCCACCTTTATTTTTTATAAGCATCGAAAGTATGTCATACTCTGCTGGAGTAAGTTGTAAAAGCTCTCCTTTAAATCTTATCTGCATAGCATCTTCGTTTAAATCAAAAATCTCCTCTTTTTTCTTTTGTGCATCTATAGCAGATATAGCACTCTTTCTTCTTAATATAGTCTTTATCCTAGCTTCAAGCTCTCTTGGATTGTATGGCTTTGGTAGATAATCATCAGCTCCTCTTTCAAGTCCCATAACCTTATCTAAGATATCATCTCTTGCAGAAGATATGATGATTGGTATATCACTTTTTTCTCTTATCTTTGGTATAAGTTCTAGCCCATCAAGCCCCGGCAGGGTTAAATCAAGTATCAAAAGCTCATAACTGTTTACCTCTAGCATCGAAAGCCCTATAAAGGGTTCCTCTGCTATATCTACATCTATATCAAACTTTTTTAGATACTTTGTTAAAACTTCCGCTAACTCTAAGTCATCCTCTATCATTAAAACTTTTACCATAAATCTTCCTTATTTTAAAACAAACATCAAAACACTACCATATCTGTTTATATATATTCTTTTTGGTTTATCTTTATACTTACTAAACACCCTTTTAACATCTTTTATATCTTTGATATTGCTGTCTTCAATTTGTATTATAACATCTCCTGCTTGAAGTCCCACTTCTTCAGCTTTTGAGTTTGGTTTTACATCTTTTATCAAAACTCCCTTTAAGTCACTTGGTATTCTATACTCATATCTTAGCTCATTTGTAATATTTGAAAGAGACAATCCTTTTAAAGAGCTATTTTTTGCAGAGGCTATCTGTGTTGTTCTGTTTGCAAGTGTAACCTCTACACTTTTATTTTCTTTATCTCTTTCATACTCTATAGTTATCTTTTGTTTAGGGTCGTAACTACCAACTATCCTTTTTAGTTCCGTAGCATCCTCTATATTTTTGTTATCTATCTTAAAGATAAGATCCCCTCTTTTAAGTCCTGCTTTACTTGCAGGAGAGTTTGGTTCTACATCTAAAATAACTGCACCACTTTTATGAGTGTAAACATCTTTTAGATTTGGTGTAACATCACTGATGCTTATCCCCATATATCCACGATTTACTTTTCCATCATCTATAAGTTTTTTTGCTATATCTAAAACCATATTTGATGGTATTGCAAGTCCTATACCGTTGTTTCCACCACTTTTTGAGATGATAGCACTGTTTATACCTACTAAAGCTCCTCTACTATCTACTAAAGCTCCACCACTATTTCCTGGATTTATCGAAGCATCTGTTTGTATAAAGTTTTCATAACTATTAAGCCCCACTCTATCTTTGTTGAGAGCTGAAACTATACCACTTGTTACGGTTTCACCCACTCCAAAAGGGTTTCCTATCGCAAAAACTACATCTCCTATGAAAAGATTTTTAGAGTTTGCTATCTTTATAGCTGGGAGATTTTTAGATTTTATCTTTATAACTGCCAAATCACTCTCACTATCGATACCAACAACTTTTGCTTTATACTCCTTTTTTGAGTTTGGCAGAGTTACTTTTATCTCATCAGCTCCATCTATAACATGGGAATTTGTAACGATATAACCATCACTTGTTACTATAACCCCACTTCCTAAAGCTTGTAAAGGTCTTGATTTTGGAAAGTGCCTAAAAAGTGGCTCCATAAACTCTTTTGGGAAAGGAAGGTTTGGTATAGAGAAGTTTTTTGTGATCTTTATACTCTTTTTTGTTGATATATTTACTACTGATTTTATAGCATCTTTTATCGCTTTGTTATATGACAAAACTTGATTTGGTGATGTGGGCATAATGTGTTCTGGAGTATTTTGTAAAATATCAAACTCCACTTTTGCAAATATAGCTGTAGCTAATACTACAGATAAAATAATAACCTTTCTCATAATAAATCCTTGATTTTAATTTGATTTTAAAATCTTAAAACTTGTAAGAACTTTAAGAGTCCTCACTCGGAGGCACTCTTAAAATATATTTTAAAGGAGGTAAGATGAATCGTTTCTACAGAATCGCTTCACATTTTGAAGTATAAAGAAAAGTGGTTAATTATAAACAAATAAAAGATTAATAACAGTTAATAAAATCATTTTTTCATTTTCTATATCTTCTAAAAACCTTTTCAAAATCAAGCTCTACTTCACACTTTATATCTTTAAAATGATACTTTTGGCTAGTAAAATCTCCCTCTTTATCATAACCTTTTGAAGTAAGCTTAAAAATCTTTGCTTTTAAGTCATCGGGATATACTAAAACATAGTAAGGAACTTTTTCCTCTTCATATATCTCATATTTATATTTTTCATCTCTTTTTGCAGTTGATTTTGAGATGATTTCTATCACTACCAAAGGAGCTTTTACAAGATAGGCTTCACCTGTTTCATCACAAGTTAAAACTATATCGGGTCTAAGGATGGTATCTTCACTGATTTTATAGTCTATCTCCGGTAATACTTCGCACTCCTCGCACTCTTGTATCTGCTCTTTTAAGCGAAATATCAACTCACTTGCCAAACTCTGACGCTTTCTTACCGGTGCGGGTGCCATAGCAAGAGGTCTTCCATCTATAAGTTCCCAGTCACCTTCCCATTTTACATAGTCATCATATGTATAAAGTTCAACTACTGCACTCATAAAAGATACCTCCTGTTTTTTTATGGTATTATACCACAAAAACTATTTTTAAGCCAACCTTTTTGCTACCAACTTATTTACTACTTTTGGGTTTGCTTTACCATTTGAGGCTTTTAAAACTTGACCTACAAAGAAGCCTAAAAGTTTTTTATTTCCTGCTTTATATTTTTCTACATTGTCGGGATTTTTAGAGATGATGTCGTCTATGATAGGATTTATCACACTCTCATCACTTATTTGAATAAGTCCTTTTAACTCTACTATGGAGTTAGGATTATCTCCTGTTTGTATCATCTCTACAAAAATATCTTTTGCTATCTTTGTAGAGATAGTTTCATCTTCTATCATATTAGAAAGCTCTGCTACATCTTTTGGAGAAAACTTTAACTCGTTTAACTCTTTTTGTTTTAACTCTCTTGCTACTTCATTTGCCACTATATTTGCTATAGTTTTAGCAAAGTTAGAAACCTTTAGACACTCCTGAAAAAAGTTTGATAGCTTCTCATCTCTAGCTAAAGTGTTTGCTACTTCGCTATTTAGTTTATATTTTGATATATAGCTATCATATCTTTCCTGCTCCTCTTTTGTCATAGGAGTAACTTTTCCCTCTACTTGGTTTATTTTTTGTTTAGGTCTGTTTTGCTCTTTTTTAGGAGCTTTTTTAATCTTTTTTGCCCAAGAGTCTTTTAAAGATACTATTTTATTAAAAACAGGTTTTTCATCTGTATAGTCGATAGGCTCTCTAAAAAAGTAACCCTCTCTTTCAAACTGAAACCTTACATCTGGTTTTTCTTCTATAACCGCTGGTTCTATGAGAGCATCTTTTATGATTTTTAAAGAGTTCGGATTTATATCTTCTAAACCTTTTGGATTTTCAACTTTAAAAAGTCTATCGTAGAGTCTTACCTCTATCTTTTTAGCACTATTTGCTTCAACCCACTGTATAGCACTTTTTACTTTTATACCACTTGTATCCAAACCACTTTTTGAGTTTGGATGAAACTTTACTTTTAACTCTACTATTTCACCATTTTCATCCTTTATAACCTCTTTACAAGTTATGATATAGGCATATTTCAATCTTACAGGTTGATTTGGAGTTAGACGAAAGTATCCTTTTGGAGGATTTTCACTAAAGTCTGCTCTATCGATATATATCTCTTTTGAAAAAGGAACCTTTCTTGTTCCCTCTTTTGGCACATCTGGCGGATAGTATGGAGCATCTATCATCTCACTTCCGTCATAGTTTATGATAGTAACTTTTAGAGGGTTTAAAACTGCCATAACTCTTGGGACTTTTTTGTTTAAGTCATCTCTTATGGCAAACTCAAGTTGAGAAACATCTACAACAGAGTTAGCTTTTGCTATACCTATTTGCTCACAAAAGTTTAGGATAGATTCAGGAGTATAACCTCTTCTTTTATAACCTGCGATAGTAGGAAGTCTTGGATCATCCCAGCCATTTACTATCTTTTTTTCAACAAGTTCTAAAAGTTTTCTCTTACTCATAAGCATATAATTCATATTCAGTCTTGCAAACTCATACTGATAAGGTCTTGGCGGTTTTAAGTTTAAAGTTTCTATAACCCAGTTGTATAAATCTCTGTTATTTTCAAACTCTAAAGTGCAAAATGAGTGAGTTATCCCCTCTAAGTAGTCCGATAAAGGGTGTGCGAAGTCATACATCGGATATATAGCCCACTCATCTTTTGCTCTATAGTGATTAGTATGTCTTATACGATACAAAAGTGGATCTCTTAACTTCATATTTGGTGAACTCATATCTATCTTTGCTCTTAAGATATGCTCTCCATCTTTAAATTCGCCATTTTTCATTCGCTCAAAAAGATCAAGATTTTCTTCTACCGTTCTATCGGCATATTTGCTTCTTTTACCCGGAGTTGTTATAGTTCCTCTATACCTTTTTATCTCCTCTTCACTTAAGCTATCCACATAAGCTTTTTTTATCTTTATAAGCTCTATCGCATACTCGTATAACTTTTGAAAATAATCAGAACTATACCTTACTTCACCATCCCACTTAAAACCTAACCACTCAACAGCATCTTTTAAAGCTTCTACATATTTTGTATCTTCTGTTGTGGGATTTGTATCATCCATCCTTAAGTTACATCGTCCATTATAATCTCTTGCTATACCAAAGTTGATAGATATGGACTTTGCATGTCCGATATGAGGGAAACCGTTTGGCTCGGGAGGAAATCTAGTAACTATTTTTTTGTATTTTCCACTTTTTAAATCCTCTTCAACTATCTTTCTTAAAAAATCTTTGCTCTTAGTTTCCATAAATTTTGTGCCTCTTATTTGGAAAGTTTTAAAGGGAGGTATTTTATCTAATAAGTGCTTATTGTTGTAAACACTACTTAGTATCCAACCTTCCACCCAAGCCTCTCTCCTGCAAACATAGGAACGACATCTTTATATTTTAAAGGAACTTCAAACTCTTTTTTTTCTAAAACTATCTTTTTTTTAATAGGAGTGATACTGTAAATCTCTCTTGCATTATCACTTACAAAATTTTGCAGGTTTTCTAAAGCATCATACTTTTCAAAAAGTTCACAAAGAGCAGGTAAGATAATCGGTGCAGTAAATACTCCAGCCGCACATTCAGAAGCCTCTTTTAAGTATTTTGGATGAGGGGCAGAGTCACTTCCAAACATCACTTTTTTATCTGCTTTTAAAGCAACCTCTAAAAGTGCTTCTCTATCTTTAGGTCTTTTTGCGATAGGTTTACAAAAGTAGTGAGGTTTTAGTATTTCTCCTATAACATCATCTAAAGTTATATAAAGATGGTGCAAAGTTATGGTTGCATATAGATTTTGATGTCTCTTTAGTGCTTTTACAGCCTCTTTTGTTGTTATATGTTCCATAATGATTTTTAGTTTTGGAAAAGAGGTTGCAAGTTTTTCATAGATAGGAATAAATTCTTTTTCTCTATCCATAACAAAACCATCTGTTTCACCGTGGATACAAAGTGGTATCTCAAGCTCACTCATAGCTTCTAAAGTGGGAGCTAAAGTTTTTTCATCCATAGAGCTTACTCCTCCCTCACTATTTGTAGTAATACCAGATGGATAGAGTTTGATAGCTTTTATATAGTTTTTTGCCTCTTTTAAAAAGTCATAATCATACTCACTTTTAAAAAACAAAGTCATAAAGGGTTCAAACTCATCATCTCCTATCGCCTCTTTTATCCTTTTTTCATAAGCTTTTACATCCTCTATCGAAGTTACAGGAGGAACTAAGTTTGGCATCACAATAGCTCCTGAGAAATCTCTACTGCTTAAAGGAGCAACCGTTTTTAACATATCACCATCTCTTAAATGTAGGTGCATATCAAGTGGAGAGTTTAAAGTTAGTTTCATAAAAAATCCTTACCGTTTTTGGTATTTTTTTATTTTATTTGGTATAGCATAGACTGTATCTTCATCACAGTAGAGTTCTTGTGAAAACTTAAATATATCTTGCTTGTTATCAAGAACTATGATAAAAACATTCCCATATAGTTTTTTATAGTTTTTTATTTTATATTTACTAAAAAAAGATTTAATATCTGCTTTATCTTTGAACTTTACTAAGATTTTCCGTCCTATACCCACAATTTTACCATTTTCTGTTTTATAATATCTAACATCACTCTTTATTACTCCTCTACTCATCTTATTTAAAGCAGGTTTTAAAAAAACTTTTTTACCAAATTCATAATAAAACTCATCACTATATAAAAAAGTTATAAATAATAACAAAAAAAATCTCACTTTATCCTCCTATTTTAGTAGATTTCCAACATTTATTTTTCCATAAGCTCTATACTTATCAAATCCATTTACATAGTCTGCACCATTTTCTTTACCTATTTTATCTGCAGTTGTAATCAACTTTTTCCTGATATCAAAAAAGCTTAGGTCAGATTTTTTTGATAACAGTAAAGCTATGGCTCCCGATACAGTGGGAGCAGAAAAACTTGTTCCAGCTTCAACTCCATACTCATCATTATCCTTTAGTAAATATATACCCAAATCTAGTGTTCCACCAGGTGCTAAAATGTCTATATTTGATCCATAGTTTGAATAATAAGCTACATCATTTGTTGCATCAGTTGCTCCTACTCCTATAACATTTGGGTCTTCACTTTCATCATCTATATATTCACTATCTAAATTATTCCCAGAATTTCCACTAGCAAATACCGTTACAATACCACTTTTTCTTATCCTCTCTAACTCATCTTTAAGACTTTGTGTAATCTCACCACTTCCCCAACTACAGTTTATAATTTTTGCACCCTGTTGTTTTGCATATTCAAAAGCATTTATAAAATCACTCTCATAAGAGTATGACAGGTTGATACTTATCAAAATAAGTTTAGCTTTTGGAGCAACACCAACTATACCTTTATCATTCAAACTAGCCCCTATCACTCCTACTACTTCTGTTCCGTGACAGTTATTTCCAAAAACATTTGATGAAAAATCATTTGCATTAAAGGTTTTATAAACATTTTTATATAAATCTTTGTGATTTTTATCAAAACAGTCATCTATAACCGCTACTTTTACCTCTTCTCCAAGTGTTTGTGTCCAAGCTGAAGATATATTTATATCAGAATTTTTAACCGCTACCCCATCTTGATGATAAAAACTATTTGGATTTAAATTCCATTGATATTGATAATAAGTATCATTTATCTGTAGATTTTGATATTTGTTATAAGTGATATTACACTCTTTATTTGCTTTAACCCAAAATCCTTCACCTTTGTTTATAAAAGAAAAAGTTTTCCCTGTATAGTTATAATCTACTCCATTAGCTATAAATAATTTCCAACTCTTATCATATTTCCATACACAATCTATACAATTTTTCTCTGTTTTAAAAATATCTGCTTTTATATCCTCAACTGCACCTATTAGATGCCACCCTTTTTTAAGTTGTAACTCATAACTAAAAAGATTACTAACCAATAAAATAAAAATATATAACATTCTCATACTTAAACCCTCAAATATCTGTTTTATGTTTTATTTTATTTTACTATAATCATCCTATGATAGAACAAAGCTCGATAGAAAATCTTAAAAATCGCCTTGATATTGTTGATGTAATAGGAGAATATATTGAGCTAAAAAAAAGTGGTGCAAACTTTAAAGCAAACTGCCCCTTTCATAGCGAAAAAACTCCCTCTTTTGTTGTGAGTCCTTCTAAGCAGATATTTCACTGTTTTGGGTGTGGAGTCGGAGGGGATGCCATAAAGTTTGTTATGGATTATGAAAAACTAAGTTATCCAGAAGCCGTTGAAAAACTTGCAAAAAAGTATAATATCCATCTAACTTATACAAAAGATGATAAAAAAGCGGGAGAGCAAAAGGAGGTATTAGAGGATTTGAACCACTTTTATAGGAAAAATCTTGATAAAAATCAAACTGCTAAAAACTATCTACTTGATAGAGGCATCTATGAAAGCACGATAAAAAGCTTTGAGTTAGGATATGCTCCATCTTCAAGTGAAAGTATGAACTTTTTAAATTATAAGGGAATTTCAACAACCAAAGCTTTGGAAGTTGGAGCGGTTGCAAAAGGTAATGATGGAAGATTTTATGCAAGGTTTTCACAAAGGGTAACTTTCCCTATCTTTAACCCAAGTGGAAAGATAGTCGGTTTTGGAGGAAGAACTATCACAAATCATCCTGCAAAATATATAAACTCTCCTCAAAGTAAAGTCTTTGATAAGTCAAGACTACTCTATGGTTACCATAAAGCACGACAAAGCATCTCAAAACTTGATCAAGTTATAGTTTGTGAAGGATATTTGGATGTCATTATGCTTCATCAAGCTGGATTTACAAATGCTATCGCAACTTTGGGAACTGCCCTAACCTCTTCTCATATACCGATACTTTTAAAAGGTGCAAGTGAAGTTATAGTCGCTTATGATGGAGATGAAGCGGGAATAAATGCCGCTTTTAAAGCATCAACTGTGCTTTCGCAAAAGAGTGTTAAGGGCGGAGTTGTGATATTTGAAGGTGGGCTTGATCCAGCCGATATGGTAAAGGAAGGAAAGTTAGAAAAGTTAAAAGAGCTTTTTTCAAAGCCAAAACCATTTGTAGAATTTTGTTTTGAAAAGATTATTTCTAAATACAACATAAATGCTCCACTCCAAAAAGAGGATGCTTTAAAAGAAGCTACAAAATACTTAAAAACACTCTCCCCTATACTTCAAGAGGAGTATAAAACATATCTTAGTGCATCTCTAAATATCTCTTCAAGATTTATAAAAACTTCAAAAGAGCTTATACCAAATCAAAGAAGACTCTCAAAAAAGGAGGATATAGCAGAACTTGGCCTTATAAAAACTTTTCTTACTCATCCTCATCTCATCGATGAACTTTTAAATATAGTTGGAAAAGATGTTTTTGTAGTGCATAAAGAGGAGTTTTTATCACTACTAAAAGGGGATAGAGAGAATCCTTGCTTAGTTGGAATAGATATAAGAGATGATATAAAAGAGCTTAGTGAAGAGGAGTTAAAAGGGCAAATCATAAATCTTCTTATCATAAAAAATCGCCAAAAATTACAGCAAATCAAAAAAGATAAAACTATAGATTTTAACAAAAAAAGCTTTTTGCTCAGACGGATAAATGAAAATATAAGAAAACTTCAAAAGGGAGAGTTGGTAGGATATGAGAGCTTTAGCACTATTTAGCGGTGGACTTGACAGTATGATAGCTGTTAAACTGCTTACACTTCAAGGCATAGATGTAACCGCACTTTATATAGATGTAGGCTTTGGAAAAAGTGATGATAAAAGTGAACTTTTAGAAAAACGAGCAAAAATGGTTGGTGCGAACTTTGAGATGATAGATGCTAAAAAGCAGTTTGTTCAAGATGTCCTCTTTAATCCAAAATACGGCTATGGAAAAAACTTCAACCCCTGCATAGATTGCCATGCAAATATGCTTAGGATAGCTCTCTCACTTTTACAAGAGTATGATGCAAAGTTCGTTGTAACCGGTGAGGTTATCGGACAAAGACCTATGAGCCAAAGAGCCGATGCGATAAAAAATGTTACAAAACTCGCAGGAGACGAGGAGAGTTTGATACTTCGCCCACTAAGTGCAAAACTTATGCCTCTTACAAAACCCGAGTTAGAGGGTTGGGTAAATAGAGAAAAACTTTTAGGAGTTAGTGGAAGAAATAGAGATATGCAACTAAATTTAGCTAAAAAGTGGGGTTTTAGTGAGTTTGAAAGTCCGGGGGGTGGTTGTCTTTTAACTGAAGAGGCTATGGCAGAAAAAATAAAAGAGCATCTAGAATATGATGAGTTTATAGTTGAGGATATTGATATCTTAAAAGTAGGAAGGCACTTAAGACTTCCAAATGGAGCAAAACTTATCATCGGAAGAAACAAAGATGATAATGAAAAGATAAAAAAGATAACAAATCCAAAATATATCTTTGCAAGAGCTTTAGATATTCCATCTCCACTTTGTCTTATAAACAAAAGTTCAAATAATGGAGATAAACTTCTTGCTTCAAAACTCATCCTAACCTATACAAAAGCAAAAAAAGGAAAAGTTAAAATAGGAGAGGAAGAGTTTGAGGCAGAAGCTTTTGAGTCAAAGGAGATGGCTAAAGAGTATTTTGTCCTAAAATAGCTTTGGAGGTTCCTTCTAGTTTAGTATGATTTTATCATATCCAAACAGTAAGCAAAACAAGATATAATTAGCTCTTCATAAAACAAACAATAAGAGGCAAGATGAATTATCAAACTTTTAAAAAGTATATATACAAACTAGATCCGGAAAATGCTCACGAACTAACCGAAGCGGTTACTAAAACTTTGGGGGATTATCTACCTTTTTTGCTTATCTTTATAAGAAACTACTACAAGAAAACAAACTGTAAATTGTCCCAAAATATTTTGGGGATAGAGTTTGAAAACCCTCTTGGGCTTGGAGCGGGATTTGATAAAAATGCCACTATGATAAAAGCTTTGGAAGCGATTGGATTTGGTTATGTTGAAGTGGGAACAGTTACTCCAAAACCTCAAGCGGGAAATCCAAAACCAAGACTTTTTAGATATCCCGAATACAACTCAATCCAAAATGCTATGGGATTTAACAACAAGGGCATATTATATTTTAAAAAAAGACTTAAAGAACTTTATCCATACAAGATACCTATCGGAGCAAATATTGGTAAAAACAGGATAACTCCAGAAAATAAAGCGATAGAGGATTATAAAATCCTTATAGATGAGGTAAAAGGTATAAGCGACTATATAGTGATAAATATTTCTTCGCCAAATACTCCAAGACTTAGAGATTTGCAAAATGAAGCCTTTATAAAAGAGCTTTTTACTATGGCAAAGAGTAAAACCGATAAGCCTATTTTTTTAAAAATAGCTCCTGATATGAAGGTCGATGATGCTAAGCATATTTGTCAAAGTGCTATCAATGCAGGAGCAGATGGTATCATAGCAACAAATACAACTGTAGATTACACCATCTTACCAAATGCAAAGAATTTCGGCGGAATAAGCGGAGCAGTTTTAAAAGAAAAGAGTTTTTTTCTTTTTAAAGAATTAGCAAAAGATTTTTATGGTAAAACTATACTCATAAGTGTCGGTGGGATAAGTGATGGTGATGAGGCATATAAAAGGATAAAAGTTGGAGCTAGTTTAGTTCAAGTTTTATCTGCACTTATTTTTGAAGGTCCATATCTTATTTCAAAGATAAATAACCGACTTTTAGAACTTTTAAAAACTGAAGGATTTAACAGACTTGAAGAAGCAGTGGGAGCAGATCTTAGATGAGATTTTTACTTTTGATTATACTATTTTTAGGAGCAGTAATGGGAAACTCTTTGCCCAAATATTTTACAAAAAAGCTTGATAACGGACTTGAGATAGTTGTTATCCCTATGAAAAACGGTTCAAATGTCATAACAACTGATATATTTTATAAAGTTGGAAGTGGTGATGAAGTTATGGGTAAAAGTGGTATAGCACATATGTTAGAGCATCTAAACTTCAAATCAACAAAAAATTTAAAAGCCGGAGAATTTGATGAGATAGTAAAGGGTTTTGGAGGTGTGAACAATGCCTCAACAGGTTTTGATTATACTCACTACTATATAAAAAGCTCTTCTAAAAATCTCTCAAAATCACTTGAACTTTTTGCAGAGCTTATGCAAAATCTAAACTTAAAAGATAAAGAGTTTCAACCCGAAAGAAAGGTAGTTTTAGAGGAGAGATACTGGAGAACAGACAACCAACCGACAGGTTATCTTTACTTTAGACTTTTTAACAGTGCCTTTATATATAACTCATATCACTGGACTCCGATAGGTTTTATAGATGATATAAAAAATTGGACTATAGAAGAGATAAAAGAGTTCCACAAAACCTACTACCAACCGCAAAATGCCGTGATAGTAGTCGCAGGAGATATAGAGCCAAAAGAGGTTTTTAAAGAAGTTAAAAAGCATTTTGGTAAGATAAAAAATACCACTAAAAGTATAAAAAGAAGTCATCAAATAGAGCCAAAACAAGATGGTGCAAGAAGATACTACATAACTAACAAAAAGTCAGAAGTTCAGATGTTAGCCATAGCTTATCATATTCCGGATTTTAAAAATCCCGATCAAGTAGCTCTTAGTGCTATAAGTGAAGTTTTAAGTAGTGGAAAAAGTAGCCGTTTAAACTCGCTATTGATAGATAAAAAGCAGATGGTAAGTTCTATATATGCATACAATATGGAAAACAAATATCCAAGTATCTTTTTATTTTTAGCTATCTGTAATCCAGCAGTTGAAGCGGAAGATGTTGAAAAAGTTTTGTTAGAAGAGATAGAAAAGTTAAAAATAAAAGATATGACAAAAGAGGAGTTAAACAAGATAAAACTTCAAACAAAGAGCGATTTTATCTACTCAATGCAAGATAGTAGTTCTTTAGCAGATATGTTTGGTAGCTATTTTGCAAGGGGAGATATAAAACCTTTAGAAGAGTATGAAGAAAATCTTGCTAAACTAACACCTGAAGATATAAAAGAGGTTGCTAGGAAATATTTTAACAAAAATAACTCAACAACTGTAATACTCAAATATGAAGGAGAAAAGGATGAGTAACCTAGAAGGTGCTATGGTAGCACTTATAACACCGTTTAAAGACGGAAAAGTTGATAAAATAACTTATGAAAAACTTATAAAAAGACAGATAGAGCAAGGAATCGATGCTATCGTTCCAGTTGGAACAACAGGGGAGAGTGCAACACTTAGCCACGACGAGCATAAAGAGTGTATAGAAATAGCTGTTGCAACTTGTAAAGGAACTAAAGTAAAAGTTTTAGCAGGAGCTGGAAGTAACTCCACTTTAGAGGCTATAGATTTAGCCTCTTATGCACAAAATTGTGGTGCTGATGGGATACTTTCAGTTGCTCCATACTACAACAAACCGACTCAAGAGGGGCTTTATCAACACTATAAAGCTATAGCGGATGCTATAGAGATACCAGTTATGTTATACAATGTTCCAGGAAGAACCGGAGTTGATATAACAAGTAAAACAGTTGGAAGACTTTTTAATGACTGCCCAAATATATATGCCATAAAAGAGGCTACGGGAAGTATGCAAAGATGTGTGGAGCTTCTTTCAAGATATCCAGATATTAAAGTAATAAGCGGTGATGATGCTATAAACTATCCTATCATAGCAAATGGTGGAAAGGGTGTTATTTCAGTAACAGCTAATCTTCTTCCCAATAAAATAAGTGAACTAACTTTTGCTGCACTAGATGGGGACTTTAAAACATCAAAAGCTATAAGTGATGAGCTTTATGAGTTAAACAGAATTTTGTTTTGTGAGAGTAATCCTATCCCAATAAAAGCAGCAATGTATCTGGCAGGACTTATACCTACTTTGGAGTATAGACTCCCACTTACAAAGCCAAGTGAAGAAAATTTTGCTAAAATAGAAAGAGTCTTAAAAAAATATAAAATAAAAGGATAAATATATGATAAAGGGAAAAACTTTAGTTATTAGCGGAGCAACAAAGGGTATTGGAAAGGCCATAGTTTATAAATTTGCTCAAAATGGTGTAAATGTAGCTTTTACATATAACTCAAATAAAGAGATAGCAAAAGAGATAGCAGATGATTTAGAAAATAAATATAGCATCAAAGCTAGATATTATCCTTTAAATGTTTTAGAGCCAGAGCAATATAAAGAACTTTTTAAAAAGATAGATGAAGATTTTGATAGAGTTGATTTTTTTATCTCAAATGCTATGATTTATGGTAGAGCGGTTGTTGGTGGATATGGAAAATATATGAAATTAAAACCAAGAGGTTTAAACAATATCTGGACAGCAACAGTTGTAGCCTTTGTTATAGGTTCTCAAGAAGCAGCAAAAAGAATGGAAAAGGTTGGTGGCGGAAGTATCATATCTATAAGTTCAACCGGAAATATAACTTACATAGATAACTATGCAGGACACGGGGTAAATAAGGCAGCAGTTGAGACTATGGTAAAGTATGCAGCAGTTGAACTTGGGAGTAAAAATATAAGGGTAAATGCAGTAAGTGGCGGTCCTATCGATACCGACGCACTAAAGGCTTTTGTAAACTATGAAGAGATAAAACAAAAAACGATAGATTTATCACCTCTAAATAAGATGGGTGAGCCGGAGGATTTAGCTGGTGCATGTTACTTTTTATGCACTGATGATGCTAGATGGATCACTGCACAAACTATTGTTATAGATGGTGGAACTACATTTAATAGCAAGTGTTAGTTTATGGAATTTTGGCAACATATTTATGAGTATTTTAACCCAGTAGCCTTTGGACTTTTCGGACTTAAAGTTCATTGGTATGGGCTTATGTATGTTTTAGCACTCCTTAGTGCCTTATGGTTTGCAAAATACTTAATCAAAAAAGATAACTTAAATATCTCTGATGAAATTTTAGATAAATTTTTTATATATATTGAGATAGGTGTTATATTAGGGGCAAGGATAGGTTATTTTTTATTTTACTCCGAACATACAGCTTATTATTTAGTTCATCCTTGGCAAATGTTTAACCCTTTTGGAGCAAATGGAAAATTTATAGGTATAAGAGGTATGAGTTTTCACGGAGCAGTTATCGGTTTTGGTATAGGTGCATATCTTTTTTCAAGAAAATATAGCGGTTATACTTTAAAAATACTTGATGTTTCAGCAGTCGCTATACCTTTGGGATATATATTTGGTCGAATAGGAAATTTTTTAAATCAAGAGCTTTTTGGAAGAGTAACCGATGTTCCTTGGGGTATCTATGTAAATGGAATTTTGAGACATCCAAGCCAACTATATGAGGCATTTTTAGAAGGTTTTGTTATCTTTTTAATTATGTTTTTTACAAGAAAATATAAAAAGTTTGACGGACAACTAATACTAAATTATCTATTTTTATATGCCATAGCAAGAAGTGTAAGTGAGCTTTTTAGAGAGCCAGATCCACAACTTGGCTTTATCTGTTGTGGAACTTTAACTATGGGACAGTTGTTGTCTTTTGGGATGGTGGTTTTTGCTTTGGTCGGATATGTTGTCTCTTTTAGGAAACTTGACAACTTGTCAAGCTAATGGTATAATTTTTTAAAAAGGCTTTTTAATGCAAACAGTAAGTATTGCAGAGTTTAAATCAAACCTATCTGAAATTTTAAATGATATAGAGTTAAAAAAAGAGAACTATATTTTAGAGTATGGAAGAAGTCATAAAAAAATAGCAGTTTTACTGCCTTTTGAAGAAGCCATAAAAAAGCTTGGAAAAAGAGAGTTTGGACAGTTAAAAGGAATAAAAAAAATTCCATCAGATTTTGATGAGGAAAATAGTGAAATAAACTCTATGTTTTATGGAAGTGATATATGAGAGTTCTTATAGATACCCATATATTTTTGTGGCTAGTCTATAAACCTCAAAAAGTTTCCTCAAAATATATTAAAATATTAGAAGATATGACAAATAATATATATCTAAGCTCTATAAGTATTGCAGAGATAATGATAAAAAAGTCTATTGGAACTTTTGATGTTGATTTTGATATATTAGATATGGTAGATAAAATGAGTTTAGAACTTTTGGACTTTGATGCAAAAAGTGCTATGATTTTAGAAACTTTACCTTTTTATCATAAAGATCCATTTGATAGGATGATTATATCTCAGGCTATTTCAAACAGATATAAAATACTATCTGTTGACGGTAAATTCAAAAAATATGATTGTGAGTTATTATGAACCTACCGAACCTTTTAGCAACTTTTAGGATACTTCTTGCACCTTTGATGTTTTGGTTTTTAGTAGATAGGCAAAACCCTATTTTTGGGGGGTGGCATAAGAGTTGGTTTGATTATTTTGCAGGGTTGACATTTGTTATAGCAAGTATTACCGATTTTTTTGACGGTTTTATAGCAAGGCAGTGGGATCAAATGACAAAACTAGGAGCCATATTGGATCCTTTAGCGGATAAGATGCTTATGCTTGCAGGTTTTATAGGTCTAGTTTATATCGAAAGGGCTAGTCCTTGGGCAATATATCTAATACTAACAAGGGAGTTTTTTATAACTGGACTTAGAGTTGCTATGGCAGGAGAAGGTAAAAGTGTATCAGCTTCAATTTTTGGAAAAGCAAAAACAGTATCGCAAATGATAGCTATTGGATTTTTACTAATGAATTGGCCATTTGCAACACAGTTACTTTGGTTTTCCGTAGTTTTGACGATATACTCGGGATATGAATATGTAAAGGAGTATTTTTGGGAATCTTAATTAGGAAGAATGTTGATAGATAAAAGTAAATTTTTAAGTCATAGATTAAGAGGATTTGATAAAAATGAACAAACTTTGAAGTCTATAAAAAAAGCTACAGCTTGTGATATACCATATTTAGAAATTGATATTAGAATTAGTAAAGATGGTATTTTCTATGTTTACCACGATAGTAGTTATAAATATGCCATTAATAGATTATGATATTTTGGGTAGTTTTTTAGAAAAAATTTCATTTTTAAATATTCATATTAGAAATTTA
>CAZUPK010000008.1:0-29398 GCA_964622255.1 uncultured Campylobacterales bacterium
GTGGTTAAAGAATGTATTGGTTAATTGGAGAATAAAAAAAGAAGAGTTTCTTTTGATGATAAATATACTAAAAAATAATTTTGAAAAAGTGAGGTTAAGGGTTAGTACAAGGAATGAAGGTGGGGGTGTCGTGGAGTGAGAATGAAATTAGAATTTTAGATAATTATAAAAATATCAAAGAAAATATTATAAGGGCAATAAAACACCCTTTGAAATAATTAAAGAAGAGGAAAATATAAAATATGCTACACTCTCAAAAAGTATCTTGGATTTCCCTACTTGTATTCTTGATGAAAAGCTTAATCCTTTTATCAAGGGTGGTTACTATCTGGCTTTACCGACCAGGCATAGCTTACAACTGTTTGATATAAAAATAACTAACTTGCCAGGAAGGAGAAATTGCGAACAAAACTCAACATTATCTATCGCCATATTTAAGTAAAAGTTTTAGAGTATTTTCCTCTTTTTTTAAACTATCATCTCTTAAAAGATATTTTTGTTTTTGGAACTCTTTTAAAAAAATATAGAAAAGTTTTATATATCCTCTGCTTACCTGTAATTTACAAGATTTTCTCTCCCAAGTAGAAAAGTTTCTAGGTGGTAGAGGTGGATAGACACATTTTTTAGCTAGTATTTTAAAACTAGGATATGACACTTTATCATTACAACCTTTTCTTGTATCTATAAGCCAATTTTTTATGATATTAACATAGTCAGATAGGATACTAGCTTTTTGAATTGCACTTCCACCATAATAGTTATTGATATCAAATTTCACATTTTTAATACTTTGATGTTTTTCCCCATTTCTATCAAAATAACTTACTTTTAGCTTTATATCATTTGATTTTGCTATTTTCTCTAGTGCTACAAGTATAACACCACCTTTTACTCCATCTTCGTCATTTGAGCTTGGAAAGAGTGTATTTACCTCTAAAAGAGTATTTGGAGCCGTTTGATTTGTAGCAGTTCCATAAATCTTTTTTATAGAAAATGAATTTGAAATAAACTCCATTTTAAGATTATAAACTAAAGGTGTTACAAGATAGTCAAATTCTTTATCAAGTCTTTTTTTAAACTCTTTTTCACTGTGGATACTTAGATAGTTTGCACCTTTTATCTTTGTAACATATTCTACAAGGTCATTGTTAAAGTCAACTCCAACACCTATAATCGTAGTATAGACTTCCCTTTGTGAAGCATCTTTTATCATACCGAAGAGTCTGTTTTTACTGAGTTCACCACTGTTTGGCATAGCATCGGTTATAAAAATGATACGATTTTCAACTTCAGGATCTTTTCCTATATTTTCAAATAGTTCCAAACCTTTTTTATAACCTGCACTCCAGTTTGTTCCACCTCTAGGTTTTAACTTTAATATATGTTTTTTTATGGCATCTATATCTGTGTATCTTACCTCTCTTAGAGGTTTTGCAAGATATGAGTTGTTATCAAATAAAACCAATCCAAAATTGTCATATCCTTTTAGGTGATCTATCATAGAGGTTATAGAAGTATTTGCTATTTGCATTTTTGACTTTTTATTATTAACTTTTTTTCTTTTATCGTAGTAGTATTTATTGAATGAACCTCCCATACTGCCTGAAATATCCAAAACCACAACTAGATTTAGTTTTTTTCTTTTAAAAGTGTTTATATTTATATTTGAGTTAAGTCCTACTAATAAAAAGTAGTCTCTCTTATTGTTAAAGATATTGTATCTTATCGCCGTTTCAAAATTTGGACAGAAAAGTTCTTTACATTTTTTTGATTGTAGATTAAATCTATGTTCGTTAAAAACTCCTTCGTAAGTTATAGAGTTTAGTTTAGGAAGGTAGCCAAGTTTGATATTTTCATAAAAGTTATTTGCATCTTTCGCCCCACCTACACTAAAACCTAAATTTTTTCTAGCTGTGATGGAAATACCAGACACATTGATGCTATAAGATGGCATACCCAAACTCTTTATTATACCCTCTTTTTGTGGGATAGTTTGATTATACTCCCAATCATCTACTCTTTTTTTTACATCGTTATTCATAGCAAAAACAAGAAGGATAGGTGATAGCAAAACAATTAGCATTTTCATAATTTGCCTTTTATTTTTATAATATTAAATAATTGTGGAAAAATAGCTAAGACTACTTTTACCAAACTTTTTTCTTTTTTTTAGTTTAAATTCTCCTATCTTTTTTGGAAACTCTTTAGTGCTTAAGTGTTCTACTGCGATAAGTTTAACCTTCTCTTTTGGAGTTTTTTCTATAAGCTTTATAGTCTTTTCATAGATATTTTGCATATTCTTTCTTATATCAAATGGTGGATCAAAGTAGATATATGCTGGTTCTTTTATCAACTCTAAAATATCTTCATATAGTTTAAAACTATCTCCTAAAAAAGATTTACAGGAGGTTGGATCTATAGTGTTTATATTTTCTTTTAGAACTTTGTAAGCATTTTTATCTATTTCTATAAAGTAAGCCTCTTTTGCACCTTTGCTTATTGCTTCAAGTCCCACTGTTCCGCTTCCACCAAATACTTCAAAAAAAACTGCATCAACTATATCAAACTGTATAGTGTTGAAGTAGGACTCTTTTAGTATGGACTTTGTGCTTCTAGTAGTAGAAAGTGGAGCTAGTTTTATCTTTTTACCTTTATACTTTCCAGTTTGTATTTGTTTATATAAATTTTTTTTCATAACAACCTTTTTGCTAAATCATCTATTTTTAGAGGTTTCCTTTTTTTTGATTGAACCTTTTTTAACTTTTTTAAATAGATATTTAGAGTTTTTTGTAAAAGGAGATTTATAACAAATGTGTGTTTTCATACATTAGCGTTCCTTAAAACTTACTCATCTTTAAGTATAATTGATTAAAGATGATGTTTAATTCCTGCTTCCACGATACTGGTTAAATCTATCAAAACATCCGATAAATTCAGAGCCGTTATCTCTACAGGTGTTACTTCCCAATGAACTCTCGGTAGTTGATTGTGTAGGTTAATAGATGCTATATAATCTCTATCACCTTCTAATCCACATACTTCACATTTATAAACCCTACCACCCAAGATGAGCATATTTTATCAAAATAAATATAAATTGACTTTAGTATTTAGAAAAATATCCGATTTAAGCTATAGATCAAAATTGAGCTAAAGTGCATAAGTATAAACAAAAGCACAGATATAATTTGCAGAGTTTATAAACTCTCTAAGTGATGACGGTTTACAATAAAAATTTTAAATGAAGCATAAAAAATAGCACCAAGGAGCTAGATGACATCATTTATATATGTTGTAAAAGTATTACTTGAGACTTGGAGAGAAAAAACAGAACCGGTTAAAGCAAAGGAGAGAGAAGTTGAAATGGCTTGATAGTTTTAAAAAAGCACTTATAGAGAATGATTATGAGAGTATGGAGAAGCTTTTAGTGGATATTCCTAAGTTTAAAGATCCAAAAGAGCAAAAAGAGGTTTTGAATTTGATAGTAGAGGCGAAAAAAGTAGTAAAAGTGGAAAAGGATAAAACCCTTTCGCAAATTCAAAAAATAATACAAACCAAAAACTTTTTGACCCAAAAAGATGGGGAATATAGTTTTGATATGAGTTTTTAACCACTTTTAAAGTAAAATAGCCAAAATTTTACAAAGGTTATTTTACTATGTTTGAAATGGTTATTGGTTTAGAAGTTCATATACAGCTAAATACTAAAACTAAGATATTTTGTTCCTGCCCTACATCTTTTGGAGAAAAACCAAATACAAATGTGTGTCCGGTGTGTTTGGCACTTCCCGGTGCTCTTCCTGTTTTAAATAAAGAGGCAGTTAAAAAAGCGATAAGTTTTGGAACGGCTATAAATGCGACAGTTCATAGAAAGTCTATATTTAATAGAAAAAATTACTTCTATCCAGACCTTCCAAAGGGGTATCAAATAAGTCAGTTTGAAATACCTATTGTGGAAAATGGAGAACTCTTTATAGATTTTGATGATGGTAGTGCTAAAAGGATAGGTATAACAAGAGCACACTTAGAAGAGGATGCCGGTAAAAATATGCACGAGGGTAATTACTCTTTGGTGGATTTAAACCGTGCAGGAATTCCGCTCTTGGAGATAGTTAGTGAGCCGGATATAAGAAGTGCTGAAGAGGCAGTGCTTTATCTAAAAAAACTTCATACAATAGTTAGATATTTGGATATAAGCGATGCAAATATGCAAGAGGGTTCTTTTAGATGTGATGTAAATATCTCTATAAGACCAAAAGGTGATGAAAAACTTTATACAA
The DNA here is from genome assembly GCA_964622255.1 of uncultured Campylobacterales bacterium. Classification (GTDB taxonomy): domain Bacteria; phylum Campylobacterota; class Campylobacteria; order Campylobacterales; family QNZT01; genus SZUA-1377. The sequence goes on from CAZUPK010000008.1 coordinate 4,280, forward strand.
GAGTTGAGATAAAAAATCTTAATTCATTTAAGTTTATTCAAAAAGCTATAGAGTATGAGTTTAACAGACAGTGCGAAGCTTGGGAAGATGGGGTTTATGAGGAGGAGGTTTTTCAAGAGACTAGACTTTTTAATACCTCTAGTGGAAAAACTAGAAGTATGAGAGGGAAAGAGGATAGTGCTGAGTATAGATACTTTCCGGAACCTGATTTGTTGCCTGTTATATTAACAGATGAGATGATAAAAGAGGGAAGTAAGATACCAGAGCTTCCAGATGTGAAGATGAAAAGATATATAGATGAACTTTGTATAAAAAAGTATGATGCTTCTGTTATAACCTCTTCAGTTGAACTATATAAATATTTTGAATCTATGATAGAAGAGGGAGCTGATGCTAAGCTTTGTGTAAATTGGCTAACGGTGGAGCTTTTAGGAAGAGTTAATAGTGGGGATATTTTGGAAGAAAAGATTTCATCTAAAACTTTAGCTGCTATGGTTAAAAGGATAAGTGATGGAACTATCAGTGGAAAGGCTGGAAAAGAAGTGCTTGATTATTTAATAGAAAATGGTGGTGAAGTTGATAGTGTGATAGAAAAGCTAGGTTTAAAACAGGTAAATGATGATAGTGCTATTGAAAAAATGGTAAATGATATTTTAGTAAAAAATCAAGATAAAGTAGAGGAGTATAAGTTAGGGAAAGAGAAACTCTTTGGCTTTTTTGTAGGACAGGTTATGAAGGCAAGTCGTGGTAGTGCAAATCCTGCCAAAGTGAATGAGATGCTTAAAAAAAGACTCAGTTAATATATGTTTAAGAAAAAGATTGTAGAGTTTTCCTATTTTTTAGCTTCAAATGAAAAATATAAAAAATCGAAGGGATTTTTTTACAATTTGTTAGAAAATCATAGATCTCCGTTAAAGAGATACTTTGATTTTTTTATGATATTTTTAGTTTTAACAACAGTTTTTATACTTATATATGAGACAAAAAATGAGCTTTCCCCTTGGATAAATATCTATGAAGATATAGCTATTTTTATCTTTATTTTTGAATGGTTGGTTAGGCTTTGGATTGTTAGTGATTTTCATATCGACATCATAGAAAACTATGAAGAAAATGAGCTAGAACAAAAAAATTATACGATTTTTGAACTTACTAAACCTGCTTTGGCAAATAAGTTTAAGTTTATTGTTTCTCCACTTTCTACTATAGATCTTTTAGCGATACTTCCTTCATATAGGCCATTGAGAGTTTTAAGGTTCTTGCTTATCTTTAGACTTTTAAAAGTTTTTAGATATACAGAGGAGATAAACTATCTCTTTCGTGTATTTGTAGAGAAAAAATATGAATTTTTTACTATCTTTTTCATTTTTGTCTTTTTACTCTTTTTTGCATCAACAACTATTTATGTTTTTGAAGGTAATGGTGAAAATGATAGTATAAAAAATTTTCTTGATGCTATATATTGGTCTGTTATAACTATCTCCACAGTTGGTTATGGAGATATAGCTCCGGTTACTGCTGAGGGTAAAGTTGTAACAGGATTTTTAATAGTGACTGGTATCGTTCTTATTTCATTTGTAACATCAGTCATCACTACAAGTATGAGTGAGAGGCTTGATTATATAAAAAGCTCAAATACACTTCATAAGATAAGTAAACTAAAAAACTATGTTCTTATATGTGGATATGGTAGAGTTGCAAAGATGTTGGCTTTAGAGCTTAGTATAAGTCACGACAATATAGTTATCATAGATACGGATGAAACAAGGGTTGAACAAGCTTTTAGTGATGGTTATTTGGCTTTTAAAGCTGATGCTATTAGTGTTGATTTCTTAAAAGAGATAGGTATAAAAAAGAAAGTTTCAAAAGCGGTAACTTTAGTTGGAAGTGATGCTATAAATGTCTCCATCATACTTGCTATAAAATCTATAAATCCGGATATAACCATTTACTCAAGAGTTGTGGAAAAAAATGCAAAAAATAAGATAAAGATAGCAGGAGCTGATAAAATCATCTTTCCATATGAGAGTGCGGCATTGATGGCTTATGAGTATCTAAAAAAACCTATAGCCATAGAAGCTGTAAATAGAGTTGTTAGGGAGTATCAAGAACCTGTTATGGATGAAGTAGAGATTTATGATGAGTTTAAAGTTGTTGGAAAAACTCTTAGTGAAATAGGTATAGTATTGCACAACTTAAAACTCATAGGAGTTATAAGGGGTAATGAAAATGATAAGTTTTACTTTAATCCGGATAGTAAAAAATTTATAGTAGAAGCTTATGATACACTTGTCTTAATGGGTAAAAGTAGTGATATTTATAGATTTAAGCTAAATTTACAAAAGGGGTAGCCATAAAAGAGATATTGATTTTTGGGTATTCTAAGGTTGCACAGGAGATAGCTAAATACTTAGACAATAGAGGTATTGATTTTGTCTTAGTTAGTGCAAGTAAAAGTGGGATAGAAAGAGCAAAAGAGGATAACTATAAAGTATATGAAATAGATTTTCATACTGATGAGGATTTGAAAAAGTTTGGAATAGGTAGTGAGGTTACAACTATTTTTTGTTTAAGCAATGACTTTAATAGAAATCTCTTTTTTACTCTAAGTGCAAGAAATCTTGATAAAAATCTCTATATAGTATCTCTTGTTTCAAATAAAGAGGAAAAAGATAAGATGATACTTGCTGGAGCAGATAAAACTATAGATCCTTATGCCATAGGAGCAAACCAATTTTTTACTCTTATGAAAAAACCAAAACTATTTTTAGTTTTAACTGACATTTTATATAGAAATAAAGAGTTAGACTTAGATCAAATAGTTGTTGGTAAAGATACAAAATATCTTGATATGCCTTTTTCTTATGCAAAATTTGAAGAGAGATATAACTTAGCTATCATAGGACTTTATGATTCAAAAAGAGGAAAATTTAAATATAACATAAGAAAGATATTAAGAAAGCTAAAAGAGGGTGATATTATCGTTGTTATGGGGAAAGAGAGTGATATAAAGAGATTTAAAAAGGATTTATTGTGAAAGATATAGTAGTAATAGGTGCTGGGAAGTGGGGAGAGGCTCTTCACTTGGCATTTTTAGAAAATCATAACTCAAAGATAGGCTCAAGAAGAAGAAGAGATATGGAAAACTTTTATGATTATAGAGAGCTTTTAGAAGAGGAATATATAGTTTTAGCGATATCTGCTCAACATATAAGAGAATTTTTAAAAGAAAATTTTGTTTTTAAAAATCAAAAAATTTTGGTTGCTGCTAAGGGTATCGAGGTAAAAACTGGAAAGTTTTTAAATGAAGTCTTAACAGAGTTTTTACCTGAAGAAAATATTGCTTTTATCTCTGGTCCATCTTTTGCTTATGAGGTAAAACAAAAACTTCCTACCGCACTTGTTATCAACTCGATAAATGAAACTTTAGCAAAAGAGTTTGCCTCTTTTTTCCCAAAGTTTATAAAAACATATGTTAGTAGTGATGTCATAGGAGCTGAAATAGCAGGTGCATATAAAAATGTTATCGCAATAGCCGGGGGGATATGTGATGGATTAAATCTTGGAAACAATGCAAGGGCCTCGCTTATATCTCGTGGACTTGTTGAAATGGACAGATTTGGTGAGAGATTTGGAGCAAAAAAAGATACATTTCTAGGGTTAAGTGGAGCAGGAGATCTATTTTTAACAGCCTCAAGTAAACTTTCAAGAAATTATCGAGTAGGTTATAGACTTTCTCAAAATAAAAGTCTAGAAGAGATACTCAACGAGCTTGGAGAGGTTGCCGAGGGAGTTTTTACTGCTGAGGCGATATATAACTTATCCAAAGAAAACAACATATACACCCCTATAGCCAATGAAGTCTATAAGATACTTAAAGAAAAAGATCCAAAAGATAGCTTAAAAGACCTATTATCTTAAAGGAACTTCTAAAAAACTAGGTAGTCCATAGAAAACAAAGAAAGCACAATCTTTTGTTACAACTTCTTGAGTATATACAGCATAGCCCTCGTCATTGTGCCTAGACTATGAATAAACTGTCAAAGCTATGAACTATCTAGCCTTTTGGATGTTCCTTGAAGCTTTTTCAAAGATCCCTTAGAAAGAGACCTTTGAAAAATATGTGCAGTTTTTTATCTTTACCTATATATACCTAAACTTCTCAAAGTTTCCAAAGTTATAGCACCCGTTGCCAAACCATTTGCTTCTTGATATTTTCTAACAGCTACTTTAGTTTCAGTTCCGATAACACCATCTATCGATCCAGGATCAAATCCTGCTTGTAAAAGCGCTCTTTGCATCATCATTATTCTAGGCCTTGTAAAGTTCGTCTCACAAAGAACTGGAAGCCATTTTACTTGACTATCTTGAACCTTTACCCTTTGGGTCACAGTTTTATATACTGCTGGTATTTTTATAGTTTTTGTGGTTTCTGGGGACACTAATTCTTTGACTTTTACAGTTTTATATACCGCTGGTATTTTTACAACCTTTTCTTTTGCGGGAGTTTCCACAACTTTTTTAGTTACAGTTTTGTAAACTGCCGGAATAGGTTTACTTACTGTACAAGCTGGTTTTACCATAACCCTCTTAGTTATAACCTTATACTTTGCCGGAATCTTGACCAAACACATAACTTCTCCGGTAGGAGTAACTTTTCTTTTTAAAGTATCATAAGAGTAAACACCTCCTCCTTTCTTCCATTCAGTATGAGCTGGTTCAACTAAAACTCTCTCATTTACCATCTTGTATTGTGCAGGTATGGCAACAAGCTTTGTAGTAGCTGGTTTAACTAAAACTTTTTCAGTTACAGTTTTATATGTTGCAGGAATGGTTTCTATTTTAGTGCTAGCTTCCTTTACCAATACTTTCTTAGTTACAAACCTATACTTTGCAGGAACTCTGATAAGTTTAGTGCTAGGCTCTTTTACTAAAACTTTCTTCTTTACTGTAGTAAATTTTTCCGGAACTAACACTCTTGCATAACACTCTCCTGCCTTTGCATTTACAGGAAAAACTTCACCTTTTCTTTTTATTGTAACATTTTGCTTAACAACAGTAGATCGAAGTTTTGCTACTTCAATGTCTTTTGTTGATTGTTTAGCGATAGCATCGTCTATATCGCAACTAGTTCTCTGTGCACAACCACTAAAGTTTGCCATAAGAGCAACCGAAATGGTAACTAGTAAGTAATTTTTTAACTTATAATTCATTTTAAGACTCCCAATCTTGATATAATTAACATATTATGGTATAAAAAATATTACCAAGTAATAAATTATTAAATCTAATTTTTATTTATTATGTAAGTTTAAGTATAAAAATGATTTGTTGTTGTTTTATATGGAATCGATTTGGCTAAATTTTGTCTAAACTTGGTATAGATATTGCTAGTCTTTATTAAAAAATTTGCCATTTTAAGAGCTTTTTTATATAATTTCTCAATCTTAAAAAAACAATAAGGATGTTAAGTTGAGGGCATTGATAAGTGTTAGTGATAAAAGTGGAGTTGTAGCTTTTGCAAGAGAGCTTGAGAGTTTGGGATATGAGATAATATCAACAGGTGGAACTTATAAAATTTTACAAGAAAATGAGATAAAAGTTATAGAGGCTAGTGAAGTTACAAAGTTCCCAGAGTGTTTTGAGGGTAGAGTAAAAACTCTAAATCCTTTTATCCACGGTGGGATACTTTATAGAAGAGACAAAGATGAGCATATAACTCAAGCAAAAGAGTTAGGTATAGGGGCAATCGATTTAGTTTGTGTAAATCTTTATCCATTTAAAGCAACCATTGAGAAGACTGATGATTTTGAAAAAATCATAGAAAACATAGATATTGGTGGACCGGCTATGGTTAGAAGTGCGGCTAAAAACTTCAACGATGTTATCATAGTTACCGATATAAGTGATTATGACACAGTTTTAGATGCTTTAAAAAATAATAAAAATAGTATTGAGTTTAGAAGAACTCTTATGATAAAAGCTTATGAACATACAGCAAGTTATGATGCTATGATAGCAAACTATATGAATAAAAGATTTAACAATGGTTTTGGTAAAAAACAGTTTATCGTAGGAAATAAAGTTTTTGATACAAGATATGGAGAAAACCCTCATCAAAAAGGTGCTTTATATGAGTTTGACTCTCACTTTAGTGATAAGTTTATAGTGGTAAAAGGTGAGCCTAGTTTTAACAATATGGGAGATATAAGTGGGGCTTCTAAGATAGCATCAAGTTTTGGTGATAAAAATGCAGTTTGTATTGTAAAGCATGGAAATCCTTGTGGGTTTGCTATAAAAGATACACTTTTAGAAAGTTATATACAAGCTTTAAAGTGTGATCCTATAAGTGCTTTTGGCGGAGTTGTTGCTGTAAATGGTATAGTTGATTTAGAATTGGCTAAAAAGATGAATGAGATATTTTTAGAAGTTGTTTTTGCAGCAGATTTTACAGATGATGCCCTTAAAGAGTTAAGTAAAAAAAAGAGAATAAAACTTTTTAAACAAGGGACTAAAAGATTAGAGATGTCAAATGATTCTTTTAATTTTAAAATAGTTGATGGCGGTTTTGTATATCAAGATAGTGATAAAGTTAAAGATGATGAAGTTTTAAATGCTGAGTGTAAAACTGAAAAAAAGGCAACGGATGAGCAAAAAAAAGATATGGAAATAGCTTTAAAGGTTGCTTCTTTAACAAAATCTAACTGTGTTGTATATGTTAAAAACTCTGCTATGGTTGCAGTTGGTATGGGTATGACAAGTAGAGTTGATGCGGCAAAAGCGGCCATAAGAAAGGCTGAGGATTTAGGACTTGATTTAGAGGGGTGTGTATTGGCTAGTGAAGCTTTTTTCCCATTTAGAGATAGTATAGATGAAGCAGCAAAGGTAGGAGTTAGTGCGATTGTAGAACCGGGTGGAAGTATAAGAGATAAAGAGGTTATAGAGGCTGCAAATGAGTATGGGATGAGTTTATACTTTACAGGGAGAAGACACTTCTTACACTAAACTATTTTTAAGAATATCCGATTTACCACCAAGAAAAACTTTAAGGTGGTAGATTATGTTTGAAAACTCTATAGTAGTTTTGAGTGGGGATAACAGGGCTTTTAATAATGCTTTTTTAAAAAGATTTTATCAAAAAATAAAAGAGGTTAGACTTTTAACAAGTGATATATTTGATAAAAGTTATGATGAGTATAAAAAGATAAAATTGTGTTCAAATAGTGGAAATATAGAAGACACACTAGGTGGAAGTAGTTATCTTTTTAATTTTGTAAATGAAGAGTTAAAACTTTTAAAAGAGTATAGTATATATGGTGAATTTTCGTTTAATAGTAGAAAACTTTTAAAAGAGATTATAAAGAGTCCAACTTTAAAAAGAGTTATTTTTATAAGTGATGGCACAACATCTATAGTAAATGATAAAATGGTAAAAAATGTAGTTATAAAATATGCAAAAATATCTAAAACAACAGCGATAAACTATCTTCTAGCAAAAGGTTCTTCTATAGATGAACTACTAGATAGTATGCTTTTTACAGCTAAAAATACAAATAATGGAGATATCTTTGTTAAAAAAGTCCAAGAGGTTCAAACTTTTAGTAAAAGATTAAAATCACTATTTGCTTCTAAGACAAAGATAGAAGAAGCTAGAGAGAGTTTTTTTACATCTAGTGAGATGAGTAGAATGGTTGATTATGGAAGATACTATAAGATAGCTCTTGAAAATGAGAAGCACAGGTTAAATGTTTTCACAGATAGACTAAGAGAGTTATCTGTAAACTCAGAGGAAAAAGAGTTGAAGAGTTGAAAGGGCTTAGATAGATTTCACCAAGCCCTTAAACCATAAAGGTTTGAATAGATAGAAAAGCCTACTTTAGAGATGAATTTATCTAAGAACTTATCAAATCTATCCTCTTTTTTCCACACAGGATTTTTTACCCTTGCCAACTTATATAAAAGCTCTTTTGCTTCATAGATAGTTCCTATTTCATCAACAAGTCCTACTTTTTTAGCTCCTTGTGCAGTAAAAATATGTGCATTGGCAAACTTATCTTTATCTGATAACTTTAGTCCTCTAGCTTTTGCAACATCTTTAACAAACATATCATAAGTATTGTTTATAACCTTTTGAAGTTCTGCTTTTTCATAGGGTTTCCACTCTCTTGTTGGAGTTCCTATCTGCTTATATTTTCCAGCTTTTATAACTTGCTCTTTGATGCCTAGCTTACTAGATAGCTCTTCTATATTTGCAGACTCGAAGATAACTCCTATACTTCCTATCATACTTCCGGGATTTGCTACTATTTTATTTGCCCATATAGATGAATAGTAACTACCGCTTGTCATCATACCTTTTGCATAAGCTACAACTGGCTTTTTTTTACTTAATCTTTTTATAGCATAGCTCATCTCAACCGACGGAGCAACTGCACCTCCTGGAGAGTTAACCTCTACTAAAACTCCTTTTATATTTGCTTTTTGAGCCTCTTTAATCTTTTCCAAAAACTCTTTATCATCAAATATCGCACCATTTAGGGTTATTTTTATAAGATTTGGTCTTTTAAGTTCTACACTTTTTGACGGAACAAAAACTAAATACAGTATAAGTAAAAATAGTAAAGATTTGAAATATTTTGAGATGAACTCAAGTATAGACTTTATAAAACTCATATATTTTCTCCTTGTATAATAGTTTCTTTGGCCTCTTTTGTGTGAAGTATAAGCCACTTATATATGCTTTCTAACTCTTCAAAATCATCAGGAAGTTCGACCACTATTATATCGGCATCATAACCATTTTTTAAAACTCCTTTATTTAACTTTAAAGCTTTTGCACTATTTTTTGTAACACTTGTCAATAATTTTTTAGAGAGTTCATCTATATCTATGTTTTCGTGGATAAACAGTGATGCTCTTAACTCATCCCAAAGATTTAAAGAGATATTTGAAGTTAATCCATCTGTTGCGATAGTTAAGTTTTTTACTTTTGAAATATCTAACTTTGCATTTTCCAAAACTCTGTTTGAAACAGGACAACTTGCTATGGAGTAATCGTGATTGTTTATATACTCTAACTCTTTGTCATTTGCAAAGGTTGTATGGACAAATAGTGTATCGACTCCATAGAAAAGTTTTAGATATTCTAAAGGTTCTATTAGAGGTTTAGCATAAGGGTTAAAAGTTCTTAAAAACTCTTTGAACTCTCCTTTACCACCTTCTAACCACTCTCTTTCAGCTCGACTCTCCATAAAGTGAGTTGCTACAACTTTTTTATCTTCTCTTGCTATCTGTAAAACTTTTTTTGCAAGTATTGGGTGGGTAGAGTAGGGAGAGTGAACGGAGATAGCAGGAATAAATCTATCATCTTGTAGTAAGAGGCTAGTTTGATATCTTTGAAAGAAGTTTTGATACATCATATCAACTCCTTCTAGGCTACTTCCTAAAATTTCGTTAAATAAGACTACATTTATTTTTGAAGCTTTAGAGGCATTGATATCAAATCCGAAACTACTTATTTCACCTACAGTTGTTGTTCCACTTTTTAAAAGTTTATTTAAAACTTCACTTATACTTTCGTCGCTACACTTATTTATAAGAGTTTGTTGATGCTTTAAAACAGTTTTTAGCCATTTTACAAATTCTCCATACTCTAAAGAGGTTTTGTTTGCTAAATATTCTAAATGTATATGAGTGTTTATAAGTCCTGGAAGTAAGACGAAATTTCCATCATACTCTTTAAGTTTAGCATCAGGAAACTTTTTTAAAAGTTCTTTTTTTGATGCAATCATTTTTATCTTTTTATCATATGCTATAGCCTTATTTTTTAAAATATTTAACTCATCATCGAAAGTTACTATATATTTGGCACTTAATATTTTCAATTTATAACCTTTTTTAGATATAATTTTATCGAAAATTATTAATACGAAGGAAACAGATGAAAGTTACAGTCATACAAGGACCAAATCTAAATATGTTAGGACTAAGAGAGCAAAATATCTACGGACCTATGAAGCTTGAGGATATTCATAAGCAAATGGAGGCTTTTGCAAAGCAGTCAAATGTGGAAATAGAATTTTTTCAGTCAAATTTGGAGGGTGAGATAGTGGATAAAATCCAGGAGTGTTTAGGAGAATCTCACGCTATCATCATAAATGCCGGAGCATATACTCACACTTCCATAGCGATAGCCGATGCCATTAGAGCGGTTCAAATACCTACAATCGAAGTTCATATTTCAAATATATATGCAAGAGAGGAGTATAGACATAAGTCTATGATAGCTCCATATTGCACAGGTCAAATAACAGGTTTTGGACCTTTTACCTATCACTTAGCTATGGTTGCTATAGTTCAGATCCTAAGTGAGATACAACAACAAATGCAACAAGTTCAACAGGCACAAAAAGTGGCTGAGGAAAAGTAAAGTTTGAACTATATTTTAAAGGATGAAAATGCCATATATTATGAGTGTGGTTTTTCATCTGACAATGCACTGTTTTTGTCTTTGGATAGTCAAAACTATTTTATTACCGATAGCCGATATACTTATGAGGCAAAGCTATATCTAAAGGATGCTTTGGTAGTTGACGGTGGAAGAGATTTGGTAAAAAAGGCTAGAGAGATTTTAAGAAAAAGAAGAGTCAAAAAGCTTATCATAGATCCTAAAGAGTGGAATATAGAGGAGTTTGAAAAGTTAAGTAAACTTCACATCTCTTTTTCAAAAAGACCTAACTTTTCACAAAAAAAGAGGATAATTAAAAGTGAAAAAGAGATAAAAATCATAAAAGAGGCGGTAAGACTTGGTGCAAAAGCATTTGATGAGTTTGAAAATATTTTAAAATACTCCTATGGGAAAAGTGAAAAAAAATTAAACTTTTTGATGCAAAACATACTAAGAGATGGTGGTAATCATAGTCTTAGTTTTGAACCTATAGTAGCTTTTGATAGTAACTCTGCACTGCCTCATGCACTTCCTACTGATAGAGTTTTAGATAAAAATAGTTTAGTCTTAGTTGATGCAGGGCTTAAATATAAAAGATATTGTAGTGATAGAACAAGAACATATATAGATAAAAAGGATAAAAAACAGCAAAAGATATATGATATAGTAAAAAAGGCTCATAATGAAGCTTTAAAGTTTGCAAAAGAGGGTGTAAAAGCAAAAGATATAGATAAAAAAGCAAGAGAGTTTATAGAAAAGGAGGGGTATGGAAAATTTTTTATCCATTCAACTGGACACGGAGTAGGTCTTGATATCCACGAACTTCCTATTATATCTCCAAAAAGCGAAACTATCATAAAAGAAAATATGGTTTTTACCATAGAACCGGGGATTTATTTAGAAAATGAGTTTGGTGTGAGATATGAAAATATGGTAGTTATAAAAGGAGGAAGAGCTGAAATACTATGAAAAAGAGACTTTCTCCTACACTGGAACTTTTTTTTGTAAAGAATTTTCCATATCTGAGTAAAAAAACCTCTACTAAAAAGCATACTGTTGTTGTAGGAGTTGGGGGTAATGTTGGTAATGTTATAAAAAGATTTCAAACACTTTATATTTACTTAAAAAAATCAAATAATTTTGATGTTATTGAAGTTGCTCCTATTTTAAAAAATCCTCCCTTTGGTTACTATGAACAACCTGTTTTTTTTAACACTATAATGGTGCTTAAAACAAATTTAAATCCGCATCAAACTCTTAAAGTTCTTTTAAGAATAGAAAAGAAATTTAAACGAAAACGATATTTTAAAGATAGTCCTAGAACTTTAGATTTAGATATGATATTTTTTGATAAAATCTTCTATTTTAAGAAAGATTTGATCATACCTCATAAAGACTATCATCAAAGGGAGTCTGTCTTGATACCATTAAGTTTTATAAAGAGTAGTATATGAAACTATATACTTTTATAGGTAAAACAGCAAGTGAAGCACTAACTAAGGCACAAGATGCTTGTGGAAAAGATGCACTTGTAGTAAATACAAAGATGCTAAGAAAAAAAACTCTTACTCAAGATGCTTTATATGAAGTAGTAGTTGCGGTAGAGGATGAAAAAAAGGTAGAGAAAAGTGAGACTATTTTTGATAAAAAGAAAAAAGAGGCTATAGAAAATACAGCAAAAAATATCTCTCTTATAGATTCTTTATCCTTGGGTGATAAAAAAGAGGGCAATTCCTCAGAGATAGAGGAACTTCAAAAATCTTTAGAAAATGTAAATAAAAGAATGTTAGAGCTACAAAAGCTTCTTTTAGAAAGTGAAACAAGAGGGGATTTTGTTGTTCCTTTGGAGTTTATGGGTATATATCAAAAACTTAAAAGTGCAGGAGTAAAACATAGTGATATAAAAGAGATAGTTGGCGAAAGTATGAGATTTATGCCAACATATATGAAATCATCCGATGAAATGATAGAAAGATATTTCAAAGTTTTATTAAAAAAGATGATACCGGTTAGGCGAGAAATACCTATAAAAAAACAAAAAGTTATTATGATGGTAGGACCAACTGGAGTTGGGAAAACTACAACTTTGGCAAAACTAGCAGCAAGATATTCTATATTAGAGTATAACTATAGGATAGGAATAATATCGCTTGATACTTATCGCATAGGAGCAGTTGAGCAACTATACCAATATGCAAAGATGATGAAACTTCCTATAGAGGATGTTATAGGAGTAGAAGATTTTAAAAAAGCTATAGAGAGATTTATAAATATGGATATAGTTTTAGTAGATACAGTTGGAAGTAGTCAATATGATAGAGAAAAATTAAAAAAGTTAAAAAAGTATATAGATGCCTTACAAATAAAAATAGATGTAAATCTTGTAGTATCGGCTAACTCTAAAATAGAAGATTTAGAAGATATTCATAAAGAGTTTTCTCTTTTGGAGATAGATACTATGAGTATAACAAAATTTGATGAAACAAAAACTTTTGGAAATCTATTTTCACTCATAAAAGATATAAAACTCCCATTGACATATTTTAGTGTTGGTCAAGAAGTGCCGGATGATTTAAAGTTGGCTAATGGTGAATTTTTAGTTAAATGTTTATTTGAGGGGTTTAGAAATGCTTAAAGAGGAGACACAAGCTGATAGGTTGATAAAGTTACTATCTAATGACAACCAATATCATACTAAGATAGTAACTATTACAAGTGGTAAGGGCGGAGTTGGTAAAAGCACTATAAGTGCAAATATAGCCTATATATTAAGCGAGATGGGATATAAAGTAGGACTTTTTGATGCTGATATAGGATTGGCTAACCTAGATATAATATTTAATGTAAAAGTTAAAAAAAATCTTGTTGATGTTTTAAATAAAAAAGCAACTATTGAGGATATAGTTATTCCTATAAATGACAATTTAACACTTATTCCCGGAGATAGTGGGGATGAAATATTTAAATTTAATGATAAGATTCTTATTGAAAGTTTTATAAAAGAGATTGAGTATTTTGATGAACTTGATTATATTATTATAGATACAGGAGCTGGTATTTCTAAAACAATTCAAGCTTTTCTAGCTGAAAGCGATGAGGTAGTAGTTGTTACTATGCCAGATCCTTCTGCTATAACTGATGCATATGCAACTATAAAAGTTGCTAGTAAATTTTTATATAGTGTTAATTTACTACTCAATTTTACAAAAAATTTTAAAGAAGGTGAACTTATCTATCAAAAAATTAAAAAAGTTGCCGATACCAATATTGGGGATTTAGAGTTAAATTATCTTGGAACTCTCTCAAGAGATAGTATCATAAATAAATGTTCGCAAAATAGGGTTTTGTTTGCAAAAGAGTATCCAAGCAGTTTATCTTTTTTTGAATTAGATGAAATTGTTAGAAATTTGATACAAAAATTGGAACACAAATTGCTGGGTTCTAAACCGAGAAGTTTTGCAGTTTTTGTAAGGCGGTTGATGGACAGATTTTGAAGGAGGGACTTTTATGAAAAGTGAAAACTTTGTAGCCTTTTTCACTGTTAGTGGATTTTTTATTGGGCTTAGTTTTTCACTTCTAAAGTCTCAAAATCTGATAGAATTTCTTGTTTTTCTTTTTGGTATTACTTTCTCTTTTTATACATTTATACATCTTGTCTTAATATTTTTCTTTTTCTTTACAGCTGAACACACTATTAAAGACTCTTTTAATAAAGTTGAGAGTGAGGCTATGGTTGATATGCAGGTAAATCAGCTTAAAGAGAGAGAAAAAGTTATAGATCAAATAAGAGTAAGCATAGCAAAATTAAAAAGTTAAAAGGAACAAAGTTGAGTGTAAGGGCTAAAAATAAAAATTATAAAAAATCGAATGAAATAGTAGTTCGGTATATGCCAGCTGTTAGAGCTATGAGTTTTAGACTAAAAGAGAGATTGCCAAGCTCGGTAGATGTAAATGATCTGATTTCCATAGGTATGGAGGAGCTTATAAAACTATCAAGGAGATATGATACTGAGTTAAATAATTCATTTTGGGGATATGCAAAAAAGAGAGTTTATGGCTCTATGTTGGATTTTTTAAGAAGTTTAGATGTTATAAGTAGAAGCAATAGAAGACTTGTAAAAGCTATAGATTTAGAAGTAAGCAAATGTGCGGTTGAAGATCTTTATGAGCCAAGTGATGAGTATTTAGCAGAAAAACTTGGTGAACCGATAGAAAAAATAAGAGAAGCAAAACTAGCATCGCAAATAAATACAAATGTTCCTTTAAATGAGCATATTATGGGTTATAAAGATGAAGATATTGAGAAGATTATTGAAAGAGAACAAATGATTGAAGCTATAAAGGATATTTTGAGTACACTTAGTGATAGAGAACAGATGATAATAACCTTATATTACTATGATGAGTTAAATTTAAAAGAAATAAGTGAACTTTTTGACATAAGTGAGTCTAGAGTTTCACAGATTCATAAAGAGCTTGTAAATAAGTTAAGACTAAAGTTGATAGAGTAGGAGCTTAGATGGCTGATATTTTATCTCAAGAGGAGATTGATGCATTATTAGAAGTTGTTGATGATGACCCTTCAGATACTTCTAGTATAAAGGAGGAAAAAAGTTCTCGAGAGATAATGTCATATGATTTTAAAAGACCAAATAGAGTTTCTAAAGAGCAGTTAAAAAGTATAAAGAGTATTCACGATAAATTAGCTAGAAATTTAGCATCGCAAATCTCTACTGTTTTAAGAACCATTGTAAGGATAGATCTTCAATCTGTTGATCAAATGACCTATGGTGAGTTTTTGATGTCTATACCATCTCCCACAAGTTTCAATATCTTTTCATTGAGACCGCTTGATGGAAATGCTATACTTGAGTTAAGTCCATCTATAGTATTTCCTATGATAGATAGACTTTTAGGTGGTGAAGGAAAGGCTTTTGATATAGATAGAGAATTTACTGATATCGAGTTAAATCTTTTAGATAGTATATTTAGAATAATTATGCAAAAGCTTAGAGGGGCTTGGGACAATGTTATGGATTTTCATCCTCTGGTGAAGATAAAAGAGTCAAGTCCAAATGTAATTCAAATAGTAGCTCAAAATGAGATAGTTATCATAGTTGTTTTGGAGATGATTATAGGTGAAAATAGTGGTATGATAAATATCGCCTATCCGGTTATTTTTTTAGAATCAGTTCTTTCAAAGATGTCAAGTAGAGACATCATTATAAGCGAGTCAAACTCAAGAAAGAGTAAAAATAAAGAGTTAAAAGAGTTGGTAAAAAGAGCAGATATAGAGGCAGAAGTTATACTTGGGGATACAACTTTAAGTTTAAAAGAGATACTTGATTTAGAAAAAGGCTCTATCATCAGACTTAATAGAGATGTCAATGAGATGGTAACAATTTCAGTGAATAAAAAAGATTTATTTAGAGCATATATGGTTGTTGATAAGTATAAAAAAATTTTAGAAATAAAAAATGTTATCTATAATGATAGAGATGAGGTTAAAGAAACTTTGATAAGATATGAACAAGATGGATTGAAAAGATATCAAACTCTTGAAAAAATTAAAAAGAAAGATGTTGTAAATGAATAGCTTTTTAGAACTTTTGAAAAAAGAACTTGTTACTATCGTAGAAGGACTTACCGGTTGTAGTAGTAAGTTTGATTTTATAGGTAAAAAAGATAGTATCGAGTTTGATTCTTCTAAAGTAAAGATAGATATATCTACAGAAAGTGGAAATATATCATTTTTTATGAGTGTAGGTGTGGCTACAGCTCTATGCGATCTTATGATGGGTGGAACCGGTGAAGAAAAGGATTCTTTAGATGAGGAGGATTTTGATGCTACAAGGGATATAGTTTCAAATATCTTTGGAAGTCTATCCACTACACTTTCTGCTCAAGAGGATATGCCAAGTTTAAGTTTCAATATAGAGAATATTTCTGAAGTTTATGGCGGAGAAAAACTTGTAGGCTATAAAAGGGTATATGAGTTTGATTTTACAGTTGAGAGTGTAAATGGAAAGTGTTATTTAACTGTAGATGAAAAGTTCTTGTCAAATTTTGAACAAGAGGAACAAACAAAAAAAGGGATGCAAAGCTCCTTATGTAGTGATGAAGTGAAACTAACAGATGAAGAGATAAAAAATATCTCTTTGATTATGGATGTTCAACTTCCTGTTCGTGTAAGAATAGGAACAAAAACTATTTTATTAAAAGATGTTTTAAAAATGGATATAGGTTCGGTAGTAGAGCTTGATCAACTAGCAAATGCACCTTTAGATATACTTGTAGGAGATAAAGTTATAGCAAAAGGAGAGGTTGTTATAGTTGATGGAAACTTTGGTGTTCAGATAGTGGAAATAGGAACTCAAAGAGAGCTTTTAAAACAGATAAGTTAAAACACTACAAAGAGATAAAGATAGTGGATGGAAAAATCTTAGTAGCTATGAGTGGGGGAGTGGATTCTACTGTTGTTGCATATCTTCTTAAACAAAAGGGCTATCAGATTGAAGGGGTTTATATGAAACTCTTCGACGACGAGGCCTATCATAATAAAAACCTTCAAAATATAGAACTTGTTTGTAACTTTTTAAATATAAAGTATCATATTCTAAATTTAGAAGATGAGTTTAAAAAAGAGGTCTATGATAACTTTATAGATACTTACAAAAAGGGTGAAACACCAAATCCTTGTGTTATATGCAACAAAAAGATAAAATTTGGGAAGTTGGTTGAGTTTGCTTTAGAACACGGTTTTGAAAAGTTGGCAACAGGACATTATGCAAAAGTTGATAATGGTATCATAAGCAGTGCAAGAGATATATCAAAAGATCAAAGTTACTTTCTGTCAAATACAGATAGAAAATTTATGAAAAGTGTTATGTTCCCTTTGGGTGATATGTCTAAAGATAGGGTAAAAGAGATAGCAAATGCTATTGAGATACTTAAAACCATAGCAACTCAAAGAGAAAGCACTGAGATATGCTTTGTGCCTACAACCTATCTTGACATTTTGCAAAAACATTTTGAAACTGAAAAAAGAGGGGATGTTTTAAATAGCAAAGGAGAGGTTATAGGTTATCACTTTGGATATATAAGATATACCATAGGGCAAAGAAAAGGATTTAGACTTTTTAAAGCATATAAACCCCACTATGTATTAGAGATTATCCCTGAAAAAAATCAAATAATCGTAGGAAATATGGAAGAGTTGTTAAAGAAAGAGTTTTATGTAAAAAATTTAAACCTTTTTGAACAAAATGAAAAAGAGGTGATAGAGTGTAAAGTAAAGATAAGGTATCGTTCTCCTAAAGTAGAATGTAAACTATATCCAAAGGAAAAAAGAGTAGTTTTTAAGGAACCGCAAATCGGAGTTACTCCCTCTCAAGTAGCTGTTTTTTATCACAAAACAAAAGTTTTAGGTTCAGCAGTTATAGTGAAATAATCCCGACATAACCGATACTTTTTTTATATCTCAAATTCTAAACAATTTATATTGCACAATATTTTAATAACTAAATAGCTTTCAGTCCTATTGGTGATTTGATAACCATACAATTTTTTAGTATTTTTCTTCATCTATCTCTTGCCTATTGTGATGTCCCTAAAAATAAGACAAATACAAATTAAGAAGAATAAAAGTATAATAAAAACAGCGAAGAACTAAAGGGGTTAAAAATGAGTAAAAAAGAAGCAATATATTTAGCATAGTTTAAGGTAAGAGTTACAAAAAAGATACAAAGATAAAAGTAATGATATGAGATGAGATTTAGTAAATATATGCAAGAGTGGCTTTATGGCACAAATGGCTACTACACAAAAAAGATAACGATAGGAAAAGAGGGTGATTTTTATACTGCTGTTAGTAGTAGTATGTTTTTTGGTGGAAGTATAGCAAATAGACTTTTACAAGTTATAGATGAGAGATATTTAACAAAGAGGTGTGTGGTTGTTGAGATTGGAGCTCACAAGGGTTATCTTTTAGCTGATATGGTGCAGTTTATCTACACTTTAAGACCTAAACTTTTAGATACTATTAGGTTTATGATAGTAGAGCCTCAAGAGGAAAGTGCAAAGTTGCAGATAGAGTATTTTAAAAGCTCTTTTGGAGATGTTGTAAAATTGGAGCATAAAAAAAGTCTTGATGAGGTTGAAGAGGAAGAGGCCTTTGTTGTAGCAAATGAAATCTTTGATGCTTTTAGTTGTGAAGTTATAAATGATGATACTATGCTTTTTATGAATGGGCATAAGCCATATTTTGATAAGCAAAGTTTAGAGATAGAAAAAATAGTAAAAATGTATGGTTTTAAAAGGGGAGAGATAGGGCTTGGTTATGGAGAGTTTGCAAGAAGTATGCAAGATGCTTTTAAAAGATATGAATTTGTAACTTTTGACTATGGCGATAGGAAGCAGAGGGTGGACTTTTCACTTAGGATATATCATAAGCATCATACATATCCTTTTTTTTCATTAACTGACTTTGTAGATGAGAAGGAAAAAGCAAGAGATATAACTTTAGCAGAGCTTTATAAAAATAGTGATATAACTTATGATGTGAACTTTAACTATCTTATAGATGAGTTTACAAAACAAGGCATAAAGTTGGTATGGTATAAAACTCAACTTTCGGCACTTGTAGAGTTTGGTATAGATAAGCTTTTAGAGATGTTGGCAAGAAATACAGATGAAAAGACTTATAAATCGGAGTTAAATAGAGTAAAAATTTTGATAAGTCCTAGCTTTATGGGTGAAAGATTTAAGTGTGTAGTATTTAGGGGAAAAGATGAAAGTAGTAATAAATGGAGAAACTAAAGAGATAGAAGAGGGTATAACAGTTGGAGAGCTTTTAGATAGATTTGGCATAAAAGATAAAACTATGGCTGTAGCTATAGATATGCAGGTGGTTAAAAAGGAGGAGTGGGATAAAAGAGTGATAAAGATGAATGAAAGGGTAGAATTTTTGCACTTTGTTGGTGGAGGTTGATAAAAAAAAGGGTTATTAAAATCCACTTAAGATAATGATTGTATAATTCAAAGCAGATTTAAGTTGTGGAGAATTATTATGAAGACTATTTCTGTATTGGTTGGTGGTTTGCTTTTAGTTTCTATTGGGTTTGCAGATGATACTAAGGTTAAAATCACTAAAAATATATCAAGTATAACAGTAAGTCATCTAGGGCAAAAAGTGGAGGTAAAAAGGATACAAGATCCCTATCATATTTTAAGTGATGATTATACTAAAACCTCAAGAGAGTGTCCGCCATTTTGCATACATCCTATGAAGGTTGCTAATGGAGTTAAGACCATAGGTGAGGTAGAGATGATGGACTATATCAAAAACTATGTAAACAAAGATAGAGGTGTTATAGTAGATGCTAGACTTCCAAGTTGGTATAAAGTTGAGACTATTCCGTCGGCTATAAATATACCTTTTACACTTCTTGAAGAGGCAGATAAAGAGACTGTTGATACCATATTTAGCTCTCTTGGTGCTAAAAGGAATAAAAATGGATGGGATTTTTCAAATGCTAAAACTTTGATAGTTTTTGATAATGGTGTTTGGTGTGATCAAGCAACAAGATTTGTCAAAAGCATACTAAAAGC
This sequence comes from uncultured Campylobacterales bacterium, assembly GCA_964622255.1. Lineage (GTDB taxonomy): Bacteria > Campylobacterota > Campylobacteria > Campylobacterales > QNZT01 > SZUA-1377. The sequence continues at coordinate 24,336 of CAZUPK010000008.1, forward strand.
TGGTTATCCCGCTCAAAAGATGGCCTACTATAGAGATGGCTTTCAAGGATGGAAACTTTTAGGGCTTACTACGGTTATTATGGAAAAAAAAGAGGTTAGGTAGGATTTTTCCTCACTCTTTTTTGATAACATTTTGACAAATAGTTGTGTCTGGTGGATTAGAGTGGTGGTGTGATTTTTAGGTTTTGGGTAGTGTGCTGTATTTTGGTTGGTTGTTTTTTTATGTTAAAATTTGGAAGGTGATTTTGTTTTGAAAAAACTCTTTTTAGAGATACTGAAGTATTATTTTTATCTTGTAGTTATGTTTTTTATTGGTAGGTTGGGGCTTTTTTTGTTCTATTTTGATAGAATAAAAGATACTGATGTAAATATCTTTTCGTCTTTTTTGGTTGGTTTAAAGATGGATACTATTGTAGCATCATCTTTTATGATAGTTCCTGTTATGCTTTTAACATTATCTCCAAAATTTTTTTCAACTTTCATTGAAAGATTTTTAAAAATCTACTTTGGTATAGTTATAGCAGTTGTAGTTTATATAGAAAATGCTACATATCCCTTTTTTGCTCAGTATGATGTAAGACCTAACTACCTTTTTGTAGAATACCTAAAGTATCCAAAAGAGGTTTTTGGGATGCTTTTAAAAGAGTATTGGTTAGAGATGATTATCTGCTTTATTATGATAGGAGTCGTTTTAAGACTTTTTTATAAGTTTAATAGCTTTAGATTTAAGGAGGTTTTGGAGGTTGGTTACCTTAAAAGAGTGGCACTCTTTCTTCCTTTGATGTTACTACTTTTTATAGGTATAAGAGGAAGTTTTGGACATCGTCCGGCAAATAATGCAGATGCTATGATAAGTTCAAATAGAGTCTTAAATGAGATAACTAAAAATAGTATTTACTCCATAGGATATGCTATATATAGTGCTAAGAGATTTGAAACTGATATATCCAAGATGTATGGAAAGATGGACATAGATGAAGCTTTTAAAAGAGTTAAAGATAGACTTAAGATAGATAGCAAAGGAAGAAGTTTAACAAGGTTTGAAAAAACCCATTTTAAAAGTCAAAAAAGAAAAAATTTAGTTATCTTTTTACAAGAAAGTTTGGGCTATCAGTTTGTATCAAAAAGGATAACTCCAAATCTTTTAAAATTAAAGGAACAGGGGATTTGGTTTGACAATCTTTACTCAAATGGAACTAGAAGCATAAGAGGAATAGCTGGAGTAGTGAGTGGAAATTTTTCTATACCAGGAAAAGGTATAGTTAAAAGAAATAAGTCGCAAAGAGATTACTTTACTTTTTCAAAACTATTAAAACCTTTAGGATATGAGACAAGTTTTATCTATGGCGGAGAGAGTAGATTTGACAATATGAGGGGTTGGTTTTTAGGAAATGGTTTTGATAAAGTTATAGATGATAGTGTTATAACAAAGTATAATTTTAAGGGAAATTGGGGAGTTTGTGATGGGGAGGTGGTAGAGTATGCAAATAGATATTTTAAAGAGCTTTATGAAAAGAAAAAACCATTTGCCTCTATTATGTTTTCTACATCAAATCATACTCCATTTGATTTTCCAAAAGAGAAGATAGAGCTTATAAAGGGTGTTAGAGAAAAATCTGTAGAAAATGCTGTAAAATATGCCGATTATGCTATTGGAGAGTTGATAGAACTTGCTAAAAAAAGTGGTTACTATAAGGATACTATTTTTGTTATAGTTGCAGATCACAATGTTAGAGTTTATGGAGATGATGTGGTTCCTGTAAATATGTTTCATATACCGGGGTTAATATTAGGTGGAGGGGTCAAGCCGATTTTTTATGATAAACTTTCCACTCAGCCGGATATCTTGGCAACTGTTCTTGATCTTTTAGGAAAGGATTTTGTATATCCTATCATAGGACATACTATATTTGGCGATAAAAAGCAAGAACTATCCTTGATGCAGTTTAATAACTACTATGCTTTAAGGGTAAAGGATAAAGTAGCGGTTTTAAAAGACGATAAATCGACTTCGACCTATATATATCAAGATGAACATCTAAAAAGAACAAAGAGTGATAAAGAGTTAGAAAGAGATGTTTTAGCTTTTATTACGGTTTTAAATTATTTGTATCAAAATAGGCTTTATAAATAAAGTTATATGGTAGTCGCCTTTGATAAGAGGGCTTAAGCTTTTTATCAAAGATACAAGTAGAAAAGTTCAAAATAAGGTTGGAAGTTTAAGCAAACAAAAGTTAAAATTCCAAGAAAACAGTAGGAGAGAAAAATGTTTCATAAAAACGGCATAGCAAAGCGATTTAAAGTTACTCTTGCTCTCCTTTTAGAACTCCTGTAAACTTACAAATTTTAATCCAAAATAACATACAATCAAAACTAGACAATACAAAGGCATAAAAATGGGTAGAGATATAGTGAAAATATTTGATACGACATTAAGGGATGGGGAACAAAGTCCTGGTGCCTCTATGACTATGGAGGAGAAACTTCAAATAGCATTGCAATTAGAAAAGTTAAGAGTTGATGTCATAGAAGCAGGTTTTGCGGCTGCTAGTCCGGGGGATTTTGAGGCTATAGCAAATATATCAAAAGAGGTAAGCAAAAGTGTTGTTTGCTCACTTGCAAGGGCAAAAGAGAGCGATATAAAGGTTGCAGGAGAGGCTATAAAAGAGGCAAAGTTGCAAAGGATACACACTTTTATAGCAACAAGTCCTATACATATGAAGTATAAATTAAAGATGTCTCCTGATGAGGTTATAAAAAGAGCGGTAGAATCTGTAAAATATGCAAGAACTTTTACAGATGATGTTGAGTTTAGTTGTGAAGATGCCGGAAGAAGTGAGATGAGCTTTTTAAAAGAGATACTTGATGCTGTTATGGAAGCAGGTGCTACAACTATAAATATCCCAGATACTGTAGGATATAGACTTCCTTATGAAATGGGAGCTATGATAAAAGAGCTTAGTGATTTTGTAAAAAACAGAGCTGTCATCTCCGTTCATTGTCACAATGACTTAGGACTTGCAGTAGCAAACTCTGTTGCAAGTATAGAAAATGGTGCTAGGCAGGTTGAATGCACCATAAATGGACTTGGTGAGAGAGCTGGAAATGCGGCTGTTGAAGAGATAGTTATGATACTTAAAACTAGAAAAGATTATTTTGGTGGTATAGATACCAACATCAATACAAAAGAGCTTTATCCATTGAGTAGATTGGTTGCAAATATAACAGGTATCATTCCTCAACCAAACAAAGCTATAGTTGGTAAAAATGCATTTGCCCACGAAAGTGGGATACATCAAGATGGTATTTTAAAACATAGTGAAACTTATGAGATTATGAAAGCATCAGATGTCGGTATCGACGATGCGAATACTATAGTTTTAGGAAAACTTTCAGGAAGAGCTGCATTTAAAGATAGGCTTAAAAAATTGGGATTTGAGTTAAGTAAAGATGAGTTAAATGAAGCTTTTAAAAGGTTTAAGCTTTTAGCAGATAAGAAAAAAGAGATATTTGATGATGATTTAATAGCTATTGTTGGAGAGGAGACTTCAAAGATACCTCAAAAATATGTTTTGGAAAACTTACAACTTAGTGACTGCATAAATGGAGTTCCAAACTCTGCTGTAAGCATAAGGGTTGATGGTAGGTTAAAGACTGAAGCTGGGATTGGGAAAGGGGTTATAGATGCAGTTTTTAAAACTATAGATAGGATAAGTGGTATAGAGGGCTTTTTGGTGGATTATCAAGTAAATTCTGTAACAAAAGGTAAAGATGCTTTAGCAAAAGTTACTGTAAAAGTTGTCTTTGATGATACTAAACCGGCTGTTATAGGACACGGGGTGAGTATAGATACTATGGTTGCTAGTGCAAAGGCATATATAGGAGCCCTGAACTCCTATGTTCATATGAAGGATAGATTAAAAACAAAAGATAGTGGAGTGGTGAAAAATATATCTTAGATAAGGTAATGGATGCAATATCAAGGGAACTACCTTTAGCTAAAGAGCTAGAGGTTTCCTAACTAGCAAATTTCAACGAGTTTGGATTTGAGAGCCTTTTGTATTTAAGTTCAAAAGGGAGAAAGATATGGATAATAGACTAAAAAAAAGATTACAAATTTTGGTAAAAAATAGTGTGAAAATAGTAGAGAATGCTGTAAAAGGATTAACAACAACACTTAGCAAAGAGTCTAATTTAAATATGGCATTAATTCAATCATCTTGGAGATTTTACAATAATGACAAAGTAGATGAGAATGAGTTATTTGAGAATATAAAAGATGAAAAAAATATTATACAAAACATTGAAAGTGATTTTGTTCTTGTAGCTTATAACTGTTCTTGGCTTGATTTTAAAAATCATAATTCAAAAGAAGATTTAATAGTAAGAAATAGAAAAGGTAATGCTAAACAGATAGGATACGATTTACACACATCTTTAGTAATTGATCCAAATAGTGCTAATCCTTTAACACCAATAGCTATGAATTTACAAACAAGTAAAGAGATATACTTTTCATACAGCAAAAATTTAGATATAACTTTAACACATCTACAAGAATTATCAAAAAGATGTAGCCATATTGATTTAGAAGTAAAAAATACCAATAAAGATAAAAAAGCAATTCATATAATCGATAGAGAGGCAGATAGTGTTTTATTTATGCGAGAGCTACAAAAAGAAAATTCTTTATTTTTAATAAGAGTAAAAGATAATGCAAAAGTATATTGGGATGAGAAGCAATGTGAAATAAAACAAAAAGTTAATGCACAAACCATTGCTAAATGGTACTATTATAGATGGAACATAGAAAGTTATTTTAAACTATTGAAAACAACAGGATTTAATTTTGAGAAATGGCAACAAGAGAAACCTTTAGCTCTATTTAAAAGACTTAAGAAATATTAGAGCAATGATATATAAAACAATAAAAAATAATTACAATATAGATATAATAGATATTGAAAAAACCGAAGCTGGTTTAACTAATTTTAATTATTATCTGATGTTACGCACAAAACAATTTTAAGGTATAATGTTAGCTGAAAGTTATCAAATATTAT
>CAZUPK010000009.1:0-18890 GCA_964622255.1 uncultured Campylobacterales bacterium
AAAAGGGGATAAGATATATCGTGTGAGAAGTGAGTATGAGTTTGATACTATAAGTGGTGTTTGTAAATATGGTTACGACTTTGAAAATAGAGGAAGTAACTCAAAAGAGGATATGCAAAAGTGTGTAGAAAACTTTAAAAAAGCCGATACTATAAGATTTAACTCACTTATCACAAATGAAGAGGCTTTGATACTTCAAAAGTTAAAAAAGAAGTTTGGATATAAACTTATAAATGAAGAGGCAAGAGTATATAAAGAGTTTTTAGATGCTTTTTCATCAGTTACAGGAAATAGCTTATATAGTGGAACTAGCCAAGATGTAAGAAAAAGCGACTTTGTAGTGAGTTTAGGAACTAAGATAGCAGATGATTTACCGGGACTAAAGTTTAAGATAAATGAAGCTGTTAAGAAAAACAAAGCCAGATATTACTACTATCACCCTATCGAAGATAGTGCTTTAAAAGGTATTGTTTCAACTCATATTAAGTATGAAGTTGGAAGTGAAGAGGGTGTTATAGCTCTTATAGCAAAAGCGATATTAAGCAAAAATGAAAAACTACCAAAATCAGTTTCAAAATATTTGGATGATTTAGATGAAGGATATTTAAGTGCCGAAAGCAATGTCGCAGAAGAGGAGATAGAGAGATTTTCAAAAGAGTTAAATAGAAAAAAATCTCTAACCTTTATAGTAGGTAGTGATCTTTATGCCCATAAAAGAGCGAGCAATATAGCTAAAATCTTAGGTTTGATAGAAAAATATAGTGATTTTAAAGTGATAATCATTCCTCCATTTGTAAATTCTTTGGGTGTTGCTAAGATTTGTGAACTTGATAGTGAAGCTGGAGAGTTTAGTATAGGATACAATGAAAAAGGAGATTTTATTCTTAGCTCCATAGAGGGAGAAGGAGATGTAAATCTTCCTGCACTAAATCAACAAGAGGGAACATTTACAAACTTAAATAAAAAAGTTGTTCCAACTTATGTTGGGCTTCCTTTTGATGGTTTTTGCTTAAATGATATAGCAAATGAACTAGGATTGGATAAAAAATATACTATTGATTATACAGAAGAACTACCTATAGAAAAAGGATTTAAAGCTAAAAACTTTGATCATCTTCCAAATGTATTTACAAATACCGGAGAAGAGATAAGAGGTTATGAGTTAGAAAACTTAAAAGTAAAAGAGAGTTTAAAACTTGATGAGGTAGCTGAGATAGATAGTTATGATGGTGTAGTTGTTTATGCAGTAAATCCAAATGGACAAAAAAATATCTTCTCAAATCTTTGTGAAAAACTTCCAAAAGATAGCTATCTTGTTGGATCAAATTACTTTGCAACAGCAGCTAAAATAAAAGATGGGGATAGAGTAAGTTTTGAGATAAATGGTGTAAGAGTTGAGAAAACTTTTAGATTGGATGAAAATTTAAAAGGAACTATAGGTTTGGTTTCAACTTTTGACTTAGGTTTTGCTGGGCAAAAACTTTTAGAAGTTTATAGATATAGCAAAATAAAAATAGAGCAGTTATAAAAGGGGTGCAAAGATGGATTTATACATTTTTTGGACGGTGGTTAAAGTTATAGTTATCCTCACAGTGTTTTCTGCACTTGCCGGTATAACTACTTATTTTGAAAGAAAAGTTTTAGCTTTTATGCAAAGAAGGCTCGGACCAAGTTATGTTGGACCTTATGGGCTTTTGCAAGTTCTAGCAGATGGTATAAAACTTTTTACAAAAGAGGATATTATCCCTCAAAATGCCATAAGACCTATATTTGTGATAGCACCTGTTATTGCGGCTGCAACTGCTTTTATAGCTATGAGTGCAGTTCCATTTTTACCCGGAATAATAGTTTCAGATGTAAATGTCGGTATTTTATTTGTTTTAGGAGTTATGGCAGTTGGTATGTATGCTCCACTTTTTGCAGGTATGGCTTCAAATAATAAATGGTCTATCTTAGGTGCGGCAAGAACTGTTGTTCAAATGCTATCTTTTGAAGTTGTAACAGGACTTTCTTTGATAGCTCCACTTATGATGGTTGGAAGTTTGTCTTTGATAGATATAAATAACTATCAAGGAGAGCATAGTTGGATAGTATTTACTCAACCGATAGCTTTTATCTTATATCTTATAGCCGGATATGCAGAAACTAATAGAACTCCTTTTGATTTACTTGAACACGAAGCAGAGATAGTTACAGGTTATGCAACGGAGTATAGTGGTATAAGATGGGGACTTTTTGCAATAGGTGAATATGCAAATATGTTCACAGTTGCTTTTGTAGCATCTTTGGTATTTTTAGGTGGTTACAATGATATGCTTTTGATGCCTGGTGGTTTAGCAATAATCATAAAAGTATCGGCTTTAATCTTTTTATTTTTATGGGTAAGAGCAGCTTGGCCTCATATTAGACCTGATCAGTTGATGTGGTTATGTTGGAAAGTATTGATGCCTTTGGCAGTTGTAAATATACTTATAACTGGCTTGGTGCTTATTTAGGAGAGACAGATGATAGATTTTACAAAATATAAAAATAGAGATATATCTGTTGATTATATGTATGTTGAGGGTAGCACTAATCCTCAAAGTTGGAGTGAAAAGTTTTTACAAGTTGTTAAAAGAACTTTAAATGGAGAGCTTTTTGTAGGGCTTTGGGTTGTATTTCGCGAAATGTTGAGATTTAACATACATACAGTTAAGTATCCTTTGGAAAAGCTACCTATTAGTCCAAGATATAGAGCTTTACATCAGATAAAAAGACTTATGGATAGTGGAAATCAAAGATGTATAGGTTGTGGACTTTGTGAAAAGATATGTGTAGCAAACTGTATCAGTATAACAACTGGTGTTGGTGAAAATGGAAGAAAAGTAGTCGAGAGATATACGATAAATCTTGGAAGATGTATCTATTGTGGTTTTTGTGCTGAGGTTTGTCCCGAACTTGCTATAACACATAGTCAAGACTATGAAAATGTAAGTGAACAAAGAGCTCACTTTGCAACTATAAGTGAACTAGTTACTCCTATGGATACCTTTAAAGCTGGTAAGCAAACAGAGTATCCGGGATTTGGTTCGGTAACTCCAAATGCCGATGACAATATCAAAAATACGCCTTTGGCATATTAAAGGAGAGATATGGAAGCAATAGCATTTTATTTATTTTCGACTCTTACGATAGTTTTATTTCTTATCGTAGTGTTTAGTAAAAATGCACTTTATTCGATGAGTGCATTGGCTGGTGGAATGATACTTATATCAGGATTTTTTTTCTTACTTGATGCAGACTTTTTAGGTGTAGTTCAAATCATAGTTTATACAGGTGCGGTTATGGCACTATATGCTTTTGGTATGATGTTCTTTGATACTACCAAAGATGTTAAGGAGAAAATAAATGATAAAAAAATAGCAAATGTTTTATGGATTTCAGCAGGTGTTTTACTAATTTGCATCATCACAGCACCTTTTATTGGAAATCATCTAGCTTTAGATGCTCCGCTAAATATCTCTATCTTAGAAGGTGTAAACAATCCTCAAGCTGTTGGTATAGTTTTATTTACAAAATATTTAGCACAGTTTGAGTTGGCAGCTGTTATGTTACTTGTTGCAATGATAGCTGGTATCATACTTGTTGGTAAAAAGATGGATGATAGTATCACATTGAAAGAGATGGATGAAAAAATTGATGCTGAAGAGTTTGATATGAAGGATAACAAATGACTATAGGATTGACTCATTATTTAGTATTGGCAACGATTTTATTTGTTATAGGACTTATAGGTGTTGTTAGAAGAAAAAATCTTCTGTTACTTTTCTTTTCTACAGAGATTTTGTTAAATGCTATAAATATCGGCTTTACAGCAGTGTCAAAATATTATGGTGATCTAACCGGACAAATGTTTTCATTTTTTATCATAGCAATTGCTGCGAGTGAAGTTGCAGTTGGACTTGGACTTTTGGTGCTATGGTATAAAAGAAATGGAACTATTGATTTAGATTCACTTCGAGAGATGAAAGGATAAACTATGGAAAAATATTTATATATAGCACTTTTTGCACCTCTTGTGGGTTCGCTTTTTGGAGCACTTTTTGCAACTTTTCCAAAAAAACAGTTTGTAGGTATAGTAACTTCAGTTCTTCTTGGTTTATCTTGGTTTGCATCTATAAAACTTCTTTTTGGACTTCATAGTGATGAAGTTTTAAAAGTAAAGTTATTTGAGTGGATAAGTGCAGGTAACTTTCATCTTGATTTTGGATTTGTAGCTGATCAGGCATCTATTGTTATGATGGTAACGGTAACAACAGTTTCAGCTTTAGTTCATGTTTACTCAAACTACTATATGGAGCATGATAAGAGTTTTAACAGATTTTTTTCATATCTTTCTGCATTTGTTTTTTCTATGATGATTCTTGTTATGAGTGATAACTTTTTAGGACTTTTTATAGGTTGGGAAGGTGTTGGTGTTTGTTCTTGGCTACTTATTGGTTTTTGGTATCACAAAGCGGATCAACCAAGAGAAGTTTATCCTTCTATCAGTCCTAGCTGGGCTGCAAATGAAGCATTTATTATGAACAGAATCGCCGATCTTGGTATGCTTATTGGTATCTTTTTGATTTATTGGAATATCGGAAGTTTAGAGTATGACATAGTTTTTGCAAATATCGATAGATTACCTCGTAATATAGTTGTTTTGATAGGTATATTTTTATTTATTGGTGCTATGGGTAAATCGGCTCAATTTCCATTTCATACATGGCTTGCAGATGCTATGGAGGGACCAACTCCAGTTTCTGCACTAATACATGCTGCTACGATGGTTACAGCCGGTGTTTATCTTGTTGTTAGAAGTTTTCCTATCTATCAAACTATTCCGGAAATAGGATTTATCATAGCTATGGTTGGTGCTTTTGTTGCAGTTTTTGCAGCATCTATGGCTTTAGTGAACAATGATCTTAAAAAAATAATCGCTTACTCTACCTTGAGTCAGCTTGGATATATGTTTGTTGCAGGTGGACTTGGAGCTTATTGGATAGCACTTTTTCACTTAATGACACATGCATTTTTTAAATCAGTTCTTTTCTTAGGTGCCGGTAATGTTATGCATGCTATGGACAACGAGTTAAATATTAAAAAAATGGGTGCTTTAGATAAACAGATGAAATGGACTATGATAATTATGACTGTAGCTTCTTTGGCACTTGCAGGTATTTGGCCGTTTGCAGGTTTTTTTAGCAAAGATAAGATTTTAGAAACTGCATTTAGTTCGCACCACTATGTGCTTTGGTTTATGTTGTGGCTTGGTGCAGGTATGACAGCATTTTATAGTTTTAGACTCTTTATGCTTGTATTTAAGGGAGAGCCTAGATATAAAGAGATAGGGGTTCATCCACACGAAGCTAAAAATTATGCTCTTATTGCTATGGCACCACTTGCTATCTTAGCAGTTATATCAGGTTTATTTGAACATGGTTTTGTTCACTATGTAACTAAGCTTTTACCAAAATGTGAACTAGATGTTGGAAGCGGAACTTTTATCTTTTTACTTATAGTAACTCTTGGTATAGCAATAGGTGGTATAGTCTTTGCAGTTAAAAAATATAGTAATAATAACTTGAAAGATTTATTTGAGGGGACAAAGATACATTCACTTTTGATAAATCAATACTACATACCAAATCTATATGAAAAGTATGTAACTAAGCCTTATGCAGAACTTTCAAATTTTGCTTGGCAAGAGATTGATATGAAGATAGTAGATGCCACAGTTGATTTTATAGCTAGTTTTATCTATGAAACAGGTGATAAATCAAGAGCTATGCAAAGTGGTAACCTTTCCAATAATTTAAGATGGATGGTTTTTGGTTTAGTAATCTTACTTTTAATAGTAGTAATAAGTCAGTTGGGATAAGGAGAGAGGATGGATTCAATATTAACACTTTTGATATTTTTTCCGGCGGTTTCGGCTATTTTGGGATTTATGATTGAAAAAGAGGGGATTAGGTCATATGCGATAGCTGTTACGACTATAGAGTTTGTTCTCTCCCTTGGACTTTGGATAGGATTTGATGCAAATAGTGCTGGTTATCAGTTTGTTCAGCAAGTTCCTATTATTGAGCAGTTTGGTATTAACTATTTTGTAGGAGTTGATGGTATAAGTTTGTTTTTGATAATACTTAGCACATTTATGACTATGATTTCAGTTATAGGACTTAGCATCACTAAGGATTTGAAAAACTTACTTATATCACTTCTTATTTTAGAGATGACAATGGTTGGAGTTTTTTCTTCACTTGATGTTATACTTTTTTATATTTTTTGGGAACTATCGCTTGTGCCTATGCTTTATATCATAGGTTATTGGGGTTCAAACTTAAGAGTTTATGCAGCGATTAAGTTTTTCTTATATACATTTGCTGGTTCTTTGATAATGTTGGTTGGTATTTTATATATGGCCCATCTTTATTATGATATACATCGTGTTTGGTGTTTTTCTATACCTGCATGGCAGAGTATGAAGATACCTTTTGATACTCAACTTTGGCTTTTTTGTGCATTTTTTTTAGGATTTGCTATCAAAGTTCCTATGTTTCCATTTCATACTTGGCTTCCGTATGCTCACGGACAAGCACCAACTATTGGTTCGGTTATATTAGCTGCAGTTTTACTAAAAATGGGAACTTATGGTTTTATAAGATTTTCACTTCCGATATTTCCTGATGCTTCAGTTTATTTTATAACTCCGATAGCTTTTTTATCTATAGTTATGATTATATATACCGCGATGATAGCTTATGCACAAAAAGATATGAAACAGGTTATAGCATACAGTTCTATATCTCATATGGGGGTTATAGTTTTGGGAACTTTTGCTATGAATAGTGAGGGTATAAGTGGAAGCTTATTTTTGATGTTAAGCCACGGTATTGTAAGTGGGGCTTTGTTTATGTTAGTTGGAGTTATTTATGATAGAAGACATACTAAACTTATAAGTGAATTTGGTGGTTTAGCTCAAGTTATGCCTCACTATGCAACTGTATTTGGTGTGGTGCTTATGGCATCGGTTGGACTTCCTTTGACTATCGGTTTTGTTGGAGAGTTTTTATCATTGATAGGTTTTTATAAAGTATCTCCGATTATGACAGCATTTGCTGGGACAGGTATTATTTTAGGTGCGACTTATATGTTAAGACTATTTAAAAGTTCATTTTTTGGTCCGCTTACAGATAAAGTAAATAAAAATCTAAAGGATTTAAATCAAAAAGAGTTGATGGCATTGGTGCCTTTAGTTATACTTGTTGTATTGCTTGGTGTTTATCCTAAACCTATCTTAAATCCGATAGATAGTAGTGTAAAAAATATGATAGTGGGTATGTATAAAAAGTCTGTTAAGAGCGGAACAAAAGAGTTTCTTTTAAAAGTAAATGAGATTGGGGAGGCTAAAAAATGATACAGCCATTAAATATTGATTTTGCATCGCTAAATTTTGTATCTTTGTTACCTATGATAATAGTTATCGTAGGTGGTTTGGTTATATTGATTATAGATTTGATTGATTCTAAACAAAATAAAAGTTTTTATGTTGTTATTAGTGAACTTTTTATACTTTTAAGTTTAGGTGCAGTTTTTGGATATGGTGGAGATAACAGAGGTTTTTTTGATGTTATGCTTATAGATGGTATAGCAAAGCTAGGAGAAGCTATAGTTTTAATAGCATCAGCTTTGTTTATACCTTTGGCTTTGACTTCAAAAAGATTTCACGAGTTTGCTTATCCTGAGTTTTTTGCACTCTTTTTGTTTATGATAGGTGGATTTGAGTTTATGGTTTCAAGTGATAATCTTATTATGATATTTATAGGGCTTGAAACTTCATCACTTTCACTCTACACTATGATAGCTATGCATAATAGAAGCAGAAGTTTTGAAGCATCTATAAAATACTTTACTATGGGGGCTTTAGCTGCAGGTTTTTATGCTTTTGCATCATTGCTTTTTTATTATGCAACTGGAAGTGTAGAGATACATAAAATGGTAGAGATTATAACTGCAAAAGATTTTCAAGGTATGATTATAGTTTTTACGGCAGTAGTTTTTATGATAGGTGCTTTAGGATTTAAACTATCTATGGTTCCTTTTCATACTTGGACTCCAGATGTTTATGAAGGATCAAGTGCGGCTATGGCAGGATATATGTCTATCGTTCCAAAGATAGCAGGTTTTGTTGTTGCTATGAGAATATTTGAGTTTTTGATTCACTCTGGGGTAGAGTGGGTTCAAGTAGTTTTATATATAGTAGCAGTAGTGACTATGACTTTAACAAATATTATGGCACTCGTTCAAGATAGTGTAAAAAGAATGTTAGCTTATAGCTCTATAAGTCATGCAGGATTTGCTATGAGTGCTATACTTATAGGAACCACTCAATCAAATAGTGCTTTATTTTACTATTGGGTTTTATTTACATTTACAAATCTCGGAGCTTTTACAATGCTATGGGTTTCAAGACATAAAGCAAAAAAAGGATGGGGAGATATGAGGTATGATCATCCTTATGTTAAATTTTCAGGAATGATACAAGTGATGCCTATAAGTGCGGTTATAATGGCTATCTTTATGCTTTCTTTAGCCGGTGTTCCCCCATTTAGTCTATTTTGGGGTAAAATGTATCTTATGAGTTCAGCAGTAAATGCTGGTTTTGTAGGTTTAGCTCTTATAATGGCATTAAATAGTGCAATATCAGTTTACTACTATTTAAAACTTGTAGTTTATATGTTTTTAAAAGATCCTGTTACCAATGATGGCACTGTCTATGTGAAAAACTCATCGCTTTCGTTAAAAGTTATTTTAGGTTTTGCAGCATTTGCGACAGTTTTAGCAACTTTTATAACAAGCTCTCTTTTACAGACAATAACTCACTATGTAAAAATGAGTGGTTTTTAGGGAAAATTTTCCCTAAAAAACTTTTTACATATGGATTATGGTATAATGTCAGGTAAAATTAAGGAAGGAGAAGGCAACTCCTCCCCATTTTAGAGAACGAGGTTTCCTTGCCGAATTAGTGATGAAAAATTTAATATATTTAACTTCAGTAATTATTTACTCTGTGTTAAATGCTTCATCGTTGGATATTATAAAATTTAAAGAAAATGCAGGTGATGTATATCATTTATCTATCAAATCTGACAAAAGGATAGTTTGTAGTGTTGATAGGGATTATCAACTTGAAAACAGGATAATATGTGATTTAAACAGTAAAATCGAACAAAATTGTAGTAAAAATTTTAAATTTTTTTCTCTTAATATTGATAATAATAGGATATTGATTAAACCTAAATATGGATATAAAATATTTTATTATGAGGATGATTTTTTTGATAAAACGAAATTTAATACAAGTTATAACTACAATAGGGTAGATATTGTTTTTTATAAGAAGCTTCCATCTTTTTTAAAAAAAACAGTTTACGAAGGATTAAATTTTAAGATAGATTTTAAATATAAAGAAGAGTTTTTTATAGATGTTTTAAATGACAACTTAACTCCTGTGGCAAGTTTAAAAGATGCCAATAAGCTAGATTTTATAAATAAGTTATTTAGTAAAAAAGACTATAAATCAGTTATAAAAAAAGCTGATCAAGAGTTTCTTAATAATATTTATAGTAGTGAAATTTTGCTATTTAAGATACGAGCTTTAGATAAGATTTTGGAGAATAAAAATGAAACAGAATATAATTATTTTGATTTAAGAGGTAGTTGTGATCTTTTTATAGATAGATTTCCATCTCATAAGGATTTGGCAGAGGTTTTTTTCTATAAAATAAAAAGTTTGGCAAATAGTGGTAAAAAAAATGAAGCAATTACTTTGATAAATAAAGTAGTTGAAAGTTTTCCTAAAGATAAATTTTCAGAAAAAGCACTTTTGATTAAAGCAGAACTTTTATTTAAAAGTAAAGAAGGTAAAGAACTTGCAAACAATATTTTAAAAAATCTTCTTTATAGCACTAAAAATGTAAAAAATGCATTGGAAAGTGCAATGTTATTGATTAACAATTATTTAAAAAATAGCAGTGTTAATAATGCTAAAATTTATCTTAGTAAGATTTTAAGATATGAAGATTATATATTAGAAAATAAAAAAAAGTTTTATGACTTTGCAAAAGTCTTTGCAAAATTAAAAGATTATAATGATGCGATGAAAATTGCTTTTGTTTTAAATAAAAATAATTCCAATGAAGAGTTGCTTAAAGATTTAGGTTTTTGGCAAGAAAAAGCCAATTTAAATGATTTGGCATATGAAACATATAAAAAGTATATAAAAAAATATCCAGATGGAAGATATAACGAGTTTATAAAGGAGAGAATGGATAAAGTTCTCATACATATTAAGGATAAAAACAGTAGTAAAAAAATAAAAGATATAGATAATATTTTAAAAAAGTATTCAAATGAGCCTATTTATAAAGAGGCATTAATACAAAAAGCTAAACTTCTTATACAAGAGCAAAAGTATGATGAAGTATTAAATATGTTAAAAGAGTTAAATGATATAAATGAAACTTCATATATTAAGTTATCTGCTGAAAAATTGTTATATAGATATTTAGATAGTGGTAATTGTTTAGAAAGTATAGAAATAGTTGATAAATACAAAGTTCGCTTAGATGGGAAAAAACTTTATAAGCTTGGTGATTGTTATTATAGAAGTGCCAGATATAAAAAATGCTTAGAACTTTCTACTAAATTTATAAAAAGCAAAGAAATTGACAATGGTAAGAATTGGTATTATTTAGCTATAAAATCTGCATATAAAATAAAAAATTATAATCTTGCAATAAAATTATATGAAGATTTGATAAAGTTGTCTAATGACAAAGATATAGATACTGAGGTTTACTATGAACTATTTTTTGCAAATATGGATTTAAAATATATAAATAAAGCATTGGAAATAGTAAAATTTATTGAGGATAAAGATGAAAGTCATCCTAAGTTACTTGATATATATTTTAAATTGGTAAAATTTTACAAAGCTAGAAGAGAGGATTTGATGGTTGTTTTGTATGGTAAGAAGATGTTAAAATTACAAAAAAAACTGAAGATAAAAACATATTCACCTTTAGTTGATATATATCTTATAAAATCACTATCCAATCTTCATAAATATAAAGAAGCATTGGAAGTTTTTACTGATGCATATCTAAATAAGAGTATTGACGATAGTTATAAAGCTAGATTATTATATTTAGCAGGTGAGTTAAATATTAAAAAGAAAAATATAAAACAGGCAAAAGAATTTTTTATCAAATGCAAGACTGATACTAAAAATGAGTTATGGCAAAAACTTTGTAGTGAGAATTTAAAACTTATAGAAGATAAATAAATAACAATAAAGCTTAGGCATAAGACATTTGTGCTAAAATGACGCTATGAGGTGTTTAGTTTTATTTTTTATAACTTTATCGCTATATGCATCAGATATAAAGGTAGCACTTGCCGCAAATGTCAGTTATGCCATAGATGAACTGTTGCAAGAGTTTTACAAATCCAACCATAATACAAAAGTAAGAGTGATTTTAGGAAGTAGTGGAAAGCTGACCGCACAGATAAAAAATGGTGCACCGTTTGATATATTTATTTCGGCAAATATGAAGTATCCAAATTCTCTTTACCGTGATAAAAAAGCTTTAACAAAACCTGTTGTTTATGCAAAGGGTTCTTTAGCACTTTTAAGTGTAAAAGAGAGAGATTTGTCAAGTGGGATGGAGTTTTTAAAAACAAAAGATATAAAAAAGATAGCAGTGGCAAATCCTAAAGTAGCCCCTTATGGAAAAGCTGCTATTGAAGCACTAAAAAATGCAAATCTTTTAGAGAAAGTAAAACAAAAACTTGTTTATGGTCAGACGATAGCTCAAGCAGTTGCATTTGCTATAAAGGCTACTGATGTTGGTATCATAGCAAAGTCAGCACTTTATAATCCGAAACTATCTTATCTTAAGCACAAGAGAAACTGGGTGGAGATAGATAGTAAACTTTATACACCTATAAAACAGGGTATAATAATGATAAAAAATAACAAAAGTGCAAAAGCTTTTTATGACTTTATACTTAGTTCTAAAGCAAAAGAAATATTTAAAAAGTATGGATATATAGTTGAGTGAGATATATTTTATACCATTTTTGCTTTCGTTTAAGTTGGCATTTTGGACTACTTTGATACTTTTTATCATAGCTCTTCCGTTTAGTTGGTGGTTATCTCAAACAAAATCAAAGCTAAAGCCTTTTTTAGAAACTATCACCGCTCTTCCCATAGTTTTACCTCCCTCTGTTTTAGGTTTTTATCTACTTTGGGCATTTTCTGGTAGGAGTATATTTGGAGAGAGTTTGGTATTTACATTTTTTGGTTTGGTTGTTGCTAGTTGTTTTTACTCTTTTCCTTTTATGGTTCAACCTTTACAAAGTGGTTTTGAATCACTCAACAAAAATATGATAGAAGCTAGTTATGTAGCTGGAAAAGGGAAGTTTGAAACACTTTTAAAGGTAGCTTTGCCAAATATTAAACCTGCACTTTTAACAGCACTCATCATAACATTTGCTCATACTATTGGAGAGTTTGGGGTTGTTTTGATGGTAGGAGGAAGTATAGAGGGGGAGACGAAGGTAGCATCGGTTGCCATATATGAGATGGTGGAGACTATGGACTATAAAATGGCTCATATATATAGTGCTATTATGATAGCTATCAGTTTTTTAGTTTTGATTAGCATATATCTTTTCAACCAAAAGCAAAAAAGAAGATTTGGAAGATATATATGATAAAGATAGATATTAAAAAAAATCTTTTTACAAGTGATGGAGAGATAGAGTTAAAAGCTGATTTTAAGATAAAAAGGGGTGAGTTTATAGCTGTTAGTGGTAGAAGTGGAAGTGGCAAAAGCACACTTTTAAGAGTGATAGCAGGACTTGAAAGCTCTTTTGGGAAGATAGAAGTTTTTGGTAAAATTTGGCAGGATGGAAAGTTTTTTTTATCTCCTCAAAAAAGAGGTATAGGTTTTGTTTTTCAAGACTATGCACTTTTTTCAAATATGACGGTTTTACAAAATCTTCTTTATGTAAAGGATGATAAAAACTTAGCAAAACATCTTTTGGAGATAACTGAACTTTACCCTTTAAAAGACCGATATCCTCACACTTTAAGTGGTGGACAAAAACAAAGAGTAGCCCTTGCAAGAGCTTTGATGAATAGACCAAAACTCCTACTTTTAGATGAACCACTTTCAGCTGTAGATGAAGAGCTAAGGGAAAGTTTACAAAAGGAGATATTATCTTTACACAAAGAGTTTGGAACTACAACTATCTTAGTTTCTCATAGTAAAAAAGAGATAGAAAGTCTTTGTGATAGGGTTTGGGTTATAAGAGATGGAGTTGTAGTTAAAGCTTAATGATGTGATAGCTATCTATAAGAATATCAGTGGTTGAAGAGATTATCTAGCTTTTTACTAAAAGATTCATTTTGCAAAATAGTTTATGAACTTTTTTATCGGTTATAAAACTTATATTGTAAGGATGAGGTAGTTTTATATTCTCAAATCTTTTTGCACTTTCAAACTTAGCTATTTTCTTAGAGATATTTCCAAAAAGGATGAGTTTTATATCGTGATTAGTTATCTTTTGTAAAAGAGTTTTTATAAAAGGTTTCCACATATTTGTGTGATACTTTGTATCCTCTTTTGAGGTAAAAATAAGTGCAGTATTTAAAAGTAAAACTCCATTTTTTTCAAAATTTTGTTTTAGCTCTTCTATATAATTTATATAGTTTTTAGTATCTATCTTTTTTATAGCATCTTTACTAAAATCATCCTTCAATTTTCCATCACAAAAAAGAAACATTTTCATCATATTTCTAAGGCTTGTAGCTTTGTTTACCTCTTTTGAAAAGCCACCGTTTGGGGCAAATAGAGTTGTTACCTTCATATCTATAAAAGCATAACCTCCAGCACTTTCCTTTCTAGGATAGGGATCTTGTCCAAATAATATATATTTTGTTTTATCAAGTGATAGAGTTTTAAAGGCATTTAAAAAGTTGTTTTTATTGGGAAAGTAATTTTTATCTTTTTCTAAAAAATTTAGATACTTTTTATCGAGAGATAAAAGAGAAGATGATACTATTTCTTTCCAAGATGGGTGTATATTAGTTAGCATTTAAGTGTGCTAACTTTATGATAAGTTCTACTTCACCGTGAGGAACTCTCTTTTCTTTTGCAATCTCCTCTATACTTTTCCCTTTTTTATATAAAGAGATGATTTCAGTTTCATTTGAATTTGATGATGAAGATAGCATAGAGAGTTTTAGTTGCTCTTGTATTTTTTGAACTTTATCTTTTAACTCTTTTTGTTCAGCATCTAAGTTTTTTATACTTCTAACTATTTTTATAAGAGAGTCTCCAAGTTCATAAATCTTTGAATCTAACTCTTCATAGCTATTAGTTGGTTTATCATCACTTTGAATTGTCATTTGATTATTTCTAAGTTCTATTATTGCCTCTTGTATTATATTTAAATCTTGAACCAATTGCTTATCTTTTATGTATAAGAAAACTATTATCAAACTTAGAACTACCACTATTACTATAAGTGTTATATAACTTAATATCATTTTTTGACTCCTTTTAGTTCTCTTATATATTCTCTTTCTTTTGCCATAACTAGTGCATTCCAATCTTCAAGATTTTTTTGACTTATAAGATGAATTTTAGCTATATTTTGTTCTATGCCGTATATATAGATAGGAATATCCCTCTTTGGAAAAATGGGAAGGGATATTTTTGCATAATATAGCACATTTTCTAAGAAGTTATAACTGTTTGTTTGTATATAATCGAAGTTTATACCTATTATTGTAGAGTGGTGTTGAAGTTTTAGTGAGTTGTCATCTTCTTGTTTTAAAAGAGCTTCTAGGTTATCTACTTTTTTGTGAAGTTCTATCAGCAGTGTTAAGAGTATTTTGTCAGTATCCTCAAGTTGTCCTCTTGTTTTTAACTTTTTTATCCACTCTTTTATATCATCATTTATATATTCACTTAGTTTTTTATATTCACTTTCAAAAATAGCTCTGTTTGAGCTTACTACTTTTTCATAAGTCATATCCAACGATGCAGGGACAAATCTTATATCCATTAAAATACCTTATCCAAGACAATTAATGTAAAAAACATAATGCCCAGATAGCCATTTAAAGTAAAAAAAGCTTTATCTATTTTGGTAAAATCTTTATTTACTATTTTATGTTCATTATATAGTATTATGGCACTTAGTAAAACTGCAAGATATACAAAAAATCCTAAGTTGGCCTCTACTACAAATAATAACCAAAAAAGTATGGTCAATGTATGGAAAATCTTTGATATGAATAATGTAGCTTTTGCACCATAGATAGATGGGATGGAGTAAAGTTTTTTTTCCCTGTCATACTCTATGTCTTGTAAAGAGTATAAAAGATCAAAACCGGCTACCCAAAACATAACTCCTATAGATAGTAAAACCGACCACATAGTTATTTTCGCTTCAACCGCGATAACTCCAGCTATAGGGGCAAGTCCCAAAGATAGTCCTAAGATAAGATGAGCAGTGGAAGAAAATCTTTTAAATAGTGAATATCCTCCAAGTATAAAGAGTATAGGAAAACTTAACCAAAAAGCCATAGAGTTTATAAATCCTGCAACTATGACAAAAACTAAAGCATTGATTAGTGTAAAGGCTAAGATACTCTTTTTTGATAGTCTTCCATCTACACTAGGACGGTTTTTAGTTCTTGGATTTTCTTTATCGACATCTATATCAATATATCTGTTAAATCCCATAGCGAAGTTTCTTGCACTAATAGTTGCTAGTATTCCTAAAAACAAAAGTTTCCATCCGAAAAAACCATTTGCTGAAACTATCATAGCTATAAATATAAAAGGAAACGAAAATATAGAGTGTTTAAACATAACAAGTTCATTTAAATCATTTAATAACTTTTTTATTTTCATATATATCCTTAAAATAAAATATATTTTACTAAAACTATCTTAGTTTATATCCTATATTTGGGGAAATGGTAACTTTTTGTAGTTTTTGGAAACTCTGGTGAAGCTTATATGAGAGTTTTTCTTACGATAGTAAAGTGATAAACAATGAAGCTCCATTTTTAGTTAGGGTTTAGCAAAATGGAAAGAGTATTATAAAGGAGGCAAAAAGTAGATGAAATGATGTTAAAAAAAAGAATTTAACTCTATTAAGAAAAAAGATTTTCTATTTGTGTATGAAGATAAAACAAAAGTATCTAACAATTTCAAAAAATATTCTCTAAAAATTGCAAAACTTTATAATAAAATCAGCAATATAAAAAAAGATTTATCTTTAAAAGATAGAATCTATAAATGTGAAATATGTAGATTAGAAGGTGATAGAGGTTATATAGCCTCTATTAACCTACATAATAAACTACCGAGAATTCGTCGGAGAATTCATCGGAAAGTAACACCTGTGGAGATAACAGCTTTGAATTTGCCAACTAGATTGACAGATTTAACTAGTATCGTGGAAGCAGGAATTAAACATTATCTTTGAGTAATTGTGCTTGAAGATGAGTAAGTTTTAAGGAATGGTAAAAAATTATATCAAGGAGATAGTAAGATGATAATACTAGAGGCACTTGTAGGAACACTTTTAAGCATCATA
Source organism: uncultured Campylobacterales bacterium (assembly GCA_964622255.1). GTDB lineage: Bacteria > Campylobacterota > Campylobacteria > Campylobacterales > QNZT01 > SZUA-1377. The sequence goes on from CAZUPK010000009.1 coordinate 16,711, forward strand.
AATTTATATATTTGGGTTGTTATCATAGCTGCACTTATAACTTGGGTAAATCCAGATCCAGCAAATCCAATAGTCCAAATCCTAAGAAGATTGACCGAACCAGTTTATAGAAAGATGAGAGAGTTTTTTCCGACAAGTTTTAATGGGATGGATTTTGCACCCATAATATTGATACTAATACTTCAATTTTTATCACGAATCCTTATAAGACTTTTTTAAAAGCAGTGAAGAGAGTTTTTCTTACGATACTTTTTTGGTTGAGTATATCTCAAGCTTTAACTTTTAGTGAATTATCATCTCTACCAAAAAGTATAGAAAAAGATTTTTATATCTATCTTTATCTTCTAAAACATAACTCTATTTATGAGGCTAAAGAGCTTTTTAAACAGGTAAAGCACTTAAATGGAAAATTAAAAAGAGAGTTTAAAAGGTATGGACTTATAAAAACTCCAAAAGTCTTACAAGAAAAACCAAAAGAGGCTTATGATTTGGACAAACTCTCAAATCTGCCACCAAATAAATTTTTGGAGATTTTTAACTCTTTATCATCTTGGCATATAGGAAGGTATCTAAATAAACCGCTAAGAAAAGAGTATGTAAAAAAGTTAGCAAACTATAACGGTTTTAACAGATTTACAAAGCTTATCTTAAAATCAAAAGCAGATAGACTAAAAGCATCCATACTGGATGTAAAATCAAATAAAACAAAAGCTGAAAGCTCTTTTTATATGGCTTTGGCAAATCTAAACAACAAACCTCTAGCCATTTACTACCTAAAACTTGCAAAGAAAAATGCAGTGAGTGATTTTAAAAAAAATCGTGCTACTTTTTGGCTTTACCTAGTTACAAAAGATAAAAAATATCTAAAAGAACTTGGAAAAAGTAAAGAGTTGAATATCTACTCTTTATATGCCTATGAAAACCTAAATAAAAGCTTTTCAAACATAGTAACGGAGTTTAAGATAACAAAAATTGTTCCTCCGTTTGATTATAAAAATCCATTTGCTTGGGTCAAAATAAGAAAAGATGCATATAGATATTTAAAAAATCTTCACTCAAACAGGCAAAAAATAAGATGGCTAAAAAATCACTTTGCTTCAAAAGAGACATTTCCACATTTAGCTTATTTGCTTAGGGATTATGGTAAGGAAAACTATTTTTTATTTCCATATTATAGCTATATAAAATTTCTTCCAAAAAAGAGACAAGCTTTGATACTTGCCATAGCTAAGCAAGAAAGTCGATTTATCCCAACTGCTGTTTCTCCATCTTTTGCTTTAGGGATGATGCAGTTTATGCCGTTTTTGGCTAAGCATACTGCAAAGAAGTTAGGGATAAAAAACTTTAGTTATGATGATATGTTTGATCCAAAGATGGCATATCTTTTTGCAAACGATCACTTAGACTATCTTGAAAGGCACCTTTTTCATCCTCTTTTGATAGCTTATGCTTACAATGGTGGAATAGGTTATACTAAAAGAAACATACTTCAAAAAGACTTTTTTAAACAAGGAGAATATGAGCCTTTTTATAGTTTAGAGATGATAAAGCCTGAACAACCAATGCACTATGCAAAAAAGGTTTTAGCAAACTATGTAGTTTATTGTAATCTCTTGGGAGTTGATATAACTGTTACTCAGATGTTAGAGAGGTTAAAGGATATATCTAGTAACCATAAGTTTTAGAATTTTGATGATAATGTTAAGTTTTGTTCACTCTACTTATAAGCATAAAGTTGTTTTATACCAAATGAAATAGATTTAGTGCAAAGCTCTCAAGTATCGCTATAGAAAAAGGCTCTTTATAGGCAATATGTTCATCTTCTTTCATTAACACATCCAAGTGATAGAGATTATCTTCTCGTAAAAATCTTTAGCAGTTGTCTTAAAGTTAGCCATTAGATATTCGGTATAAAATGTTTGCTTTTTTGTTTTTGGATCAGTTAATGTTTTTTTGACTCTGATTAGAGATTGGATATTGTTAAATCTATTATAATACATTGCAATATCCGTAGATTTGCTATAAAATACTTCAACCTCTTGAATTGCATCAAATGAAAATATCTGTCCTTCATCACTAAAAATGTCATCTTCCTCAAGAGCCTGTTTTAACGCACTTATTTCATTGGTCTTATTTTTTGCCATAAATTTATGTGCAAACACTATCTTTGTATCTTTATC
>CAZUPK010000010.1:0-21359 GCA_964622255.1 uncultured Campylobacterales bacterium
ATAAAGAAATCATAAGTGTAGATATCGTTAATAAGGCAGTTATTTTTTTTATAAAATTTTTTAATCTATATGATTTATATTGATATATTAAATCCTCTAATCTATTATTTAACATTTATTATCCCTGTATCTATTGCGGCCATTGTTATGGTGTGTTGATTAACTTTTGCATATTTAGATAGTCCTCTTTTTTGTGCTTCTTCTATAATAGAAAAGGTTGTTGCTAAAATTCTTTTAATAGCTCTGAAATTTTTTTTAGTATAATTTCTTATGAGTTTTACATAACTGCTTTTAAACTCCGATGCAACTTTTGACAGATTGTAATTTAATAAAGTTTCTTGTATGTATCTTAATACTTCATCATTATTGAGATATTCTACTACTATTTTTTTTGGATTTCTTGTTTTGTAGTGAGGTTTATTTAGCACAAATTCACCCTCTTTTTTATGCATTGCAAGAACAAATTGAAAGATTTTTTGATCAGATAATATTCTCATAAGTTCTACTAACTCTTCTGTTAAGTGTTGAGCTTCATCCACAATGATGACATATTCTAATTCTCCAAACTCTTGTTTTATGTGATAGAGTATTTTTTCTATATTGTATTCATCTCTTTTAACATTTGGTCCGACAAGAGAGAGTAAAATTTCCAAAAATTCTTTTTCACCAAAAAATGGATATGTGAAGTATTTTGCTATTTTTATATCATTTTTGGTTTCTTGTATGTATTTAAGAAGGTAGCTTTTACCACATCCTGGATCACCTAATAAAAAGATCATAGGGTTTTCTTTTTTTTCTAAAGCTAATAATAATTCGCTTTTACTATGCTCAAAGGCAAGTGAATTAAAGTGTTGTCCTTCATCAAATTCGTTTGCTAGGAATATTTGTTTTGCTTCTTCATATTCTAACACTTAAATTCCTTTATTTAAAGTATTCTTATTATATAAAACTTAAACTTATTTATTATAACCATTTAATATTTTGTATTGTATATTTGGAGCTTTACCAAAATTTGCTATAAACCCCTCGTCTTTAGTTGTAGGGGTATAAGGCGATAGAAAGTTTGATAGGGGATTTATCTCCCCCTTTAGAATTTTCTAATAATACTTGTATTATATTTCAAAATATGTTATAACTATTTTGTAGAGTTGGGGCATCAACTCTAGCAGGAGAAGTTGTAGGAGCTACATTGGTAGTCTGACTTTGTTGATAGCTAAATCCATCCACCTATTGCAGGGGAAAGAATTTCCTTGTTTTAGCTATGGGGAGTATGTCAAAGTAAAAAATAAGCGGATTTGTTTGGTCTATAAAGATAGTTTTGATTTTAGTAGGTTGTATATATTATGCAATATATTTTTAGTGAAAGTGCCTTTCAAAATAGTTTGGTTTTAACAAATAAACTTTATAAATATATAGTCAAAGTAAGAAGATTTAAAGAGGGTGAAAAGGTTATTTTTAGAAACTTAAAAGATGATTATATTTACTACTATAAAATAGAAAAAATAACAAAAAAAGAGATTTTTTTATCTCTTTTTGAAAAAAAATTAAAAAAAAATTCTTTAGAAAAATCACTAGAAATTTTTTGGTGTATTATAGATGTAAAAGTGATAGAAAAAACACTTCCATTTTTAAATCAGATAGGAGTTAAAAAGATAACTTTTATCTATTGTGAGAGGAGTCAAAACAATTTTAAACTTGATTTTGAGAGATTTAAAAAAATAATTATTAACTCAAATCAACAGTGTGGGAGAGTCCATCTAATGGAGTTTTGCTTAGAAAAAAATTTAGAAAAAGTTATATCTAAAAATCAAAATTTGAGTGTTTTAGATTTTGGTGGAAGTAGTGATTTTAGTAATGTGGAAAAAGTTTTAGTTGGTTGTGAAGGTGGTTTTAGTGATAGAGAAAAAGAGCTTTTAAAAAATCAAAAAAAGATAGCATTTTCCACTAAAAATATACTAAAAAGTGAAACTGCCGTAGTTGCTGTAGCATCAAAACTCTTGATTTAATAAGTTTTTTTTGATATAATCAGCTTTCCCCTCCCCTTATATAGCAGTAGGCCTGTTTTGGTCTGCTGTTTTTCAAGAGAGAAAATGATATACTATAAAGGAAGAAATGATGAGAAAAAATATTCATCCAGACTATGTTGAGTGCAAAGTTTCTTGTGCTTGTGGTAATAGTTTTACAACTATGTCAAATACTCCACAGATGAGAATAGACATATGTAATGAGTGTCATCCATTTTTTACTGGAAGTGAAAAGATAGTTGATGCTACAGGTAGAGTTGAAAAGTTTAAGAAAAAATATAACTTAAAATAGTTTATTTTGCTTCATTTTATTCCCACTCCAATAGGGAACTTAGAAGATATTTCGATGAGGAGTTTAAGACTCCTCTCTGCTTGTGATGTAGTTTTCTGTGAAGATACAAGGGTTACAAAAAAACTTATAAATCTTTTGACAGAAAAGTTTTCAATAACAACTAACATAAAAAAGTATGTCTCTTTACATTCGCACAATGAAAAAGCTTTTATAGAAAAATTAACCCCAAATTTTTTTAAACAAAATGTATGCTACTTAAGTGATGCTGGTATGCCTTGTATTAGTGATCCGGGATGTTTTTTGGTTGAGTATTGTTTAAAAGCTGGGATAGAGTATGAAGTTTTACCTGGAGCAAATGCAGTAACTTTAGCTTATGCAAGTAGTGGTTTTTGTCAAAAGGAGTTTTTGTTTTATGGATTTTTAGCTCATAAAGGGATAAATAGACAAAAACAGATTGAAGAGGCTATGTTTAGTGGTTATATTTCTATACTTTATGAATCACCTCATAGACTTTTAAAACTTGTTGAGCAGATTTGTAACATAGATGAAAATCGTGAAATTTTCTTGATAAAAGAGGCTACAAAGATGTATCAACAGAAGTTTAAAGGTAGTTCAAAAGATGTTTTTAAAAGGTTAAAAAATCAAAATATTAAAGGAGAGTGGGTAGTTGTTATAAATAGTGCAACAAAAGTATGTGCTAACATCACGATAGAAGATATTAAAAACCTTGATATTTCCAAGAAACAAATGGCGAAGCTTATGGCAAAACTGACAGGGAAAAGTGTTAAAGAATGTTATAATGGATTGTTATAAAATCTTTATTTAAACTACTTTTAGTAAAATCATCAGATGATAGTATATGGTAAGCAGATATTTTTATATCTTTTAGAAAAACATCCTGATTTAATAGAAGAGGTTTATCTCTCAAAAGAGATAGATAAAAGACTTTTTTCTAAGATTTTATCTTTAAAAGTTGATATAAAAAGAGTCGATATAAAGAAGGCTCAGGCTATGTCAAAAGGTGGAAATCATCAGGGGTTTTTGGTAAAAGTAAAAGAGTTTGGGTATAACTCTTTTGAAGATATAAAAGGTGGTGATTTTGTTTTAGTTTTGGCAGGTCTCACCGATGTGGGAAATATAGGTGCTATTATAAGAAGTGCTTACTCTCTTGGAGTTTCTGGAGTTGTAGTAAGTATGATAAAAAGTTTAAATATTTCAGCATTTGCTAGAACTAGTAGTGGAGCTATTTTTGATATGCCTATAGCTTTAGTTAAAGATATAGGAACTGTTATAAACGAGTTAAAACAAGCATCTTTCACTATTTATTGTGCCAATATGGATGGGAAAGATGTGAGAGATGTTGAGTTTAATGGTAAAAAAGCTCTCATCTTAGGTAGTGAGGGTGAAGGTTTACCAAAAAAAGTTTTAAAAAATTGCGATAAAAAGATAAAAGTGAAAATGCAAAAAGAGTTTGATTCACTAAATGTGAGTGTAGCTTGTGCAATATTATGTGATAGGATGAGAGATGGAAAATAGTGAAAATACAAGTTTAAGTGGTATCGAGTACTTAAAAAAGATAGGGATAAAAGAGGTATCGGAAAGAACTTTTATTCACGATGGTGAACTTGAAAAATTTTTAGATGGTGATTTTCAGGGTATAAATAAAACAAAAGTTATGGGATTTATACAAATCCTTGAGAGAGAGTTTGCTATAGATTTGGATGACCTTAAAAATAAGTATATTTCTTATATGAATGAAAATCAACTAGAAAAACAAGAGCCAAAACACTCTCTTATGATGGAAGAAGTTGAAAAAGAGGAGAAAAAAAGAGGTTTTTTTAGTTTTATATTTTTACTTGTTGCAATAGGTTCTATTGCCTATCTCATTGATAAATATAATTTATTAGACTTTACTACTCCAAATGATATTAAAACTGCTCGAGTTGTTGAAGATAAAGATGTAAAGTTAAATATTGAAAAACTTGTCAAAACAGATAGTTCTAAAGTAGTTAAAAAAGCTGAAAAAGAGAAAAGTATGGTATCAAGTGAGGAGGCTAATGAAAATCTAGATAATGAAGAAAAACAGTTATCAGTTAATGTAAATGATAACTTTGCAAATGGTGGAAATAGCTCTATTGATACAAATAAAATCATAGAAACTAAAAAAAATGATACTACGGAATTGGATTTGTCGAAATTAAATGAAGATTTATATGGTGATAAAAATCAACAAAAACAAATTGACAAAAATTTAGAAAAACAAATTGATGAGCATAATGAAACAAATCAAACTGGTGGTGGAGAAGTTGTAACAAATGAAATGTATATAATCCCAAAAAGAAAAGTGTGGATTGGAACTATTGATTTGGATACATATAAGAAAAAAGATTTTTTAGCTAAAAAGGATAAAAGAGTTAATATTGATGCCTCTGCCAATAAATTGATTATGATAGGGCATAGATTTGTTGAATTTTATTTTAATGACAAAATTGTAAAATTTAAAAAAATTGGTCCTATTAGGTTTAAATATATAGATGGAAAACTAATAGAAATAAATAGACAAGAGTTTAATAAACTAGCAAAAGGAAGACAGTGGTAAAACACTCTTTTTTATTGATATTTTTTTTAACTTCTCTTTTTTCAAAGGATATTGAAAGTGCGATAAAAGATATTGTTGGTTTAAAAGAGTATAAATCAAAAAAAAAATTTATAGAAATAATATTTAAAGATAAAGATTATTTTAATAAGAATGGTTTTTTAGATTATAATAAAATACTTCAGAAACTAAGAGATGAAGGATTGCTTAAGTTAAAAGATAGCACTTCTCTTTTAAAAGTTGCATTTACTACAAAACAGACAAATTTACAAATATTTTTAAAAGTTGTTAAAGATACATTGTCCTCTTTAGGGTTTAACAATATATATACTATAAAATCTATAAAAAGAGGTGAAAAATTTGTATGGGTTGTTTCTTTGGGAAATAATTATATGTTAGATCCTTTACTCTTTTCTAAAAAGCTATTGGAAAAGAATGTTTATATAGAAGATATGAAGAGATATAGCTTAACAAATTGGAACTATGTTTTAAATAGCTCAAATGCTGTTTTGGTGCCGGAAAAATTAGAATATAATGATATTATAAAATTAAGTAAAACTATGAGTGCTTACTGGATAAATATAGAGGGTAGTAGAAGAATACAGATTCAAAGCTCTATAAACAATAACTGGCATCCATATGTAGTTTTATATAACAAAGATTTAAAAATAATAAGTAGTATAAAAAGAAATAAAAAAAGTCAAAAACTTTCTCTAAATATTCCAGCAGATGCTGTATATATGAAGATAGACGATTTTTATACTATAAAAAATATAAAAGATGGATTAAGTATTTTTATACAAAAAAGGGGATAGATGTTTGATGAGATACAGTTTAACACCATAACAAGACTTCCAAACTATGTTTTTGCCGAGATTAGTGAGATAAAGCTAGAAGCTAGAAGAAGAGGGGAAGATATTATAGACTTTTCTATGGGAAATCCAGATGGTCCAACACCAAAGCATATAGTAAATAAACTTATAGAGAGTGCAAAAAAACCAAAAAATTATGGATATAGTGCTAGTAAGGGGATATATAAACTAAGACTTGCAATAACTGATTGGTATAAAAGAAAGTATGATGTCTCATTAGATCCTGAAACTGAGGCAGTTGCAGTTATGGGAAGTAAAGAAGGATATGTTCATCTTGTTCAAGCTATAACAAATCAAGGTGATGTTGCTATTGTTCCGGGACCTGCTTATCCAATACATACTCATGCATTTATTATAGCCGGAGCAAATGTTGTAAAGACTCCTTTAGTTTATGATGATGAGTTTAGGTTGGATGGGGATAAATTTTTTGCAGATCTTAAAGAAACTTTTAAAACATCTATCCCAAAACCAAAGTTTGTAGTTGTAAATTTTCCTCACAATCCAACAACAGTTACAGTTACAAAGGAGTTTTACCAAAAGTTGGTTGATTTTGCAAAAGAGGAGAGATTTTATATCATAAGTGATATAGCTTATGCAGATATAACATTTGATGGATATAAAACTCCATCTATTTTTGAAGCTGATGGTGCAAAAAATGTTGCAGTAGAGAGTTTTACTCTTAGTAAAAGTTACAATATGGCTGGGTGGAGAGTTGGATTTTTTGTTGGAAATCCTAAAATGATAGGAGCTTTACAAAAAATAAAATCTTGGTTTGATTATGGTATGTTTACTCCTATTCAAGTTGCTGCGACCATAGCTTTAAACGAGGAACAAACTTGTGTGGAAGAGATAACTAAAAAGTATGAAAAAAGAAGAGATGTTTTGGCAAAAAGTTTTACAAATGCAGGTTGGGAGATAAAAAAACCTCACTCTACTATGTTTATATGGGCAAAACTTCCAAAAAGTAAAGCTTACTTAAAAAGTATGGAGTTTTCAAAAGAGCTTTTAACAAAAGCCAAAGTTGCAGTTAGTCCGGGTATTGGTTTTGGAGAACTTGGAGATGATTATGTTAGAATAGCCCTGATAGAAAATGAAAAAAGAATAAGACAAGCTGCAAGGAATATAAAGTATTATTTAAAAAATGGCTAAATTTTTTTTTAGGGGGAGTGATGGTAAAAATAGCAATAGTTGGAGTTGGAACTGTAGGTTGTTCAGTTGTAAAAATCATTGAAAAAAATAGCTCTCTTTTAAATGCAAGAGCTGGAAAAGAATTAAAAGTAGTAAGGGGAGTTGTAAGAGATCTTACTAAAAAAAGAGACATAGATATACCGCTAACTGACAATGTGAATGAAGTTTTAAATGATAATGATATAGATATAGTTGTAGAGCTTATGGGTGGAGTGGATGAAGCATACTCAGTAGTGAAAAAAGCTTTGGAAAATGGAAAAGCTGTAGTTACTGCAAATAAAGCACTTTTAGCTTATCATAGATATGATTTACAAAATATAGCTGGAGATTTACCGATAGGATATGAAGCAAGTGTTGCGGGTGGAATACCTATTATAAATGCCCTAAAAGTAGGACTAAGTGCAAACCAGATAGTTGCAATAAAGGGAATCATAAATGGAACTTGTAACTATATGCTTACAAAGATGATAAATGATCGTCGTGTAGAGTTTAACACTATCTTAAAAGAGGCTCAAAAATTAGGCTATGCAGAAGCTGATCCAACTTTTGATATAGGTGGTTTTGATGCGGCTCATAAACTTCTTATTTTAGCAAGTATTGCTTATGGCATAGATGCAAAACCAGAAGATATTTTGATAGAGGGTATAGAGGATATAAATCAAGATGATATGGCATTTGCAAATGAGTTTGGATATAGTATAAAGCTTTTGGCTATTGCAAAAAAGATAGATGAAAATATCGAACTTAGAGTTCATCCAGCTCTTATAAAGCAAAATAAGATGATAGCAAAAATCGATGGTGTTATGAATGGCATAAGTGTTATAGGTGATTTTGTGGGAGAGACTTTATACTATGGTCAGGGAGCTGGTGGAGATGCAACGGCAAGTGCAGTTGTAAGTGATATTGTTGAGATAGTTAGAGCAGGAAAAAGTTCTCCTATGTTGGGATTTAAAAAGCCATTTAAGAGTGAAAATCTAAAGCTTATAGATAGTGATGATATAAAAAGTAAATATTACTTGAGAGTAAGTGTAAAAGATAAAAAGGGAGTTTTAGGAAAATTAGCTAAAACTTTAGGAGATAACAATATTTCAATAGATGCTTTTTTGCAAAAACCAAAAGGTGAAGATGAAGCTATGCTACTTTTTTCAACTCATACCTGTTTAGAAAAGGAGGTTAAAGTTGCTATTAAGGAGATAGAAGAGTTTGATTTTGTTAAGACAAAAGTATCAATGATTCGTATAGAAGAGTAAGTTATGTTAAAAAGGAGTGTTTGCGCCTATTGTGGAGTTGGTTGTGATATAGAAGCGATAGTGCAACACAACGATATAAAAGAGATAAGAGCAAATAAAGATGGCATAGTTAGTGGAGGTAAGCTTTGTATCAAGGGTAGGTATGGTTATGATTTTGTTAGCTCATTTAAAAGACTTCCTCCTGTTAAGATAAAAAAGAGTTTTTTAAACTCCCACGAACTTTTTTTACCAAAAGAGTTAAAGCAAAAACTTTTGGCATACTCTACTGATAAAAAAGGCTATATCTATCCGACTTTAAAAATTGCTTATGAACTTGTAGCTTGGAAGTTAAAGCACATCTTTAAAACTTATAATAGGGATAGCTTTTGTGCAATTGGTGGAGCAAGAACAAGTTGTGAAAGCTCCTATATCTTTCAAAAGTTTACTAGAAAAGTTATAAAATCGCCTCATATAGACAACTGTGCTAGAGTATGTCACGCTCCAAGTTTAAATGGTATGAGAAGTGTTATAGGAGAGGGTGCAAGCACTAATTCTTTTTGGGATATAAAAAATAGTGAGTTTTTGATAGTTTTTGGTTCAAATACAACAGAAGCTCACCCAATAGTTGCAAATAAAATTATAAGTCATTTAAAAAATAGTGATGCAAAACTTGCTGTTTTTGATGTGAGGGATATAAATCTTTCCAAAAAAGCTCATTATAACTGTGTGATACCTTATGAATCAAATCTCTTAGTAGCCAATATGATAGCTTATGAGATAGTTAAAAATGAGCTTTATGATAAAGAGTTTGTAAAAACAAGAACGAAGTATTTTGAGGAGTATAAAAGGGATATTTTAAGTGACCCTTATGCAAATCCTGAATTTTTTCAAAAGATTAAAGGATATGAGTATCTAACAGATATGATAAAAGAGGTTGCTAAGGAGTATTCAACTAAAAAGTCTATGATATTGTGGGGACTTGGAGTTACAGAGCATATAGATGGAAGTTATGCAGTAGCATCGTTTTGCAATCTTGCTATTTTAACGGGAAATGTAGGGAAAAATGGAGCTGGACTTATACCTCTTCGTGGACAAAATAATGTTCAAGGAACTTGTGATATGGGATGTTTACCTTACTATAGTCCCGACTATGAACCTCCACTTATCGAGGGTAAAAAAACACCGGAACTTATAGATGCGATGCTTGAAAATAAGATAAAAGTTCTTTTTAATATGGGAGAGGATATTTCTCACATACATCCAAATCAAAATAAAATCCAAAAGGCTTTGAAAAATCTCGAGCTTATAGTAGTGTTAGAACTTTTTGACAATGATATAACTAACTATGCAGATATAGTTTTTGGTGTAAAAAGTGGCTATGAAAAAACAGGAGTTTATATAAATGCAGAGAGAAGACTACATCTATCGCAACCTTTGGTTGAAAGTGATTTGCCAGATGATTGGGAAGTGTTACAAGGTATAGAAAATGCCTTTAGTGGTAAGTTTAACTATAAAAATACAAAAGATATTTGGGAAGAGGTAAGAGTTGTGGCACCAAAAAGATTTACTGGTGCAAGTTATGAGCTTTTAGAGAGAGAAAGATTAAATGGGGTTCAGTGGCCTATAACAAAAGATGGTGGAACAGATATACTGTATAAAAAGCAGTTTGGAACAAAGGATGGTTTGGGACATTTTAAGTATAAAAGATGGTTTTTACGAGGTATGGTAAAAGAGTTATTGCGAAAGAAAAGTTTTGATAATTTTTATTTAACAACAGGAAGAGTTTTAGCTCACTATAACAATGCTAACCAGACGAACAAATCTCCAAAGCTTCAAAATAGAGCTAGTGAAGATATAGTGCTTTTATCTTTTGAAGATGAAGAGATAGTAAAAACAAAGCAGTATATAACTTTAGTTTCAAAGTATGGAAGGACATCTCCTTTAAAGTTTAAATTATCTAAAAGTATAAAGAAGGGAACTCTCTTTGTAACTTTTCACTATGCAAAAAGTAGGATAAACTTTTTGTTTGGCGATGAAGTGGATGAACTGACAAAAACTGCGAGATTTAAGTCTATCAAGGTAAAGATTGAGTAGAAAAGTTGGAAATATAGCTGAAGATAAAGCTGTTTCTTTTTTAGAAAAAAATGGTTTTAAAATATTGAAAAGAAACTTTTACTCAAGATTTGGTGAGATAGATATCATAGCTTTAAAAGATAATGTTTTACACTTTATAGAGGTAAAAAGTGGTAATGATGAACCCGTTTATAAAATAACCCCTTCAAAACTTTCGAAGATTATAAAAACTTCTAAGTTTTATCTAAATAAAACAAGAACAAATTACGACTACTGTTTTGATGCTGTGATAGTAAAAGAAAGCAAGATAGAATTTATAGAAAATATATCTTTTTATTAGTATTATACTATTTATGGATATACACATAAGAGAAGCGATAAAACTTTTAGAGCAAAAGGATAAACTTTTAACTGAAATCTATTTTGAACTTCAAAATTATTTTGAGAAAAGATATGGTGAAAATACTTTAGTTTTGATGGAGATAGGTTCTTTTTTTGAGGTTTATGAAGTAAACAATGATGAGCTTCAACTTGGAAAAGCAAAAGAGATAAGTGAACTTTTAAATATCCAACTAACAAGAAAAAACAAGTCAATACTGGAAAACTCTATACAAAATCCACTTCTTGCAGGTGTGCCTTCTGTATCTGTTGAAAGATACCTAAACAGACTTATACAAGCTAAAAAATATACTATCATCTTAGTAAAACAAAAAGGTGAACCTCCACATATAAAAAGATATATCTCCTCTATTATCTCTCCTGGAACTAACTTTGATTATATAAGTGAGCCTACGGAAAACAATATTGCTTCTATCATCATAGATAAAAATTCTGGTATATATTCAGTGGGATACTCTGCCATAGATGTTACAACTGGAAAAACTATGGTAAATGAAATCCATTCTACAAGTGATGATAAAACTTTTGCACTTGATGAGCTTTTTACACTTTTGCAAACTTATCAAACGAGTGAACTTTTGATAACTCTTATATCTAAAGATATAGATAGAGAGTGGATACTAAACTATCTTGAAGTTACAAACAATTATCACTACACTTTTAACTTATGCAGACTAAAAATTGCCTATCAAAATGAGCTATTTAAAAATGTTTATAAGATAGAATCGATGTTATCACCCATAGAGTATCTTGACTTGGAAAGGTATCCATATGCTAGTGAAGCTTTGGCTTTGCTTTGTGATTTTATTATCGAACACGATGAAGTTTTGCTTGAAAAAATGTATAAACCAAAGTTTTTAAGTGCAGATAGATTTGTCTATCTTGGTAACAATGCCCTTGAACAGCTTGAAATTATCTCTAGAGATAGCTCAAAAAAGACAGTTCTCTCACTTATAGGACAAACTTCAACAGCTATTGGAAAGAGGGTTTTAAAAGAGCGGCTTTTAAATCCTATTTGTGATATAAAGATACTCAAACAAAGATTTTCTCTTGTAGAAAAGCTTTTGTCAAACTATAAAATTTATGAAAATCATCTAAAACAGATATATGATTTAGAAAGAATACTAAGAAGGATAAAATTAAAAAAACTTCATCCGTTTGAGCTTGTTTATCTTTATACATCTATGGAGTCGGTTAAAGATGTTATAAAGCAAGAGATAGTTGATGGTATAGAGGTCGAGAGTAAACTTTTAAAATATATAGAGGATTTTCTTATTTATCTTCAAAACAGCTATGAGTTTGATCTTTGTGCAAAGGTTGCAAGGGTTCAAATAAAAGAGAACTTTTTTAAAGAGGGAGTTTATCCACTTATAGATGCACTCGAAAAAGAACAAAGAGAGGAACTTTATAAGATAGAGATTATTGCAAAGCATATAAACTCTATGTTTAGTGACAAAAAAAAAGGAGAGTTTGCAACTGTTGGTTTTTTAGATAGTGAAGGATATTTTATCACAATGACAAAAAATCGTTTTGCTATGATTGAGGGGGAGTTTTTTAAAAGTTATATAAAAATAGATGATAAGCACTATTTTTTTAGGGATTTTTCTATCAAAAAGTTAAAAAATTCGGTAAAGATTTATTCTGAACTTTTTGATGAAATCTCATCAAACTTTATTTCAAATCAAGTGAAGATGATTTCTTTGGTTAAACAAAGATATGATGAGAGTTTGGAGCTTATGGATAGTAGATATTCTATACTTTTAGAGAGTATTATCTCTCATATAGGTGCACTTGATGTGGCTATTGGTAGTGCAAGTGTTGCTACAAGATATAACTATACAAAACCTACTTTGTTAGAAAAAAGTGATGAACCTATCTTTGAAGCGAAAGATTTAAGACATCCTATCATAGAGTCAAGAGAGGAAAATGGTATTTATATACCAAATGATGTTAAGTTTGATAGTAAAAATAGAGGCATACTTTTATATGGTATAAACTCAAGTGGAAAGTCCTCTTTGATGAAGAGTGTAGGAATCGCTGTTGTATTAGCTCAAGCTGGTTTTTTTGTTCCTGCAAAGAGTTTAAAATTTACTATATTTGACAAAATTTTTACGAGGATTGTTTCAAGTGATAATCTTTATAAAGGGCTTTCAACATTTGCAGTTGAGATGCTAGAGTTAAAAAATATCTTTAATAGAGCAAATAAAAATAGTCTTATTTTAGGTGATGAAATATGCCATGGAACAGAAACGGGTTCGGCTTTGGCAATAGTTGCAAGTGCAGTTAGAAAGCTTATAAAACTGGAGAGTTTTTTTATATTTGCAACTCATCTTCACTACCTAATTTCTTTAAAAGAGATAGAAAACATAAAAGAGTTAAGATTTTTACATCTTGGAGTTAGCTATGATGAGGAAAGTGATTCCTTAGTTTATGATAGAAAGTTAAAGAAAGGAAGTGGAAGTAGTCTTTATGGTTTGGAGTTTGCAAAGAGTCTGCATCTTGATAGAGAGTTTTTAGAAGAGGCTTACAAGATAAGAAAACACTTGACACATGAATTTTCAAAAACTGAAACTTTAAAAAGAAAGAAAACTAGCAAATACAATAAGAATCTATATGTAACAAAGTGTGCTTTATGTGAAAAACAGGTTGATGATGTTCACCACATAACCCCTCAATCTTTCTTTGAGTATGAAGAGATACACTTTCAAAAAAATCACAAATATAATCTCATCCCATTATGCAAAGAGCATCACAAAAAGGTCCATGAGGGAAAGATAGTTATAAACGGTTTTATTATGACTGAGAGCGGTTTGAAGCTTCACTATGAAGAAAAGGAGTAGGAAGATTTTATCTTCTTGAAATTTTATTGTTCCGTTTAGGAATATAAAAATTATTTAGTTTGATGTTTTTTGTTGGGGCATCACACTTTAGAGGACACCTTAAAAATAAAACGATAAGCAAATACCTAAAACATATGGCTTTAAAATAAGTGGTGGCCAGAGGCGGAATCGAACCGCCGACACGAGGATTTTCAGTCCTCTGCTCTACCGACTGAGCTATCTGGCCTAAAAGAGCTGATATTATACAAATTTTTTCTAAAACAAAGCTTAAAAATAAAAAATATGTTTGGAAATTTCAGCCAAACATATTATTGTAAAACAAAACTTAAATCTCTGTTTTTAAAATAGCACCGTGACTAGCATTTGTAACTAAAAGTCTATATTGTTTTAACCAGCTTCCTTTTATATCCTTTATTTTTGGTTTAAACTCGGCTTTCCTTTTTTCTATCTCTTCATCACTAAGCTCAACTTCTAAAGAGTAGTTATCTATATCTATATTTATTTTATCTCCATCTTTTAGTAGTCCTATAACTCCTCCCTCAGCAGCTTCAGGAGATACATGTCCAATACTTGCTCCATGTGTTGCACCACTAAATCTACCATCAGTTATAAGTGCAACTTTATCTCCAAGTCCCATACCCATAATCAAACTTGTAGGAGCCAACATCTCTTGCATACCCGGTCCACCTTTTGGACCTTCATATCTTATGATGACAACATGTCCGGCTTTTATTTTTCCACCAACAATTCCAGCGATAGCCTCTTGTTGAGAATCAAAACAGATAGCTTCTCCACTAAACTTTCTCATACTAGGAATTACCCCTGCACTTTTGATAACTGCTCCCTCTTTTGCTAAGTTACCATAAAGTATAGCAAGTCCTCCAACTTGTGAGTAAGGATTATCTATGGTATGGATTATCTCTTTATCAAGTATTTTGCTGTCTGCTATTCTTTCGCCTATTGTTTCACCCTCTATAGTGAGATTATCAAGTGCTAGTATATCACCCCTTTTACTTATCTCTTTCATAACTGCACTAATTCCACCGGCTCTGTTTATATCTTCCATATGAACAGTGCTTAGTGAAGGAGAAATCTTTGCTATATGAGAAACTTTTTTACTCATAGTGTTTATATCTGCAAGATTAAAATCAACTCCTGCCTCTTTTGCTATGGCTAACATATGTAAAACTGTATTTGAGCTTCCCCCCATAGCCATATCTACCGCAAAAGCATTGTTTATAGCTTTTTCATTTAGGATATTTTTTATTTTAAATTTTTGGGTTAAATCTTCATCTTTTGCTATTTCGCAAATCCTTTTTGCTGCTTTTCTTAAAAGCTCTTCTCTTTCAGGAGTTAAGGCTAGGATAGTTCCGTTTCCTTTTAAAGCTATACCCATTGCTTCCATTAGAGTATTCATACTGTTTGCTGTAAACATACCGCTACAACTTCCACCGCTAGGACATGCTGCACACTCTATTTGAGTTAGTCTATCTTCATCTATTTCTCCGGCTTCAAACTGCCCTACGGCCTCAAAAGCTGTTGCTAAGTCTATACTTTTTCCATCAGCAAGTTTTCCAGCTTTCATAGGACCACCGCTAACAAAAATAGTAGGAACATTTACTCTTAAAGCTCCCATAATCATACCCGGAGTGATTTTATCACAGTTAGGAATACAAATCATAGCATCAAGTTTATGAGCATTTATTACTGTTTCTATGGAGTTTGCTATAATCTCTCTTGAGGGAAGAGAATAAAGCATACCATCGTGTCCCATAGCTACACCGTCATCAACACCTATGGTGTTAAACTCAAAAGGAACACAACCATTTTTTCTTATCTCATCTTTTATGATTTGGCTATACTTGTTTAAAAAAAAATGTCCCGGGATAATCTCTATAAAAGAGTTTGCAACACCTATAAAGGGTTTATCGAAATCTTCATCTTTCAATCCGGTAGCCCTTAAAAGACTTCTGTGAGGGACTCTTTCATACCCTTTTTTTACTATATCACTTCTCATAAAATAATCCTTAAAGTATTTTTTTAGATTATAACTAAAATTAAGTAAAAATTTATTATAATCTGCTTATATGAAGGTTCAAGTAAAAAAAAGATATGGACAAAACTTTTTAAAAGATGAGTTTATAAAACAAAAGATCATCCAAGCGATGCCCAATGATGATTTGAAAGTTGTTGAGATTGGACCTGGCTTAGGTGATTTAACAAAAAAGCTGTTAGAAAAACAAAGGAGTGTAACAGCTTTTGAGATAGACTTAGAGTTGTGTGAGGTTTTGCAAAACTCTTTTAAAAGTGAGATAAAAAGACAACAACTGGAGTTGGTTTGTGATGATGTTTTAGACAGATGGAACGATAACTCTTTGATAGAAAAAGAGTATCATTTGATTGCAAACCTTCCATATTATGTTGCTACAAGTATAGTCTTAAAAGCACTTGGAGATAACAAGTGTAAAACTATCTTAGTTATGATACAAAAAGAGGTGGCTTTGAAGTTTTCTGCAAAGGCAGGGAGCAGGGAGTTTTCATCTTTGAGTATTTTTGCAAATATTATTGGTGATAGTGAGCTTTTGTTTGATGTGGCAGGGGAGTGCTTTGTCCCTCCACCAAAAGTAACTTCATCACTCCTTAAGATAGTAAAAAGAAAAAAGTATGATTCACTTTTTAAAGAGGATGAATTTAGAGAGTTTAAAAAGTTTTTAAAGACTGCCTTTTTTCAACCAAGAAAAACTCTTATAAAAAACTTGCAAAAAGATTATAGTAAAGAAAAAGTATTAGAGTGGCTGGAAGCCAGAGATTTTTCTACTACTATAAGACCTCACCAACTAAGTGCATCCGATTATCACCTGTTATTTAAAAATTTGAAATAATAACCTAAGTTTGACGGTGTATCATACTCAGGCTAAAGGATAGTTTAATGAAAGAAAATAATAATCAAGATCAAACAAAAAAACAAAATGGTAATAACGGAAATAATAAAAAGAGAAAGAAAAATGGTAAATTTTCAGCAAAACTGGGAAATGCTGACTGGGAAATAGCTATAAAAGATGCTATAAATGCTAATAAACAGGTTCGTCAAAGAGTTTTACAAAGTTATAATAAAATAAACCCAAACAATCCTCATAAGATCAAGATAACACCACTTGGCGGACTTGGTGAAATCGGTGGTAATTTTATGGTTATGGAGACAAATACTTCTGCTATCATCATAGATATAGGTATGAGTTTTCCTAGTGAAGATATGCATGGAGTAGATATATTAGTGCCGAATTTTTCATATATTAACACGATAAAAGATAAGGTAGAAGGTATCGTTATAACTCATGCTCACGAAGATCATATAGGAGCAGTTCCTTATTTTTTTAAAAAGTTTAAGTTTCCGATATATGCAACTCCACTTCCTTTAGGAATGATAGCAAACAAGTTTGATGAGCATGGACTAAAAAAAGAGAAAAGTTATTTTAGACCGGTTCAAAAGAGAAAAACTTATAAACTTGGTGACTTTGAGATAGAATGGATACATATAACTCACTCTATCATAGATGCATCTGCACTTGCTATAACAACAGAAGCTGGAACTATCATACATACTGGAGATTTTAAAATAGATCACACTCCCATAGATGGTTATCCGACAGATTTGCATAGATTTGCTTACTATGGGGAAAGAGGTGTTCTTTGTCTTTTGAGTGATAGCACAAACTCATATCGTGAAGGTATAACAAAGAGTGAGAGTTCGGTTGGACCTACATTTGATAGTATCTTTTCAAAGGCAAATGGTAGGGTTATTATGTCCACTTTTTCTTCAAATATCCACAGAGTTTATCAGGCTATAGAACACGGTATAAAATACAATAGAAAAGTTTGTGTTATTGGTAGAAGTATGGAGAGAAACTTAAATATAGCTATGGAGCTTGGATATATATCTTTAGATAGAAGGATATTTATAGAACCTCACGAAGTAAATAAATATAACGATAAAGAGGTGCTTATAGTTACGACAGGAAGTCAGGGTGAAACTATGAGTGCACTTTATAGAATGGCAACTGATGAGCATAGACATATAAAGATAAAACCTAGTGATCAGATAATCATCTCAGCAAAAGCGATTCCTGGAAATGAAACTAGTGTTTCAAGGGTTTTAAACTTTTTGATAAAGGCCGGAGCAAAAGTAGCTTATCAAGATTTTAGTGAAATACATGTGAGTGGACATGCAGCTGTGGAAGAGCAAAAACTTATGCTTAGACTTGTAAAACCAAAGTTTTTTCTGCCAGTTCACGGAGAATATAACCATATACACAAACACAAACAAACAGCCATAAGTTGTGGAATAACCCCTAAAAATATACTTCTTATGAGTGATGGTGATCAAGTAGAAGTTTGTGCAAAATATATCAAAAAAGTTGGCTCAGTAAAAACTGGAAAAACATACATAGACAATCAAATAAACAAACAAATAGACGATGATGTAGTGTTGGATAGGCAAAACTTAGCAGAAGCTGGTGTGGTTATGCTTATAGCTCAGATAGAAAAAGATACAAAAAAACTTTTTACAAAACCGGTTGTTAAAAGTTATGGTATAGTTCCAGATCGTGAGGATAAAGCCTTTTCAAAGGAGATGGAAGATATACTAGATCAGTTTTTGATAAACTGTAAAGCTGAACTTTTTGAAGATAGAAGAGTTCTTGAAAATAGTGTCAGACAGGTTGTGAGAAAACATATTTTTAGGAAGTTTAAGAAGTATCCGACTATTGTTCCGACACTTTTTTTAATGTAGGTTGATATGGATTTTAAAGCTATTGCAAAAGAGGTTTTGAAAACTGAAGCAAGTGAGCTTTTAAGAGCTAGTAAACTTTTAAATGATGAGATAGAAAAGGTAGTTGATGTTATCTTTAATACAAAAGGAAAACTCATAGTGACTGGAGTTGGTAAAAGTGGTTTAGTAGCTTCAAAGATAGCTGCTACTTTTGCAGGCACCGGAACAAGTAGTTTTTTTATTCATCCTACAGAAGCTATGCATGGTGATCTTGGTATGATAGGGAAAGATGATGCAATTTTAGCTATATCATTTTCAGGAGAGAGTGAAGAGCTTGTTAGGATACTCCCTCATATAAAAAGATTTAGCATACCTCTTATAGCTATGGCAAGGAGTAAAAGTTCAACTTTAGGACGATATGCTGATGCTTTTATAAGTATAGATGTAACTAAAGAAGCTTGTCCTTTGGGAGTTGCTCCCACAAGTTCAACAACTTTAACTTTAGCTTTAGGCGATGCTTTGGCAGTTTGTATGATGAAAAAAAGGGGATTTAAAAGAGAGGATTTTGCTTCTTTCCATCCGGGCGGAAGCCTTGGAAAACAACTCTTTGTAAAGCTAAAAGATATAATGCAAACTAAAAACTTGCCACTTATATATAAAGATACATCCTTAAAAGATGCCATAGTTATTATGAGTAAAGGACGACTTGGTAATGTTTTGGTCGAAAAAGAGGGGAAACTTGTTGGGATCTTAAGTGATGGCGATCTAAGAAGAGCTATGTTAAGGAGTGATTTTTCTTTAGAAAAAAAAGCCTTTGAGTATGCAACTAAAGAGCCAAAATATATAGACAATGAAGAGATGTTAGCAAGTGATGCTATAAAAATGATAGAAGAAAATAAGATGCAACTTTTGGTTATAACTGATAGTGAAAAAAATATAAAGGGTGTTGTGCATCTTCATACACTCGTTGAAATGGGGATAAAATGAGCGAACAAGAGGAGGGTATAAGATTAAATAAATTTCTCTCACACAATACAAAATATAGCCGTAGAGAAGCAGATGAACTTATAAAAAATGGATATGTAAAGATAAAAGGAAAGGTCATAACAGACCTTTCTACAAAAGTTCAAAAAGGTGATAGAGTATTTTTAAAAGGAAGATATGTTCATAGAAAAAATGAGTTTACGGTTTTAGTCTATAACAAACAAAAGGGAGAGTTAGTAACTAAAAAAGATGATAGGGGAAGAAAAACTATCTTTGATAATCTCTCAAAAAGATATCATCACTATCTTCCAGTTGGGAGACTTGACTTTGCAAGTGAAGGACTTTTACTCTTGAGTGACTCACCGTTAGTTGCAACTGCTTTGATGGAGAGTAATTTAGAGAGAATTTACTACTTAAAGATAAAAGGTGAAGTAACTTTGGCTATGGAAGAGGCTATGAAAGAGGGGTTATATGCCAAAGATGCAACAGCAGGAGGACATAAAAAAAGTAATATAAAATCTATGGAGTTTGCTCCTTTTTTGTGGTATAGAGTTCAAAAATCAAGCGGAGGTTATACTACACTAAAGGTTGCAATAACTGAGGGAAAAAATAGAGAACTTAGAAGATTTTTTGCTTATTTTGGAGCAGAAGTTGTGGACTTAAAAAGGGTTGAATTTGGTGGTATAAGTCTTGATATTCCACCGGGTAAAAAGAGATTTTTAACAAAATCCGAATATCACTCCTTACATACATTTTTGCAGGGGGTGAAGAAGAAGTATAATGTCCCCAATAAAAAATACCAAGCTAAATAATTTTTATATTCCTAAATGGTATAATAAAATAAAAAAATAGCATTTAAAAATGATAATAATCAAGTAATTATTGATACTCCTAATCAAGTATGGGGTGCTAACATCACTTATATAAGATTAGAGAAAGGCTTTGCATATTTAGCAGCTATTATTGATTGGAACACTAAAAAGATACTCTCTTGGAAACTTCCCAATACAATGGATGTAGCACAACAAGTGTTTTACAAGATGCACTATCTAAATATCCTAAGCCTGAAATATATGGTTTTAGGAATTTTTTTTGTAGTGCTATTGGGGGGGGTAAGTCGGGAGAAGCTAATAAATTCCCTAGTGGGAATTTATAGCTTATTTCAGTTATTATCTTCCAGCCCAACTTGACAAAATGATAAAATAGTATTAAAATACATCGTATATATAAAAATATTAGGATATAGATGTGTTTAAAAGTAAAACCATAATTCCATCAAGAAAAATGAATAAAAAATATAATAAAAAGGATGGCAGATGATAAACTTAGATGAATATGAAGCAGATATACTTCAAAGTGTTGAAAATGAAGAGTGGCAAAGTCGTGGTGATATTGATGAGAGAATAAAAGAGTTGTAATCTTATGTAAAAAATCAAAAGAAAAAAGCTATATCCATTCGAGTAAGTGAAAATGATATTTATGAATTTAAAAAGAAAGCTGTAGAAAGTGGTATATCTTATCAAAATATTATTCAGATGTTCATACATCAATTTGCCTCAAATAAAATCCAAATAAGAATAAGTATATAGAAGAAGATAACAAAACATAGGGGCGAATAAGTTACCTAGCTGCAACTTATTCGCCCCTATTTAACCGTTATCATATAGTTTAGGAGTATTAATTTTATGAACAATAATTTAAAATGCTTAGTTGAAACCTGTAAAGAACTAAATATAAACTATAAAATTCATAGTTTTAACTTTGTAGAAGTTTTATTAATGAACAAATCATATTTATTCATCAATTGGACAACTCCCTTAAATAAACATTCAATTGCATATCTTCAGCAAGATAAGGATTTTTTCTATAATTTTTTTAAAAATGAAATTAATATGCCAAAAACAAAAGCATATTTATATCCTCATTGTGGTGAAAGATATATTGAATATTTAACTTATACAACTATTAATGAAATAGTAATCGATATAGAAAATAATTTTAAATATCCTCTTATTGTAAAAAAGAATAGAGGTTCTTGGGGAACAAATGTTTTTTTAGTTAAAAATAAACAAGAACTAGAAAAAAGTTTAATTG
>CAZUPK010000011.1:0-10178 GCA_964622255.1 uncultured Campylobacterales bacterium
TCTTTTAAATATTTAGCAACTTTGTGACTTGGCTTATCCTCTTTTGGTGAAAGTCCTGGAACTGCTATAACTTTAACACTCTCAAATATCTCTTTTATAGCCTCATTTGGCTCATTTACTCTTGGAAATTCACACTCCATATCCACTCCTTGATGAAAATAAATACAACCTTTCGATTTTAACTACCGTGTTATACCATATTTTAACTTAGTTGATTTTTTTATGTAAATCATTATCTAAAATCTCTTTGCAACTTTTTACATATCCACTAAACGGAAGTATGAAAGAAGCACTTTTTAAAAGTTCTCTATCCTCTAAAGCTATAAAATTTTTTCCGTCAAATATATACCTTACAAAAACTCCACCCCGTTTTTACAACCGCAAAATCCCCTTTAGTGGCTTTGCTAACATAGTTTTTTACTTCGCTTGGACTATCTATAGATATAAAGATTTCTTGTATTTAAGGTGGCTGTTAGGATTACCTCCCCAGCAAGATTTTTAATAATTTTGAAAATAGACTCATCCTTTTACTCCCTTTTTTGCTTTTTTGTTTTACATTATCAAAAACTGTATCGGCAAAAAGATGAGTTTGTTTAGCAATACTATTTCACAAAAAGCAATAGATTATTAAAGTATTACTTTCTACTTGATTTAGCAATTGATTTATGGCATAATTGTAGTAATATAGATAGTTTGGAGTGTATTATGCAGTTAAATATTGATATAGATAATGTATTTGCAGAAGAATTAAAAAAAGAGTTTTGTGTACCAAACTTAAAAGATGCTATCTATAAACTTTTTGAGTTTTATAAAAATGAACAAAAAATTAGCAACGATGATATAGATATTATAGAAAAAGATGATAGTGATTATAGATATATAGTTGATGCTAAAAAGCGCAGAGAAGCAGGAGAAAAGACATATGATTTGAGTGATGTTATCAAAGAGTTTGAATGAATATACAAATCCAAGAATCAGCTATCAAAGATCTAAAAAAGATAGATAAAGCTATATCTAAAAAAATCTTAGGCAGAATTCAAAACTTAGAATATTACCCTAATATATCAAATATAAAAAAATTAAAAAACTATTATCCTCCAATGAGATACCGTATAGGTGATTATAGAGTTTTGTTTGAGATTATGGATGATACTATAATAGTAGTCAATGTCAAACATAGAAAAGATGCATATCAATAGACAGACTTGCTTATCATTAGAAAAAGCAATAAAAGCAAATCCGTTAAATTAACTGTCTAAATCATAAAATACCCAAGCCCACTTGAAGGATTATTATAACTTCCCAAAAAGACAACTTTAAACTCTTTAAAAGTGATATTTTTATTTAAAACAAAATTTTTCAAAATATTATCATTGGTTCCCCAACCTATCCCTTTTTCATAATCTTTATATAAAGTATTTCCTATTTGTGAAATATTTCCAAAATGACTTAAATAATCTAAAATCTCCTCTCTTGATTGCTTTACAATTTCTCCATATATTATTTTTGTCCATCCTCCCCCATCTGTCGTCATATCGCAGTAAACTTTAAATGGAGCCTCTCCTCCCTCGCCATCGGGATCGATAGTATAGACTCCATCTCCCACGGCTTTGCCCCTTGTCTAAAATCTCTTTGCAACTTTTTACATATCCACTAAACGGAAGTGTGGAAGAAGCACTTTTTAAAAGTTCTCTATCCTCTAAAGCTATAAAATTTTTTCCGTCAAATATATACCTTACAAAAACTCCATTGTTTTTACAAAGATGAGTTTGTTTAGTGGATGTATTTAAATAACATTTTAAAACTTTCGCACCAATAACTTTTTGTAAATTTTCCTTCATATTCACCTTTGCTTTCATAAGGGCAACTGCCTTTACAATAACTCCACCATTTGCAATCTTTACAATCATTTTCTTTTAAATACTTTATCCTTTTATTGTGATATTTTTTGGCAAACATCTCTTCAAACTCATTTTTATAAATATTTCCTAGAGGATTTTGTTTTGCCTGTATAGCTCTATCACAAGTAAAAACATCTCCATTTGGCGCTATGGCACAAAGATCCTTGTTGCATTTTCCGTCATTGAAACATCTAAGTTTACTCTGACTCTTTTTCTCTTTTAAATACTTCCATCCGTCAAACGGTATGATATTTACACTACAGTTATCTCCTATCCAAATATCCCACATCCTACACAAAAACTCTCCATACTCCCTAGGAGTCATAGAGATAAAATTTTTATCCTTAAAACCTGTTGCATAGTCACAAATCGCATTTATATTAAAAGCGATAAAACCTAAATTTTTAAAATAATAATAAATCTCCCTCTCTTTACCAATAGAGCCTTTGTGAACCGTATAAACAGCAGAGTATTTAGCTCTATCTCTTTTTAAAACTTTTAAAGCTTGGATAAAACTTTTGTTATAGTTTTTACCATTTTTAAGTTTTCTTGCATCACTTACCGGATCAACAGAGGTGCTAAAAAAATACTCTCCACCACCTCCTTTTTTATACTTTTTTAAAAGGGCTTTTAGATGCGAAAACTCTTTTTTAGCAAGGAGTGTAAGATTTGACTGGATAAAATGGGTGCTTTTTATATCACTTTTATCCGTAACCTCTTTGACAAAGGCATAAAACTCATCACCAATAGCCAAAGGCTCTCCGCCAAGCCAGTAGTATCCAACACTTTGATTATGAGGTTTTTTATTTTTTTTTAAAAATTTTGTTATTTTATTTACAAGAAGTTCATAAGTTTTCTTTCCCATTGGCTTAAAAAGCCCTCCAAGCTTATGAACTTCACAATAATCACAACAAGCATTGCAGGAAAAAGTCGGTTTAACTATAACTACCATATAGATACCCTTAAATATTTCTATCTATATCGGCAGTTTATAAAAAATATTTATCTCTCTCTTAAAGCATTTTGTTTTGCTTTAATAAGAGGTTTTAAAAGATAACTAAGAATTGTTCTTTTACCGGTTAAAATATCAGCCGTTACAACCATACCCGGCATAATTAAACCTTTTTTCCCATCTTTTTCTACATAGTTTTTATCTGTTTTTATTTGAACCAAATAATAACTCTGCTCTCCTTTTGGAGTTTTTTCTATGATACTATCAGCTCCTATACTTATAACCTCTCCTTTAAGCCCACCATAAATGGAAAAATCATAGGCAGTTACCTTTACATTTGCTCTTTGTCCGGGATATAAAAATGCAATATCTCTTGGCTTTACTTTAGCTTCTATCAAAAGATTATCATCAATAGGAACTATCTCCATCATACTATCACCTGATTTTATAACTTGTCCTATAGTAGTAACTTCTACCTTTTTTACTATACCATCAACCGGAGAGACAACTTTAGTTCTTTTTAGCTCATCCTCTAAGGTATTTTTTATCTCTTTTATTTGTGAAATCTCACTAAGAACTTTACTAAACTCCTCTCTTGCTTTATTTTTAAAGTCACTTTTTGCTGAAATAATTTTACTTCTTATCTCGGATATTTCAGAATTTATTCTAGGAATAGAGAGTCTTGCAGAAGAGTATTCATTTTTCTTATCTGTAAGCTCTCTTTTGAGTTTTAAAAACTCCGGACGAGATTCTATTCCCTGATTTACTAAAGAGGCTTTCATATTTACCTCTTCTTGGATGAGTTTTACACTTTGTTGTAAAAATCTTACTTTTGATTTTACCTCATTTAACTCATTTTTCTTAGCTCTTAACTGATCTTCTAAAACTCTTATCTTATTTTTCACTTTACTCTTATCAGATAGATATAGGTTATACTCACTCTCTATATACTCTTTTGGAACTATTTTTTTTATTTTACTAGCATCAAACCTTTTATTATTTGCTTCAGCCTTTAATCTTATAGATTTTGCCAACAATGAATAGTATTTTGCCTTTTTTTCTCCAAGGCTTCCTCTTGATTTGATATTATCTATCTTGATAAGTTCTTGTCCCTTTTTTACAAGTTGCCCCTCAGATACAAGTATCTCTTTTACTATACCTCCCTCTAAGTTCTGCACTTTTTTAACTTTTGAACTAGGTACTACCCTTCCAGTAGCTTTCACTCTTTCATCAATCTCGGCAAAAGATGCCCATATGAAAAACCAAGCTAGAGATAAAAAAACAAAATATAAAATCAATCTTGGAGTTCTTGCAGGTTTTTGAAGTATCGCAGAACTTAAGCTTGATGCAAACTCCAACTCATCATTATTTATCCTCTCTCTCTTTTTCATACTCTATTACCCGAACTTCCCAAAATTTTTTTCATCACACTATCTTTTAAACCACTCATAACAACTTTTCCCCTATACAAAACTATCACTTTATCAACATTTAACATCTCTAAAAGAGAATATTTATGGGTGACCAAAATCAAGCTTTTATTTTTAATATATTTTGAAAAATTACTCATCAATCTCTTTTCTAAAAACATATCCATCATACTTGTAGGCTCATCCAACAAAAGAATTGGAGAATCAACAAGAAGAGCCCTTGCAATAGAGACACTTTGTCTTTGTCCCCCACTAAGTCCCTCACCTCTCTCGCCAACTTGCATCTCAAATCCTAAAGGATGAGTATTTACAAACTCATCAACACAAGCTATCTTACTTGCTTTAAGTATTGCCTCATCATCAGCATTTGGAGCTCTAACGACCAAATTATCCTTCAAAGTTCCTCTAAAAAGAGTTATATCTTGTGCTACATAAGCAATATTTTTTCTAATATGCACAGGATTTATCTGTTTGATATCTATACCGTCTATAAAAATATCTCCACTATCTGGTTCATATAACCCCAATAAAAGTTTTACTATAGTGCTTTTTCCACTTCCTATCTTCCCTATCAAAGCGACTTTCTCACCAGGTTTTATTGTAAAACTGACATTTTGGAGTGCCGGTTTTTCTTCATCTGGATATGTAAAAGTTACATTTTTAAACTCTATAAGTCCTGAAAAAGGTGGCCTTTCAACAAATTTTTTACCATCTTCTCTTTCACTTGGGAGATTCATAATGTTCTCTAAAGTATTATAAGATACTTTTGTTTGCTCTAAAGATGATAAAAGCGAAGTTATTTGTGAAAGTGGAGCTATTGCTCTTTGTGAGAGCATATTGATAGCTATTAAAGCTCCCATAGTCATACTTTTATCAGATATTTGATATACTCCATATATTACTACTATTATTGTATTTAGTTTAAGAAAAAATTGAGTGATTACAGGAATGGAAGTTGATAAAAATTTTGTCTTTATACTTTTATCTGCTATCTCTCCGGTAGCTTCTTCCCAATTCCACTGGCTTCTTCCGTGATAATTCATAGTTTTTATGGTTTCAAGATTTACTAAAGACTCTATCAAAATAGAGTTTTTTGCAGCACTTGCTTGATTTGTCTCCTCTATGCTTTTATATAAAGGTTTTCTAACAAGCAAAACATAAGTGGTTACAATTATCATTATACCTATCGGTATAAAAACTATTTCTTTGCCTAAAAAATAGATAACACTTAAAAAAATAATAGAAAATGGTATATCTATAAAAGCCACCATAGTAGAGGTTGTGAAAAAATTTTTAAGATGATCAAACTCTTTGATATTGTTTGCAAAAGAACCAACTGATTTTGGTTTTACACTCATCTTAATATCTAAAACTTTTTCAAAAATCCTAGATGACATAATCACATCATTTTTTTTGGATGCTAACTCTAAAAAATATGTTCTAGTCAATTTCATAATCAAATCAAGAAGATACATCACCCCTATACCGGTTGCAAGAACCCATAATGTATCAAAAGCGTCATTTGGGACAACTCTATCATATACATTCATAGTAAATAAAGGTCCAAATATCATAAAAATATTTATCATTAAAGAGGCTAGTAAAACATCTTTATAAATAGGGAAAGATAGTTTAAGTGTTCCCCAAAACCAATGCTCACTTTTATCAGTAACTATACTCTCCTTAATCCCTACCTTCTCTTGATAATCAAAATTTTTTTTTATATAAAAAGCATATCCGATATAATTATTTTTAAGTTCTTTATAACTGATCTTATGCACAACATCCGTGCCATCTGGAATAATTATTTTAGCTTGATCTATATCTCTATCAACACTTTCTAAAATACAAGCTCTCTTATTTTTTAAAACTAAAATAACAGGTAAAACCAAAGATGGAATATCATCCAAATCCTTTTGAACTAATTTTGACTTAAGCCCAGCTCTTTTTGCTGCCCTAAAAAAGAGGGATTTTGAATTGTTTAAAGAAAAAAGCTCTACCACACCATAAGAAGAATTCACTGGTAAACCGGCAGTTAAAGATTCTGCAGAAAATGGTTTATGATAAAGCTTAGTATATAAAACTAAACACTCCAATAAGTCGTTTTGACTTACTCCAAAAGAAAAAGTTCCTCCAAACGAATTACTCATATCTTGACCTATCTTCCATATCTTTTTATAGTTGTTCTTGGTGCTACATACTCTTCATCATAAAATTCACTATTATTAGAATTAGAATTAGAGTTAGAGCTATAGTGATAATTGTAATAAGTATTACAATTTGTATTTATATTATAACTTCTCTTTACAGGTGAAACTATTTTATAACTATCAAATCCTATAATATCATTTAAAGAAAATGAACCATTTTGATTTATCGTATCTTCTCTTACCGGTAAAGTATCCGGTGTATATGCCATAGCCTCATAGTCGTGTAAACCATCACTTACAACTCCTACCTCTCTTTTTATTCTAGGATCAACCATATCTACCAAAATTCCTAAAGCTTTAAGAACTCTTAATTTTGTAAATAATAAATCATATTTACAATTTATAAGTTTTTCTTTAGCACTATTGAAATCTGTTTGTGATGAAAGATATTCAAATAAACTCTTTTTACCTATCTGAAAAAGTTTTGCATTTGTCTGTAATTTGGCATCTGCATTTTTTACATAGTTTGAAAGATAATTATACTCTTTTTCTTGCATTTTATAGCTCATCCAAGCCAACTCTATCTCTTCTACCAAATCTCTTTTTACAGCATTGTATTTTTCTTGTTCAACATGTATTAAAGATATATCTTTTCTCTTTTGATGAGTATCTTTAAAACCTCTAAATAGATTCCAACTTAAACTAACACCTCCCGAGAGATTTTCTATTTTTCTTTTTATTTTGGTATCATCATCTACTCCATCCCTGTATTGCTTAGCAATTGTCAAGTCAATCTTTGGCAAAAACTCTTTTTCATCTCTTTTTTGATTATGTCTTGCCTGAATAACATTATATTTTTGCACAAATATAGTAGGATTATGAGTAAGAGCAAAATTTATCGCTTGAGATAAAGAATAAGATAAGTTTTCACCAACTGTCGTTAAAACTGAAACCGAATTTGCATCAATAGCTCTCCCTAAAAGTTTATTCATAGCTATCTGAGAAGCTTTTAAGTTTTTACTCTCCGCTACATAGTTTGCATATGCAAGATTAGTTTTAGCTACTATCTCTTGTAAATCTCCAACAACTCCTACTCCGGAACGATTTCTTGCTTTTACAGCCTCTAAAATTTTTTTATGCTTATAAAAACTATCCAATTCTATATTTAGCATCTCTTTATGTCTTGCTAAATCTAAATAAACTTTTGATGCTTTTAGTGCCTCTTCATTTACAGTTTGAAGATATGAAAAAGCTTTACTTGCTAAAGCAGCCTTTTTAGCATCTATATCACTAACTGTGCCAAAACCATTAAAAAGATTTTCAGTTATACTAAGTGTTAAAGACCTATTTGTTGCTTTAGCATCATCCTCAGCAGGCTCTTTATATTTAGTTTTTACTTTATTTACACTTGCACTAAGATCTATGCTCGGTAAAAAAAAATCTCCTTGAGAAATTTTCAAAGTCTCATATATACTGTTATATTCTTTTTTCTTTTGTATAACTTTCGGATTGGTTCTTACTACACTCGTCATTACCGAACCAAGATCAACCGCCATAAGGTTTAACGAAACTATACTTGACATTAATGAAATTTTGACTACATTCACTTTCACTTCTTTTCCTTTTGCCTTATCGTTGAAACCAAATCGACAAAAGAAAAAAAAAGTTTAGGATCTGAAAAAATTTTTTTAAATGCTGTTTTATCTTGCTATATCAACCGCTCTGACCTCTCTAATAACATTCACTTTGATTTCACCTGGATATTGAACTTTAGCCTCTATCTCCTTTGCTATCTCTTTTGCTAAAAGTGTTGCTTCATCATCGTTAATAAGTTCTGCATTTAGTATAACTCTAACCTCTCGTCCAGCATTTATAGCATAGGCTTGTTTAACACCTTTTTTAGAAATAGCTATAGTTTCTATATCTTCAACTCTTTTTAAAAATGCCTCTAAAACCTCTCTTCTAGCTCCGGGTCTTGCCGCACTTAGAGTGTCAGCAGCACATACCGCAGCTGACTCAACACTTGTAGCCTCCTGATGTCCGTGATGAGCATATATTGCATTTAACACAACTTCTTTTTCACCATATCTTTTACAAACTTCCACACCAAGATCCACATGATTTCCTTGATAGTCATGTGTTAAAGCCTTTCCTATGTCATGAAGTATCCCAGCACGACGAGCCAACTTACTATCTCCCCCACACTCTGCGGCTATAACTCCTGCTAAGTGAGCAACTTCTAAAGAGTGTCCAAGTGCATTTTGTCCATAACTTGCTCTAAATTTTAGTTTTCCTATCAATTTTATAAGTTCTGGATGCATATTTGTTATACCCATATCAAAGATGATATTTTCTCCCTCTTCTAAGATGCTATCATCAAACTCTTTTGTAACTTTATTATATATATCTTCTATCCGTGCAGGTTGTATCCTTCCATCTTCGATAAGCTCCTCTATAACTTTAGTTGCCACAGCTCTTCTGTATAAATTAAATGAACTAAGAATAATAACATTTGGAGTATCATCTATGATGATATCAACTCCTAAAAGCATCTCAAGAGATTTTATATTTCTCCCCTCTTTGCCTATTATTCTTCCCTTTAACTCATCATTTGGAAGATTTACAGTATTTATAAGCCTCTCTGCAGAAAAATCACCTGCATATCTAGTTGTTGCTTGAGCTAATATAAAATTTGCATGTTTTTTAGCATTTTTCCTAGCTTCAACCTCATATTTTCTTACAATATGAGCTATATCTGCCCTTGCCTCCTCTTCTGCTCTTTTTAATACTATCGATTTTGCTTCATCTTTAGTCATACCCGATGCTTTTTCAATCAAAACATCAGCCTCATTTATCTTCTCTTTATACTCTTTTTCTAACTCAGTTAAACTCTCTTTGTATTTTTTAAGCTCTTGTTGCTCTTTTTTTAGTTCATCTTTTTCCAATGTTATAGTTTTAAGTTCATCTTTAAAGATATTGTTTAACTCTTTATCCTTTTGTTGAAGCTCTTCAAATTTTTTATTATATTCTTTTGAAAGATTTTCCTCCTTTGTTTCGTATTTCTCTTTTAGTTTTAACTCCAACTCTTTTGCTTTCACCTGAGCATCAGAAAGTTTTATCTCAGCTTCGTGCTCGATTACTCTCGCTTTAGCTTTTGCCTGTTCTATAAGTGCTTTACTTCCATTTTTAGAAAAACTTTTTAATACTATATAACTTATACCACTACCTACAACCAATCCACCACTAGCTACTAACATCTCTTGTAACATACCTAATCCCTATTATTTGTTTTAGGGGGTTATATAAAAGTCTGCTGATATATCATAAGCATCCGTTATCCTCTCTTTAGTAAGACACCTCACTCTTTGAACAAAGATAACAGTAGGTTTGCTTTTAAGTCCTTCATAAAATCTATCATACATACCTTTGCCAAATCCAACTCTTTTAAAGTTCCCATCAACCCCCACAACAGGAACTATAATCATATCCACATTTTTTATTTTAAAAGAAGAGTTTCTTGGTTCTAAAACATTAAAACTATTTTTTTTCAATGGCAGACGGTATTTTACCATTTTAAAGCTTTCTCCCTCTATAAATGGTAAATAGATATCTATTTTTTTTCTATATTTTTTTAAAAGAGACATAAGATTTACTTCAGTTTTAAGTGGTGCATAAAATAATATACTTTTAGGCTTTAAATATTTTATAATTTCATCTAGTTTTTTTAAAACTATTTTATCTTTTA
>CAZUPK010000012.1:0-69003 GCA_964622255.1 uncultured Campylobacterales bacterium
TCTTTTCATAATTCCCTGTATAGCACTACTTCTAAAGTTATCACTTCCAGCTTTCATAACAAGTCTATAAATGCCGATTATAGGGCTTAGTGTAGAGGTTTTAGGGTTTAGGGATTTAGCAAATTTCATTATAGCATCTGCTATGAAATCTTTTCTTGTTGTGTTTGCTTTTACTATGGCTTCTATGATGTTGTTTGGCACTTTATTATAGTTTGCTAAAAGTTGTTTCGTATCTTTTGGTAGGCAATATCCTCCATATCCAAAGCTTGGGTTGTTGTAGTGAGTTCCTATCCTTGGATCTAAACCTACACCTTTTATGATCTGTTCACTGTTTAAATTATGAGCTAAAGCATAACTATCAAGTTCGTTAAAAAATGCTACCCTCATAGCAAGATATGTATTTGCAAAAAGTTTTATAGCTTCAGCTTCTGTTGGATCTGTAAAAAGCACCTCTACATCTTTTTTCTCTGCTCCCTCCTTTAACAAAGATGCAAACTCTTTTGCTCTCTCACTCTTTTCCCCTACTATTATCCTACTTGGATAAAGATTATCGTGCAAAGCTCGTCCCTCTCTTAAAAACTCCGGAGAAAAGATGATGTTGTTAGTTTTAAACTTTTCTCGGACACTTTTTACATATCCAACTGGAATGGTTGATTTTATAATCATAGTAGCATTTGGATTTATCTCTAAAACATCTTTTATAACTGCTTCTATACTTTTTGTATTAAAGTAGTTAGTATCTGGATCATAGTCTGTCGGAGTTGCTATGATGATATATTTTGCACCTACATAAGCCTCTTTTTTATCAAGAGTAGCTCTAAAAGAATGTTGAATGTTTAATTTTAAATTTTCAATTGCTTTTGGTAAAAATTTTTCTATCTCTTTATCTTCTATTGGTGAGATACCTTTGTTTATCATCTCTACTTTTTCAGGGACTATATCAAGTGCTACCACTTCGTGGTTTTGGGCTAAAAGTAGTCCGTTGCTTAGTCCTACATATCCTGTTCCTGCTATGGCTATCTTCATATTTGTATTCCTTTGATTTTATACATTTATATATCTTTTTTTTCAATAGTTTCGATAAACAATACCAACTTTTGATATATCTTTATAAGTTCATCAACTTTATTATAATAATTTTAAATTATCTACTATCTCATCTTGATTGAAACTATATTCGTGGGCTATCTCGTTTCTTAGTTCTCTTAAATTAAGCCATTCATTTTTATCTATAAGTTCTAAACTCTCTTTTATCTCTTTTTTCACAACTTCACTCCATATCTCATCGCTTCTTGCTTTATTATCCTTGTTTTATCTTTAGATATAATCAAATCGATCTTTTGATCTCCTATTCTTTGTTTTAATAATGCAAGGAATTTTAATTTTTTTCCTAGTCTGTTTTGTATATTTTGAGCATCTATATATAGATCGATATCACCACCTTTTTGGGTATCATCAACTCGACTGTGCCAAAAAGATAAATATCACCATACTTAAAAACCTCATCATAAGTTTGTTTTATAGCTTTTACTTCTAACATAGACAATCTCATTTATACACCCTTTTAATAACTCAAAATTTTCGGGATATAATACCTAACTCTCTCTTACATTTTGATAGCAACTTTCATAACTTAACCTCGTTAAATCTATTTTTAATATCTCACAAGTTTTTTCAAATAACTTTTATCTAAAATCTAAAACCTCTTTTACCTCTTCTCTTAATGGCGGTTTCTTTTGCACTAGCTTCGTTCATACCATACCTCTAAAACCTTTTCTAAAACCTTTTTGATGGGAAGTTATCATATAGCCAATTTGCTATCCTCTCAACTTCTGCTTCACTAACAGCACCTTTTTGAGATGGCATAAGTCCAAATCTTGCTATTTTTTGAGGCATACATACAGCTTTATCTTTTGACGGACCAAAAACATAATCTTTTATAAAACTAACCGCTTTTTCTTTTGTCGGATACCTCATCTTAACATGTCTTAAAACTCCCATTATTGGTGGAGCTACCACCTTTGACCTATCAATAGGTCTTGTTTTTATATGACAGGCACCACATTTTGAGTCAAAAAGTTTTTGAGCATCACTTGCTTGTAGTGATAGAGTTAGAGCCAAAACTAAACCGATAGTTAACATAGTCCTCATAATCATCTCCTCATTTTAGATTTTATACCCGCATCATACTACAAACAAGTAAACTAAATATAAACTACTCTCCACTCTCTACCGGTCCGCTATATGAGATGATGCCTCTTGTAAAGTTTGAAACATGTTTATATCCCATACTAAGCATCACTTGCTGACAATAAGCACTTCTACTTCCTGTAAAGCAATAAAGTATGATGGGCATATCTTTTTTATCCTCTATATTTGCGAGAGCTTCATAAAAACTTGTTGTAGGCACTAAATAATCAGTTCCAACTATCCTTTGTTGAATCCACTCCATCCACTCTCTAACATCTACAAGTAAAAAATCCACCATACCAAGTTCTCTAGCTTCTAGTAGTGACTCAAGCTCATCTCCATCTAGTTGAGGATGGCTCAAAAGCTCTTCACACTCCTCTTTGGTAAGTCCTCTTGAGTGAGTGTGAGCTACCTCTTCGGCTTTATTTTCAGTCTTTTTTTGCTTGGCATACTCCAAAGTGCAGAAAATCCCACAGTGACAAACACCTTTGTTTGGTATTTCATCTTCAAGTGCAGGTTTACAAGGGCATATCCTACCATCTACACTTTTATACTTTCCATCTTCATCCTCTTCAACCATAAAACATGGACAAAATCTTTTTCCATATATCATCTTATTTCTAGCAAGTCCAAAAGTTATCGACTCATTTATCTCATCATCCGGATTAAAAACTAAGTTGAAGTTTTCACAAACTTTTTTTGTAAATTTTTGAGTTTTCTCTAGTTCTACTATAAATTCATCAGAATTTACATCTATCTTTTTTATCATAATTGCTCCCAAAGTTATTTTAAAAATGGGATATTAACAAAAGAAGGTTAATAAAGCTTTAAAGCAATGAGGGTGTAACTCCCTCACCACGATTTATTTGTCTTGAGCCTTTTTGATAAGGTCATATCTAGGATATACAAAGGCTGTATCTCTTTTGACAACTATATGCTCTTTGTCATCAGTCGCATATGCTTTTATAGTAATAGGTATAGGAGTATCTTTTTTATCATTTTTTATTAATTCTTTAGTTGTATATAAAACAACAACTTTTTTTGCTTTCTTACCAGCATTTAATTGAAATGGTCTTGATGGTCTTGCAATCTTAATATCCGGATGTCCTTCAACTTCAAAATAATATTTATGATTTTTTCTTTCAGTATTTTGAAACAAGAAGATATAAGCATTATTTACCCTTTTACCATTATCTTTTATCTTATAAAGTTGAGTAGTTCTGTTGATATTTAAAAGCATATGTTCCTTTTTGCTTCCCATAATAAGAAGTCCTGTAAGTGCAACTGTTAGTGCAACACCATAAGCTATAGTCCTAAATCTAAAAAATTTGGGTCTTCTATGTTCTTTCACTGCAGAATAACTAGTCCAAGTAATAAGTGACTCTTTTCCTAA
Organism: uncultured Campylobacterales bacterium; assembly: GCA_964622255.1. Classification (GTDB taxonomy): domain Bacteria; phylum Campylobacterota; class Campylobacteria; order Campylobacterales; family QNZT01; genus SZUA-1377. The sequence continues at coordinate 3,584 of CAZUPK010000012.1, forward strand.
AGCTCCCATAACTTTTGTACAAGCATCAGCACACTCAAGACAGTTTATACACTCTAGTTGCATACCTCTTTTTATATCTATGTGAGTTGGGCAAACTCTAACACAACTATCACACATAGTACACTCTGCATCAGACTCTTTTGCTTTTAACTCTTTTAGTGAGTGAACAAGTTTTGTTTCTTGATCTTCACTATAAATATGTCCACCTCTTTCAGTGTTATATATAGTTTGAATAGTCTCTTCATCATACATAACTGACTGAACCCTAGCATATGGACAAACATAGATACAAAAATCCTCTTTAAGTTTTACTATATCATATATCAAGAAACCTGCTACTACCAATATAGTTGTAACCATAACCGTATGTTCACTCGGATTTTGAATATATTTCATAAAATCCTCCGGCGGAACAAAGAACCAAATAAAATCAACAGCGGCAACAAATGCCAAAATAACCCACAGTAAAAATCCTATAGCTTTCTTACCACTTTGTCCTTGCGGTTCTTTTTGTTTGTTTTGGATACTTTTTCTAATACCAAGTAATTTTGTCTGTATCAAATCTCTATAGATAACTCTAAATATAGTTTGAGGGCAAAGCCAACCACACCAAACTCTACCACCAAGAGTTGTCATAAAAAAAACTCCCAAGAAACCAAATATAAGTAAAAATGGCATAACATAAAGCTCTTGCATATCGAACTTTGTAAAAAACAGATGTATCTGTTTATGATCAAAGTTTAGTAGAAAAAAATGACCTCCATTTATCCTAACCCACGGTATAACCAATGCAAATATAGTAGCTATTATAAAAGTATAATATCTTTTATATCTATATGGCATCCACCCCTTTAAATACTTTTTTGCTTCGTTCTTTTTGGAAGAACTTGTAACCTCTTGCTTCATAACAACCCCTTGTTTATAATTTTGAGATTGTATTGTAATGTATTTTAACTAAAACGAAAGTAACAAAAGTGTCACTTTTATTATAAAATTAATAATTATTATAAGGATGAGAAATATAAATAAGACTTAAAATATATTATGTGGAATTTAAGCTGCTAATATAATATTTAAATATTTTTTTTCATAATCTTGAAAATATTCAAACTTCTGAGGTTTAAAAAAGTAAAACCCTTGTATATAATCACAATTTTTTGATTTTAAATAGTTATATTGTTCCTCTTTTTCAACACCCTCAGCGATAACTTTTACCCCCAATGCTTTTGCCATAGAAATAATAGCATCTATTATAGGATTTTTATCTTTTTTCATATTTTTTATAAATGATTGATCTATCTTTATAACATCAATAGGTAACTCACTTACATAACTCAAAGAAGAGTAACCTGTTCCAAAATCATCTATGGATATTTTTATGCCCATAGATTTAAACTCTCGAAGTATCTTTGTAGTTAGCTCTAAGTTTTTCATAAAAACACTCTCTGTAAGCTCTAAGTTTAGATAGTTTGGATTATAATCATACTTTTTAAGAAGTGTTTTGATAGTATCAAGCAAATCACTTTGTAGAAGTTGCACTGCAGAGATATTTACAGAAATCTCAAAATCGCTCCAACCTTTATTATGAATACTCTTTGCTGTTTTTATAGACTCTTCTAAAACAAGTTTTCCTATCTCTAAGATAAGGTTATTATCTTCTGCCACAGGGATAAAATCAAGGGGTGGTATCTTTTTCAATCTAGAATGCTCCCATCTAACGAGTGCTTCAGCTCCCACTATCTCTTTTGTTTTACTATCAACTTGAGGCTGGTAAACTACAAAAAACTCACCATTTTTCAAAGCTTCTCTTAAATCTCTATCCATTTGTATCTTTTTTGTAAGTTCATCATACATACTTGGCATAAAATATCTAAAATCACTCCTTTTAGACTCTTTTGCTTTATCTAGTGCCATATCTGCCGAACTCATAAGCTTATCTAAGTCATTTGCATCACTAGGATAAAAACTAGCTCCGATACTTATATCAAAATTTATACTACTTCCATCTACCTCAAATGGCACTTTAAAAAGCTCCATAATACGATTTATAATTTTTGTTGAATCTAAATCATTTTCCAAATCATCAACTATGATAGCAAAACTATCACCACCAATTCTTGCAATAATATCATAGTCTCTAAGACTTGAGTTTAATCTCTTTGCAACCATTTGTAAAAGTATATCACCATAGTTCATACCCAAAACAAGATTTATCGATTTAAAGTTTTTTATATCCAAAAGTAAAAGCATCAAGCTAGTATTTTTACCTCTAGCAACTTTATTCATACTATAAGAGAGTTTTTGCAAAAAAAGATTTTTATTTGGCAGATCAGTAAGTAAATCATAGGATGCTAAATAATCAAGCTTTTGAGCTTGTGAAAATTCTTTTGTCTGATTATGAGAAGTTAAAAGGAGTCTCACATCTCTATGTTTATGATTGTAAAGTTTATACTCCCAATAAACAACTCTTTTGGACCCATCTTTACACTTTATAGGAAAATTATCTATTATTGAAAGATATTTTTTTCTAAAAGAATCTTGTAGTTGAGCTAAAATCTTTTCCTTATAAGCATTAGGTAAAAACAGTTCTACAAAATTTCTATCAATCACCTCATCTTTTTTATATCCTGTAAGAAATGATGCTTGTTCATTAAAGCCTTTTATATACCCATTTTTATCCAAAACTATAACTACATCTTTTGTCTCTTTTTCATTTACAATATCCCTTAAAAAGGTTCTTTTCTCTTTTTTTATAGAAAAAATCACAAAGGTTATATTATTTTTGTTATACCTGACTACTGTATTTAAAAAACTAAGTTTTGCATCTTTTGTTTTAAACTCAACCTCTAAAAAATCAAATGTCTTCTTATCTCTTAAATCAGATAACATACCGTCTTTTGAATGAGATGGGATAATAGTATCAAACAAACTCTTTCCTACAATCTCACTCTCTTTATAACCCAAAAGATATTCACTAGCACTGTTCCAACCTGTGATGTGATACCTTTTATCTATAGAAAAAAGCCCTATATCCCTCTCATTTTTATCCAAAAAACCGGCACATAAACCATTTACATCCATAAATTTTCCTTAATTAGAGATAACTTATGGACATATCGACACTTTACAAAAAAGTTTTAATTGTATCCTCCGATTCCACAGCCAGAACCATATCCACCAACTACACCGGTATTTATCTCTTCCTCTGTCGCATCCCTAACATCTTTGATAGTTACATCAAAAGCTAAATCTTTTCCAGCTAACGGATGGTTATAATCAACCGTTACACTGTCTTCATCAAAATCAGCCACTGTTACCATAACAGTTTGTCCACCTTCACTCTGTCCATATAATTGCATACCTTTTTCAAGCTCTATTCCTACAAACTGCTCTCTTGGTAGAGTTTCTAAGGCTTTTGGATCTCTTTCTCCATAAGCTGCTACTGCTAGAACCTCCACAACTCTACTGTCACCTTTACTCATAGTTTTTATAGACTCTTCTAGTCCCGGGATTATCTGTCCTTTTCCAACTATAAACTCTAACGGAGCATATCCTTTGTTGCTATCTAAAATTTCACTTTCACCCATTTGGGTTAAGCTATACTCTATAGATACAACTTGATTGTCACTGATTGCCATAATATTTCCTTTTTATTGATTAAGCACCGATTTTAGCTAAAGATTCTTAAGATACTTAGTTGCAAATTTTGCTTCCACTGTTTTTGGAAAAGCATCTTTTACAATATTTAAAAACTTTTCAGCTCCCTTTTTATCACCTTTGTTTTTAAAACTTATACCCGTATGTAAAAGCAATTTTGGTAAAAATTTTGAATCATCTTTCAAATTTACACTCTTTTTATAAAAAGCTATAGCTTCATCATACTTCATTTGATAGTAAAAACACTCTCCCATTTTAAAGTAGGTATTGTAAAGATTGTATTTTTTTGATGATGCAATAAGATAGTTACCAAGTGCTTCTTTATATCTTTTTCTTTTAAAAAGCTTTTCTGCCTTTAAAAAAGCCTCCTTTGCACTTAGATTTCTATCTTTTATTATCTTTTTTTTCGTATAAGCTGTTTTCTCCTTTTTGTTTTTTATTGCTCCCTCTTTTGGAGGTTTCAATTTTTTATAATCTTTTGTTCCACCTTTAGAATAGGACAGCAGCGATATAAGTTTTTCTATAGAACCCTCTATATTTTTAAATCTTCTATCATTTTCTTTTTCAATATCATCTATTCTTTTTCTTAACTTTAAAATTTCATCATTTAATAAAACACTTTGAGAACTCTCTTTCGTCGTTTGGTAAATCTTATCATTTGTAGATTCTACAATACTTTTTAAACCTTCAACACTCTCTTTAATAGAATCAAGTTGAAACTTCAACTTAATAAGCTCCTCTTTATTTGCTTTTACCTCCCTTTGATTTTTAAAAATCAACTTCTCGCTCTCACTTAACTCAATATCTGCAACCCCTCCTCCCACACTATCAAATGATAATGCAAAAAATTTTACAGATATAAAAAGAATAAAAATATATTTACTCATCTTAGTTTACAATTTTAAAATCAACTCTTCTATTTCGTTGCCAACAAGCATCATTATGCTCGGCACAAACAGGTTTACCTTCACCATAGCTTACTATAGATATTTTAGATCTATCAACTCCACTTACAGCTAGTGCCTCTTTTGCACTCTTTGCTCTTTTAAGTCCTAGTGCATAATTATATTCATCAGTTCCCCACTCATCACAATTACCCTCTATTCTAACTTTAGAAACTCCTCTTGCCTTAATAATTTTTGCATTATTATATACTTTATCTAACTCTCTATCACTTATGACAAATTTATCAAATGCAAAATAAACCGGCTCTATACCATTAACATTTTCAATTGCTACATTTTTACTATCGATTCCTACACTCTTGAGTTTTTCTATATCTTCATCAACGATTCCACTATCAATAGTATCTGTAGGCACACTATTGTGAATCTGAGCATTTTCCTCTACTTTTTTTACAGGAGTATTCTTATTATTTATAACCACCGGCTCTACTTCAGGAGCCTTTTGACTACACCCACTAAATATCACACTAACAAATGCTACTAAGAAAAGCAAACTCTTACCCATCTTCCTCTTCCTTTTGTTTATTCAACTTAAATTATATAAGAAATCAAATTAATTTTACCAATCTATCGATTGAATTTTCCCTACATTTAAAGGGAAAAGAAAACTCCTATTTGCATTTAACCTTATTATTCCTATTGCACTTTTATTACCCATATATTTAATAAAAATAATACTCTCTCCATTAGAGCCAAATCTAGGATACATATTTTTTCCGGTTTGAGTAAGTTTTCTTATACTATCAGTTTGAGTAGATATAAGATAGAGATTAAATACATTGTCTCCAAAAGCTCTATTTGTCTCTCTTGATGAGTAAACTATATATTTTCCAAAAGTTGAACACGAACTATTGTTTCTACCGTGATAAACCATTTGAGAAACTTTGCCACCATAGAGAGGTTTTGAAAAAATATTTGGATATCCAAGCCTTGAAGATACAAAAACTATCCCTGCACCATCATCAACAAAGTTACCACCAACATCTATACCGTCAAAGGTTGTAAGTCGCCTCTTACTACCATCATTTATATCCATAAGATATATATCTGGTTGGTCATTTGGAGCCATAGTAACTAATATCTTTGAACCATCCTTACTAACATCCGAACAAACTATCATACCTGAACTTGATGCAATTTTTTGCTTACTACCACTATAAATATCAACTTTATAAAGAGTTGGTTCTCCACTCGCATAAGATGTATAAAAAAATGCCGTTTGCTTATCATTTGCCCATTTTGGAAAGATATTTAATCCTCCACTCACCATAATTTTTTGAAATGTAAGTGTATAATCTGCAATAACAACCGAACTGCTCCCTGCAGATGTGTATTTAGAAAATATCACATATCTCTTCATCCAATCAATGGACGGAAGTTTAAAATATCTGTTTAAATCAACTACTATAGTATGAGATAAAAAAGGGTATCTAGAACTATCCGAGATAGAATATCTTTTTTTGTATAAAACCCTTTTTGTTGCAAGATTTTCTAAAATAACACTCCCCACCAAACCTATACCATTAGATTTAAAATTGCATTTTAAACCCAAACCATCACTTAAGTCTGATGCTAAGTTTTGCACTGAATCATTTACTATAAAGTGTGTAGTGACTTTTATATCTCCAATAATAAGTTTTAAAAATCTACTCTTATTTGGAAAAACACCACTACCACTATCCACCACACTAATATTACGCTTTTTATCTATCTTTTTTACTATCTCTATTGTAGAGTCATATGAATACAAAGTTGAAATTATTAACCAAACTACTGCTAAATATTTAATCACCTACAACTCCTCTTTATCAGCAAATACAAACTCTGCCTCGATATATCTACCATTATTATATGGTGGAAATTTTTCCCTTACTAAATTATCAAGAAATTGCTTAAGCTTTGTATCAAAAAAATAATTAAATGATAATTTTAAGTTTCGATAAAACAATCTACCTTTATTATCTATTTTTATGATTACTGTTGCCTTTAAACCATCTTTTGTTCCTACCGTTTGGTTCCATTTTGGCATAATTATAGAGCTTATTTTTGACCAAAATTTATCGTCATAATCACCTTTTACTTTATTATTTTTATTCTTAAGTATTTTTTTTATCTTCATAAGCTCTTTTGTTATATCTTTACTATTAAGATTAGCACTTTTAAGAAGTCCTTTTGCTTTTATCTTTTTCAATCTACTAGCTCGTGCTTTTTCCTCTTTTAATTTTTCCTCTATCTTATTTGCATCCCTTTTAACCCTCATAGTTGAAAAAAGTTCTCTTACATTTTTTTCAATCAAATCTCTACTATCGCTCTTTGTTTTTTTATCTCTCTTTGAAAAAACTTTCCCAATTTTTGACTTTTTCTCTTTTTTTAAAGATGGTTGTTTTTGACTTGTTTTACTATTTAAAAGTATATCATCAAGATTTACAACTATAGATTTTTCCTCATCATAACCAAATCTTTTTAAATCCTTTAAATCGTCGTGATATATTTTAACTACCAAAAAAACTATAAAAAAATAAAAAAGTATTGCACCTATAAAAGAAACTATGTTGATAAGTCTTGTATTAACCATTTGTTAAAAGTGACACCTTTGAAAATCCTGACTCTTTTAAAACTTTCAAAACATACATAACATCATTGTATTTTAAATCTTTATCAGCCTTTATAAAAACTACTGTTTTTTTATCATATTTTTTACTATTAAGCAAAAAATTGTCTGCAAAATTATCAAAATTATACCTGTTGTCTTTTATATAAATAACTCTATTTCCATCTATTCTAACAGTCAAATCCGCTATCTTTTTTACTGATTTTTTTTGGCTACCAACAGGAAGCTTTATATCTTCTTCATAAACCATAACCGGAGCAGTTACCATAAGTATAGCCATAAGAACTAGCATAATATCAACAAGTGGAGTGATATTTAAATCTGGATTATCATCCCAATCATACATAACTAACTCAATAATCTTTATATGTTTTTAGTTTTAATATATCAATCTCTCTTTGAACAAGTGAGATATACTCATAGGCCTTTCTTTTTAATATAAGATGTATGCTATAAGCTGGAATAGCAACAAAAATTCCCACTGCAGTCGCCACTAAAGCCTCACTAATAGCAGGTGCTATGACATTTAAACTAGCACTTCCAGCATCTCCCAACTTACTAAAAGTCTTAAGTATAGATACTATAGTTCCAAAAAGTCCAATAAAGGGAGAAGTTGAGGAGATTATCGCAAGAGTGGATAATCCCTGAGTTACACCTTCTTCAGCAAAACTTTTGCAAACTGATAAAAGTTCTGTGGTATTACCACCTTTAATACATTTGCTTAAAACTGACTCTTTTTTGATACTACCATCACCTTTAAGCAAACCATTTAAGGAGTCTTTTTCTATCTTTTCTAAAGCAGTTATTGTTACAGATTTGGAAAAAAACATCCAAATCGTAACAATAAAATATATAGACAACCATACAAACACGATGATAGATGCGATACCACCGCCAAATATGAAGTCTAAGACTGTCCCCATAATATTATAAAAATCCCTTTGTGGCACTTTCTAACTTACTTTTTGCAGCAGCTATAGCCATATCATTATCCCCAATACTAGCTATTAGCTCATTAGCCTCTTCAATCTTTGCCTTTATCTCACTATCACTACCACCAATAGCAACAGCACCATCAGCAAGGATAGTTATACCACTCTCTTCTATTTTTATATGTCCCCAATTTATAGCAACCAAACCTTTTGTTCCATCTGCTTTTTCATACTCGATAACACCAGCTTGAAGAAGAGTTATCAAAGATGCATGACGAGGAAGTATCCCAAACTCCCCCTCTTTTCCCGGAACAGTTACCATTTTTACTTGGTCATCAAATAGTGCACCTTGTGGAGTAACTATTTCTAATCTCATTGTTTCCATCAATTATCCTTTTTGAACAAAAAGATAGGTTCCACCCTATCCTTTCATCTTTTCAGCTTTTTCTATTACTTCTTCTATATTTCCTACCATATAAAATGCATTTTCAGGTAGTTCATCATACTTACCAGCTAAAATTCCCTCAAAAGCATCTAAGGTCTCTTCTAAACTTACATATTTACCAGGACTACCAGTAAATACTTCAGCAACAAAGAACGGCTGAGATAAGAACTTTTCTATCTTTCTTGCTCTTTCAACAACCTGTTTATCTTCCTCACTAAGCTCATCCATACCCAAGATAGCAATAATATCTTGCAAATCTTTATATTTTTGAAGAATAGCTTGAACACCTCTTGCCACATTGTAATGCCTCTCACCAATAATAACAGGATCAAGCATCCTTGATGTGCTATCAAGTGGGTCAACTGCAGGATAGATACCTTTTTCTGCAATAGCCCTGTTAAGAACTGTTGTAGCATCTAAGTGTGCAAAAACAGTTGCAGGAGCTGGATCTGTAAGGTCATCTGCAGGAACATAAACAGCTTGAACCGAAGTAATAGAACCTTTTTTGGTTGATGTAATCCTCTCCTGTAAAGCACCCATTTCTCTAGCAAGTGTTGGTTGATAACCAACCGCTGAAGGGATTCTTCCTAAAAGTGCTGACATCTCTGAACCTGATTGAGCATACCTAAAAATATTATCAATAAACATAAGAACATCAAGTCCCATCTCATCTCTAAAATATTCTGCCATAGTAATACCAGTTAGAGCAATCCTATTTCTAGCTCCCGGAGGCTCACTCATTTGTCCATAGCACAGTGCAACTTTATCAAGCACATTTGACTCTTTCATCTCATTATAAAGGTCATTACCTTCCCTTGTCCTTTCACCAACACCAGCAAACACTGAGTAACCACTATGTTTAAATGCAACATTGTGAATAAGTTCCATAATAATAACCGTTTTACCAACACCAGCACCACCAAATAATCCAACCTTACCACCCTTTGCATATGGTGCAAGAAGATCAACCACTTTAATACCGGTTTCAAAAATCTCACTATCAGTATTTTGTTCATCAAAAGAAGGCGGTTCTCTGTGTATAGGCCAATAATTTTTTGCCTCTATAGGCTCACCTTCATCAATAACATCACCAACAACATTGAAAATTCTCCCAAGAACTTCTTCACCAACCGGAACCTTTATAGGACTTCCCAGTGCTTTAACCTTCAATCCCCTTGAAAGTCCCTCACTCATATCCATAGCAATGGTTCTAACTCTGTTGTCACCAACATGAGCTGCAACCTCTAATACAAGTTTTACCGGCTTTCCATCAACCTCATAATTTACCTCTATTGCTTCGTTGATTTCAGGAAGATAATTCTCAAAATCAACATCAACAACAGGACCGATTACCTGTGAAATAATTCCTTCCATTTTTATTATGCTCCTTAATTTTTCTTTTTTATTATTATAATGCTTCCATACCACTGATGATTTCAATCAGCTCAGTAGTAATTGCTTCTTGTCTTGCTTTATTATAACTTATAGTTAACTGTTCAACCCTCTCTTTAGCATTGTTAGTTGCATTGTCCATTGCTTGCATTCTTGCACTATGTTCTGCTGCAAGTGAATCAATCAATGCATAATACATATTGTATTCGATATATTTTCTAACCAACTCCTCAAGCACCTTTTCCTCATCTTCCGCCTCTATTTCCATCATAGAAGTTACCTTTTCTTCTGGAACATCTATAGTATCTACCGGCACAAGATTTATTGTTTTTAACTCTTGAGTTATCATATTTTTATAACCGTTGTGAACGAGGACAATTTTGTCAGTTTTACCCTCAACAAAATCCTCTACTGCTTTATTTACAACATCCACAGCCTTTTCATAAGTAGGAGATGCACTAACCCCAACATACTCTTCTAAAACATCTATACCTTGAAAGTTAAAAAAGTCTATACCTTTTCTACCAACAGCTCTTAGTCTAACAGTAGCACCTTTTGACTCATACTCATCCATCAAAGATCTTACTTTTTTTATAGTTTGGATATTAAAGCCACCACAAAGACCTTTATCAGCTGTTACGAAAAGTATATCGACTACTTTTTCATTGTCATTTTTTTCAAAAAACTTAAGTGTACTTCCACCAGCTTTAAATTTGTTTATCTTATCAGAAATCTCATTCATCATTTTGTTAAGTTTTACTGCATACTCACGAGATCTTTTTGCAACCTCTTCTGCACGACGAAGCTTAGCGGTTGATACTAACTTCATTGCTCTTGTGGTTTTTTGAGTATTCTTAACAGATGCGATATTTCTTTTTATATCTTTTAGATTTGCCATCTTTGCTTACCTTATTTTACTACAAAAGTTGATTTAAACTCTTCCAAAACTGACTTTAACTCTTCTGTTATCTTATCATCAAGTTTTTTCTCTGTTTTTATACTTTCAAATAAAGCTGGATATTTAGCCTCTACAAATGAATATAACTCAGCCTCAAATTTTGTTACATCTTCAGCTGGAATATCATCTAAATAGCCATTTGCACCAGCAAATATGATAACAATCTGTTTTTCAATCGGTAGTGGTGAATATGGTCCTTGTTTTAGAACCTCAACCATCCTTTGTCCTCTTTCAAGTTGCTTTCTTGTGCTTTCGTCAAGGTCACTAGCAAACTGTGCAAATGCTTGAAGCTCTCTATACTGTGCTAGGTCAAGTCTTAATGTTCCTGAAACTTGTTTAGTAGCTTTTATCTGTGCAGCACCACCAACCCTAGAAACTGATAAACCAACATTGATTGCAGGTCTAATACCAGAGTTAAATAAATCTGTCTCAAGGAATATTTGTCCATCTGTAATAGAAATAACATTTGTAGGAATATATGCTGAAACATCTCCCGCTTGAGTTTCAATAATAGGAAGTGCAGTTAAAGAACCAGCACCTAAAGCATCACTAACTTTAGCAGCTCTTTCTAGCAATCTTGAGTGAAGATAGAAAACATCACCCGGATATGCTTCCCTTCCTGGAGGTCTTCTAAGAATCAAAGACATCTCTCTATATGCAACAGCATGTTTACTAAGATCATCATATACTATTAAAGCATGTCTTGCATTGTCCCTAAAATATTCACCCATTGTAACACCGGCATATGGTGCTAAAAATTGAAGTGCAGCTGAATCACTAGCACCAGCATTTACAACTATGGTATAATCCATAGCTCCTTTTTCAGTAAGTTTTCTAACAACTTGTGCAACTGTTGATTGTTTTTGTCCTATTGCAACATAGATACAGACAACATCTTGTCCTTTTTGATTGATGATAGCATCAACAGCAACCGTAGTTTTTCCTGTTTGTCTATCACCAATAATAAGCTCTCTTTGCCCTCTTCCGATTGGAACAAGTGCATCAATAGCTTTAATACCAGTTTGTAAAGGCTCGTGAACCGATTTTCTAGCCATAATTCCAGGAGCTTTTTCTTCAACAAATCTAAACTCCACCGCTTCTATAGCACCTTTTCCATCCAATGGCTCTCCGAGAGGATTTACAACTCTTCCTATAAGAGCATCACCAACAGGAACTTTCAATAATTGTCCAGTTCTTTTAACACTAGTTCCCTCTTTGATCTCTCCACCTTGTCCAAGAACAACAATACCTACACTAGACTCTTCTAGGTTAAGTGCCATACCCTTATCACCGGTATCAAACTCAACCATTTCACCAGCCATAATGTTACTTAAACCATATACAACTGCTATACCGTCAGCAAAACTTATAACCTTTCCCGTCTCCTCGACATCTACATTTAGCTCAAAATTTTCGATTCTCTCTTTTATTAAAGAGCTTATCTCATCAGCTCTGATTTTACCGCTCACTAACTTCTCCTTATTGATTTTTTATTTACATTGCTTTCAAAATATACTCAGTCAACTGAGATTTTAGCCTATCAGTTGAAAATGCCATCTCAACACCTAAGCTCTCCACCTCCACCTTGATACCTTTATAATCACTTTTTATAGCTTCTAATTTTATAGAAGTATCAAACTTTTTACTTAAATTTTCAGCTATTTGAGTAACCTTTTCACTTGCTAACTCTTTATCGCTAATAACAACACCTCTATGTCTGTTTAAAATACTTGCAACTTCATAATCCATCTCACTTGCAATAGAAGGTATAAGATCAAGCTTTCCATTGTCAGCCAATAGCTTAAAGAGATTTATAACTTTCTTATCACACCCCTCTATCAAAGATGATAAAAATTCAACTTTTCTCTCTTTTGATATATCATTTGCATAAAGAATAGTTTTTAACTTCATATCTTTAAAAGCCGGTGCAATACTCAAAAGCGAAGCAGAAACATCCGCTAACTTTGACTTATCAAGTGATTCAACCAAGGCCTTTACATACTTTTTACTTATATCACCCATATTAAGCCACCTTTTTGTCTATGATATTTATTAGTTCATCCTCACTCAAAGACAAACCATTACTGCTAAATAAGCTATCCATAATCTCACTTACAACCTCTGTAGCCATCTTTTTCTCTAAAACCTCTTTTTTAGACTCAAAAGATTTTATGAGATTTTTTATATCACTTTTTGAAGCCTCTTTTAGCTTTTCAATCTGAAGTTCAGCCTCTTTATGAGCTAGTTCAACCAACTCTTTTGCCTCTTCTTCACTCTCTTTTACTCTTTGAACAGCCTTTTGTTTTAACTCTTTTGTCTTTTCAACTTTTGCCTGTAAAGATGAAAGCTTATCAGCTATCTCTTTTGTCCGAGTAGTAAAAAACACTTTCACTTTATCTGCTATGAGATAGTATAAAATACCAGCAAATATAGAAAAATTTATAACTCTAGCCACTATGTCGCTACCCTCACTTGCCTCTTCTGAAGCAAACAAAAACACCGGAACAAATACTAATAATGTAATAATCAACTTCAAACAAACTCCTTTATATGCTTTTTAATTTTGCTTCAAGATCACTTTTGTATTGACCCACATTTGCACCCAACTCACTTTTTAAAGCCTCTTTTCTTAAAGCTAACTCAGTTAAAAAAATATCCATCTCTTTTTCTAACTCCAACTTCTTAGCTTCATAAGCTTTAGCTATCTCCTCTTTTGCTTTAGAAATCAAAGAAGTTTTGATCTCATTTGCTCTAGCTTTCGCTTCAGAAATATTTTTTTGTATCTCCTCCTCCAATGCATGGATTTCTCCATCATTAGAACTAACATTTGCCATATCCTCAGCAATACTCTCCTCTCTTTTTTCCATAAACTCCATCAATGGAATATACATCACCTTATTTAAAATATAAATAAGAGCTAAAAAGAGAACCACCACAAATATAAGAATTCCTACACTAATATCTAACATCTACTTCCTTTAAAATTTTATTGCTTCAAAAATTTGGGCGATTATACCATAATCTTTATAAAAGCTTATTTAAAATAGTTAAAAACTTCCCTATGCTATCTTCATCTTCAAAACCAATAACAAGCTTGTTTCTACTGTTTTTAGCTTCGAACCCTAGTTTTTTTATCACTTTAACAACATCATCAACCTTCCTTATAAATAAGTCATCATCATCAGGTTTTATATCCTTTTTCTTTTCACCTTCATTTTTATTTTTAAGCCTTTTTATAAGTTCTTCACACTCTCTAACACTTAGCTTTTGTTCTACAACAGTATCTGCTATAACTTTTTCACTTTCTTCATCAAGTCCAACTAAGATTTTTGCATGACCTTGAGTTAGTTTTCCTTTATTTATCAACTCCTGAGTATGAGGCGAAAGATTTAAAAGTCTCATAGTATTTGCTATATGAGAACGACTTTTACAGATAATCTCACTTAACTCCTCTTGAGTTATATTATACTCTTTAATAAGCTCTTTATAAGACTCTGCTAACTCTATAGGAGTAAGGTCCTCTCTTTGGATATTTTCTATAAGAGCTAACTCTCTTAAGTTTTTTGACTCTAAATCAGCCACAATAGCATCTATTTTATCATATCCTGCCATTTTACTAGCACGAAATCTTCTCTCCCCTGCTATTATCATATAGTCATCATCTTTTTTAACAACAACTATCGGTTGTAAAACTCCATGTTTTTTTATAGAGTTACTAAGACTCTGAAGTGCATCCTCATCAAAATGCTTTCTAGGTTGATAGACATTTGGTATTATTTTCTTTAATGGTATCTTTTTAACTATAGAGCTATCACTTTGAATATCCTGCTTATAGGCCTCTTCAACATCATCTAAAATAGCACTAAGCCCCCTACCTAATCTACTTTTTGCCATTAATCTCTCCTAATCCTAACCTGCTAGTATGGTTTGAGCTAAATTTTGATAAGCTCTTGAACCCATTGATTTCACATCATATTCCACTATGGACTTTCCAAAGCTTGGAGATTCAGCAAGTTTAATATTTCTTGGTATGACTATGTAAGAAGATGTTTTTGGCTCTATAAAAAGTTTATTTTTAAAGTGTTGTTTCAAATCCATAAAAACTTGTTTAGAAAGATTGTTTTGACTACTATACATAGTAGGTAGGAAACCTTTTATGTTGAGCTTAGGATTTATGGTCTTTTTGATAAGCTTCACAGTATTTAAAAGCTGTGCCAACCCTTCAAGTGCATAAAATTCACACTGGATAGGTATGATAACAGAGTCTGCCGCACTCAAAGCATTTACTGTTATAGGACCAAGAGCCGGTGGTGTATCTATGATGATATAATCATAACTACTTACAACTTCTTCCAACTTATTTTTTAATATAAGCTCTTTACCCTTAGCATCGCCATCATAAAAATCCTTTTCTATACCAACTAACCCAATATTTGATGGAACTAAATCAAGTGTAGGTATAGATGTTCTTAAAGTAATGTCAGAAACTTTTTTTATATCAAGCAACACATGATAGATATTGTATTCATAATCACTTCTAACATATCCTAGTCCACTTGTAGCATTTGCCTGTGGATCTATATCTATAAGAAGAATTTTCTTCTCCTCAACTGCCAAAGAAGCTGCAAGATTTACAGCAGTCGTAGTTTTCCCAACTCCACCCTTTTGGTTTGCAATAGCTATAACTTCACCCATCTTTGCTATATATCCTTTTTCCATTTATTTGTATAGAACCATCACTACAAATCTCCGCCTCTCTCAAAGAGATTTTTTCTCCATCTTTGTATGTAGTTTTATGTGATTTTGACCTGGTAAATTCTACCTGATATTTACTAAAAATACTCTTCCATAAAATAACTTGTTTTACATTTAAAATAAACTCTTCAAGCAACTCATTATTTTCCAATTTTATATCAATATTTTTGAAATTTTTTGGAGACTTTTTTGTGTTCAATCCTATAGAAATAATAATATTTTTTCCAACCATTTGAGATAACACCCCTCCGACCTTTTTATCTTGAAGATAAAAATCATTTGGCCACTTTAACCAAACCTTAGATCCCTTTTTTTCCAAAATCTCTTTAAAAATATAGGCAAAATAGATACTTATACTTTGTAAAGGCAAATCTTTTGGCAGATAATCTCTTGTAACAGCCATAGAAAAAAAAAGATTGCCCTTTATACTTTGCCAACTTTTTCCTCTGGTTCCTATAGCATCAGTCTGTTCGTCGGCTACAACCACAACAGGAACAAATAGTTTTTTCTCTTTAAGATTTTTTAATAAAAACTTATGAGTAGAATCTAATCTTTCAAAATAAAGTATCTCCAACTGACAACCTCTTCCCTCTTAAATAATCAACAGCTTTCATCTCTTTTTTTGAAGGAGGCTGGACTAAAAAGATTTTCAAACTTCCTCTTTTGCAACCAACCATTATAAACTCACTTTCTATCTTTAAAATCTCACCCTCTTTATTATTGGTTTTGCTATCACTTAGGGTTATCTTTTTTAGTTTTAAACCACTTTTTAAAAAGATATTTGGCCACCAAAGATATGCAAGATATTTTTGATAAATCTTTTTAGCATCATCAAAAGTTACCAATCCATCCTCTTTTTTTATCTTTTTACAATAAGTTGCTAAAAGGGGATTTTGCTTTAATGGTTTGATTTTTTGAAAATTTAACAAAACTTCTACTGTTAAATCACTAGCTAAAAAAGATAGTTTTTCAAAGAGTGTTGGAGCATCTATATCTTTTATACATATATAACTCATTCCCAAAATATCTCCGCTATCAAGCCCCTCATCCATAAGCATAGCAGTAACCCCAGAAAAATTATCACCATTTTTTATAGCATCTTGAATAGGACTAGCACCTCGATATTTTGGTAAAATCGATGCGTGAAGATTTATACAAGGAGCGATTTTAAGTATGGACTTTGGAAGTATCTGTCCGTAAGCTGCTACTATTATAAAATCCGGACTTAACTCTTTTATTTTTAAAACATTTTCCTCATCCCTTAATTTTTTAGGTTGAAAAATAGGTATATCCAAATCACTTTCAACAACATATTTTTTAACATCCGGAGGAGTTAAAATCTGCTTTCTTCCCACCGGTTTATCCTCCTGAGTAAAAAGAGCTACCACCTCTGTTCTACTATGTTTTATGAGTGCTTTTAAAATATTTGTAGCATATGAGGGGGTTCCCATAAATATAATTTTTATTTTTTGCAAAATAAAGTTCCCCCGTCGTGATTGTTATATAAAAGAAAACTTCTTACATCCTTTAAGTCAAACCCACTAGCTAAAAACATCTCTTTATCATTATTTAAAAGAAACTTAGCAGATTTTAATTTTGTAACAATACCTCCTGTTGCAAACTCACTACTTGGTGTATGCTCAGAGTTTAACTCCTTGTTGGTTATATTGTGAACCACTTTTCTAACTTTAGCATCTTTAAACTCTCTTGGATTTTTATCATATAAGGCATCAATATCAGAAAGTATCACTAACATTTGTGCATCAAAGTAGTAAGTTACATGAGCTGATAGTTGGTCATTGTCTCCAAATACAAGCTCTTTTATAGCTGTTGTATCATTCTCATTTATAATGGGTAAAACTCCATTTTTTAGAAGTGTTTCAACAGCACACTTTGCATGGGCTGTGCTTTTTCTTGAATCAAAGTTATCAGCAGTTATCAAAAGTTGTGCAACTTCTATTTCAAAAGGCTTAAAATATTTTCTATATATACTCATAAGATATGGTTGTCCAACTGCCGACATCGCTTGTTTATTTTCTACTTTGCTTTTATCAAGTTTTAAAAGTAAGCTTCCGGCACTAACAGCACCTGAACTAACAAGTATCACCTCGTATCTTTGTCTTAAATCAGCTATCAAAGAGCAAAGATTTTCTATCCTCTCAAAACTAAGTCCATCTTGTTCGCCTAAAACATGACTACCAATTTTAACAACTATTCGCCTCATTTTAATCTACCCCTTCTACCCCTCTTTTTACTAAAGCATTACTTGGTAAAAATCTCTCACTAAAGCTTTGCCTATCGGCGAAAATAAACACTTTATTCATATCTTGTTGCCTCTAAAAGTGCATACTTAAGTGGTTCTATATTTATCTTTGCAACTGAAGATATAGGAACTACAAAATATGGTTTTTTTCTATCATAACCACCCTCTAACTCACCTACACTCTGAAAATATCCACCAAACTTTTCATCAAACTTATACTTTTTATCATTATTTTTTTCTAATCCTAAGTGCTTTAAAAAGTTCTTTATTTTTTCATTTGCCTCATCTTCATCTAAACTATCAACTCTAGTTAAAGCTATGGCAAACTTCCTATCTCCAAGCTTTTTTGAAAAATTGTGCAACTCTTTTTTTAACACATCATACTGCACTTGCAAAGTTCGATAATTTGCCAAATCTATCATAAAAAGTAGAAATTTAGTTCTTTCTATATGCCTTAAAAAATCCAATCCAAGCCCTTTTCCACCACTAGCTCCACCAATAATACCCGGAATATCAGCCATAACAAAAGAATTAAAATCATCAACTTTTACAACTCCAAGTTTTGGAGTAAGAGTTGTAAATTCATAGTTTGCAACTTCCGGAGTTGCATTTGATATGATAGAAATAAGTGTTGATTTTCCAACATTTGGAAACCCTACAAGTCCGACATCAGCTATAAGTTTTAACTCTAATCTAACCTTTTTTGTCTCTCCTTGAAGTCCTGTTTGTGCATAAGTTGGTCTTTGATTTGTTGAGCTTCTAAAATGCCAATTTCCAAGCCCACCTTTTCCACCTTTTAAAAACTTTACTTTTTGTCCATCTTCTACCAAATCAAATAAAACTTTTCCACTTTCTACATCTGTAACTTGTGTTCCCGGAGGCACAGTTAAAAAAAGACTTTCTCCCTTTTTACCATATCTCTTTCTTCCCCCACCGGGACGACCATTTTTTGCTTTTATATGGCTTTTCCCACGATAGTTTGATAAGGTATGAGAATTTTTATCTACAACAAAAAAAACATCTCCACCATCTCCACCATCTCCACCATCTGGACCACCTTTTACAACAAACTTTTCCGTTCTAAATGAAACAGCACCTGCTCCACCTCTACCTGAACTTAAAAGCAGTTCTACATTATCTATAAACATTTAATAAAATACCTTTTTGTTTTCATTGTATCAAAAAAAAATTACTTTTTTACTTAACCTGTTACAACTTTTTAATATGCTATGATTTCTTTGTTATCGTGCCTTGTCTATAAATCAAATCTACAAACAAACTTTGTAAGACTACGAGTATAATACACTAATGAACTACCCAATCGCTAAAGACGATTGGGCTCCCTGTTAAGAGTTATTAAACTCAGGCAGTTAGTATTTTCATTATATATTACTTTAAGATAGATACAATTAATTATGCTATAATTATGATAAATCGTAAATCAAGGTGTATTATGAAAAGGATATTGTTTTTACTTTCATTGGTATTATTTTTGAGTGTGGAGCTTTTTGCTGTTTCTTCCAAAGAGATGGGGATCATCATAAATCTTGCAGGAAAACAAAGGATGCTTACACAAAAGATGTCTAAAGAGGCACTTTTGATAAGAAACAATATAGAAAAACAAAAAAACAAAGAGCTATTAAAGTCTGATATTGCACTATTTGATAAGACACTAAATGGATTGATAGGTGGTGACCAAGATTTGAAACTTGTAAAAGTCGATGATGAAAAAGTGCAAACTCAGTTAAAAAAAGTAAAAAAACTTTGGGAACCTATGAAATCTCATTTGATAAAAGTAGCAAATTTAACAGCATCAAGAACTGATTATAGATATATCTCAAACAATAATATAACACTTTTAAAAAATATGCATCAAGCTGTCTTAGACTTTGTGGATGTTTCTAAAAAGGTATCTAAAATAAAATCAACACTTGCAGAAGATATAAATATAGCCGGTCGTCAAAGAATGCTTACTCAAAAAATGGCAAAAGATATGCTACAAATCACTTCAAATATAGATGTATCAAATTCTAAAAAAGATTTGATAAAAACAAAAAAACTATTTGATAGTTCACTAAATGGATTGTTAAACACTTGCAAAATATATACAATAAAGAGGCAATTAGATATAGTAAAAAAACTCTGGGATAAAACTAAAAAATATGTAAATCCAAAATATGCGATAAATAAAAAGAGTGTAAGAATAATATCATCAGCACTCGATAAAGTAAAAGTTGAGATGAATAAGGCTGTTACACTCTATCAAAACTCTGCAAAAAGACAGATACTTAAAAAATCTTTAGCAAATATAGTAAACCAATTGATGATACAAAAAAATCTTAAAGGTGTTGTTTTAAATCTATCTGGAAGACAAAGAATGCTCACTCAAAGAATAGCGAAAAATGCTCTCTTGATTGCTGCTGGTATCGATAAAGAGTTTGCAAAAAAAGATCTTTTATTTAGTATAAATCTTTACAATAAAACACTAAATGGTTTTATAAATGGAGATCCCTCACAAAGACTTGTAGCAACAAAAGATTTTAAGATAAGAAAATTCTTAGAAAATGTAAAAGCAAACTGGGAACCATTTTACGAAAATGCTATAAAATTTTTAAAAACAAAAGATAGAAAAGCACTAAAATACATCATAGTCAATAACGAAAATATGTTAAAACTTTCTCATCATTTGGTTCAAATGTATAAACACTCTACAACCAGTTCAAATATTTCTAAAGAGATGGCAGAAAAAGTTGACCTTTCAGGAAGACAAAGGATGCTTTCACAAAAAATGTTAAAAGAAAAAATTATGATACTTTACAACTTAAACAAAGGTGAAAATGAACAAAAACTTAAAAAGGATATGGATGATTTTGCTACAGTTTTACACGACCTTATGAAAGGTAGTAAAGAAAGAGGCTGGTCACCCGAACCTATATCTTATATACTAGCTCAACTAAAAATAGTTGATGGTATTTGGAAAAAATTTCAACCTATATTACTAAGTTCAGAATTATCAAAATCAGATATGGCACAAGTAAATAAACTTGATATGAAACTTCTTTTTGAGATGAATAAAGCTGTAAAGATGTATGAAGAGGCCAGTGATATATATGATAAAAAATTTGGTAAAAAAAGAACAGATAAAAATTTAGGTTAAATAAACTCTATGATACAATATCATATTCTTTTAGGATAGGAGTTTTTATGCCATCAGAGTTTTTCCCATTGGAAAGTTTAAGGTCATTGATAGCACATCACATCGCTATTTTAGAGAGATATGATGTGCAAAGTGATAAAGAGTTTTCTTTGATTTTTTTTGACTTTGGGAAATATAAAGAAAATATCGAGATAAAAAAAACTATTCAAACTGTATTTAGAAATTGTGATATCATCTTTGAAATAAACGGCGATTATATCATACTCCTTCCAAAAACAAACTGGGAATACTCCTTTAATCTTCTAAAAGAGTTACAAGAGTTCTTAAATAAGGAGGTAAAAGATACCATTGTAACATATCCAGACGATGGTAAAAATGCCGAAGAAATAGTAGAGGCACTAAAAAAAATAATCCTAGAAAATCATAACATAGAGTTAAAGTTTGAATAAAAAGCCCTCTTTTAAGTCGGGCAAAAGCCCAACTTTCTTGTAGTTTAACTATCTAAAATCCGAAAATGGATTTTCGATAACTTTCTTTCTATCTGCTACATAAGGGATAATAGCTGCCGCTCTAGCTCTTTTTATGGCTCGTTCTACCATAACTTGATGCTTTTTACAGTTACCTGTAAGTCTTCTTGGCATAATCTTATATCTCTCTGATAGAGAAAACTTATAAGTTGACGGTTGTTTATAATCTAAAAAATCAACTTTTTGTTCACAATATTTACAGTATTTTTTGCTGTATTTTCTTTTTTCTGCCACTTCCTATCCTTTTTATTGTTTTTCTAAAATGGTATTTCATCATCTATATCTATTTCAGGTATAGACACTTTCTGTGTCTGAACAGACTCTTGTTGTGGTTGATTATAACTTTGTTGTGTCTGTGTTGGTTGTTGATAACTGTTTTGTGTAGGCTGAGTAGGATTGTAACTAGCTTCTTGAGTACTCCTACTGCCCATCATCTGCATATTTTCAACCACAACACTATGTTTACTTCTTTTGCCACCACTTGGGTCCTCCCAACTATCCAACCTTAGTCTTCCCTCAACTAAAACTTTTGAACCCTTTCTTAGGTATTGATTTGCAATTTCTGCTGTTCTACCAAAAAAAGTTATATCGATAAAAAGGGTTTCATCTCTTTGTTCACCATTTGACAACTTAAATCTTCTGTTTACCGCTATTCCAGTAGTTCCTACCGCTGTTCCACTTTGTAAATACCTAAGTTCTACATCCCTAGTCAAGTTTCCAACTAAAATCACTTTATTAAACATATATAACCTTACTTCTCTTCTTCTTTAAGTTTAGGCTCTTCTTTAGCACTACCGGCCTTTTTTGCCATTTTTTCCCAGTTAGCTATCTCTTTTTTATTTTCATACTTGATATTTAAAAATCTAATAACCTCTTCTGTATATCTAAGATTTCTTAAAATCTCTTCTATAACTTTTGGTTCTGCCCTGAAATAAATCACATAATAGTGTCCTCTTTGAAACTTCTCTATTTCATAAGCTAGTTTTCTAACTCCCATATCATCTATAGCTGCTATCTCACAACCATTTTTCTCTAAAATCGACTTTATAAAATCAAACTTTGCCTGATTTTCCTCCTTTGTTAAAGTAGGCTTTAAAACAAACAATAACTCGTAATGTTTCATTATCTCTCCTTGTGGTTTTCAAGCTCAAAATTTTGAGCAAGGTAATATCTCGGATTTATCCGAAGTTGGAATAATACTATAAAAAAGTTTGAAGTTTTATTAAAGTTGCATATAACAAACTATTTTTTTTAAGATTTTTCTCATTTTTTAGTAAAAATTCACACTTTAGTAACTCTTTTAACATCAACTCATATTGCAGGGGAGTTATTTTGATAGAGAGATTTGCTCTTTCTTTAGCTAAGAAAGGCGGTAAACTATATCCTAAAATCTCCTTTGTATCATAAATCCCATTTGCTTTTATATAAAGATGAAACTCTAAAAGCATCTCTATATAATTTGTTATAGCATTTATAACTTTTATCTCATCAATACCACCTGCTTCAAGTATAATCTCTAAATCTTTCTTTATATCCCCCTTTTTCAAAAGTTTCACTATAAAATCATCTAAAACAACTTCACCTATACCATATATATGCTCTCTTATATCATAAGTTGTAACTTTTTTTTCTAAAAGTGCCAATTTTTCCAAGTCATTAAAACATAGAGAAAGTTCTTCATTTTGAACAGTTAAAAGCTCTCTTAAAACTGAAGTATCTATATCTAACATAAGCTCTTTTGCTCTATTTGCTAGTATCGATATGGACTCCCCAATAGTTGGCTTGAAAAATCTAACAAAATCAGCCAACTTTTTTTTACCAAAACTTTTTGTTAAATCTTTTGCAACTTTATCCTCTCCGATAAATTCAAAGTAAAAAAAACTATTTTGATTTTTATAACAAATATCAACCAACTCATCTAACTCTTTCTTTGCTATCTTTTTATCACTTTTGATATATAAAAGATTTATATCTCCAAAAAGCGATGGTTGAGAGATGAAGTTTTTAGCTCCACTAAAATCATACTCATCATAATAAAAAGATAGTATATTATCCTTTATAGTAATAGTAGGCAATATTTTTTTTATATAGTATGAGGTATAAAACTCTTCCCCATAAAGAAGCAAAGATTTTGGTAAAGCACTATTTTGTATAAGTATATCTAACTCTTTTTTATACATCTTTATTACTTATAACTCCTATCACTTTTGCACTAGTTATATGGGCTTCTACTATCTCAACTTGCACCCTTTCAAAAAGCTCCACATCTTGATCTATCAAAAAGATTCTCATACCTTGTATATTTTCATCAGTAGTTACAGCTATGGGAGTTCTATCCATATCGGTTATAACAGCTTCTAAAACTACACCAATATTTTCTTTTGCCCATCTTGCATACTTTCTATCCATAAAATCCCAAGCAACTTTTGCGGACTCTCTTTCAAGTTCACTCACTCTTTGAGCTATAATCTCAAGCTCACTTATCATAAACCTTAAGTTTCTATCATCTTTATCTTTTGCATAAAGTTTTAAAAGTCTATGCACCACTAAATCGCTATATCTTCTAATAGGTGAAGTAAAATGTGTATAGCTATCAAATCCCAATCCAAAATGCCCCTTGTTTTCACTCTCATATCTTGCTTGTTGTTGAGCTTTTATGATGAGTTTATCAACTTCGGCTCTTAATCCTTTTTCATCAGCCCTTTTTTGCAAACTTCGTATCATAGAGTAAGTATCATCTACCTCATCACTATAGATACCAATAGTTGCCAAAGTATCAAGCATATCATCAAGCTTTGCAAAAGATGGTTTTTCGTGAACTCTAAAAATACCTCTTTGAAGATCTTTTGAAGCCTCTTTATTTGCCAAAAGCATAGCATCTTCGATAAGTGAATGGGAGGGAGTTTCTACCTCTATCTTTGTTCTTATCAACTTGCCACTTTCATCAAGCTCCATCCCTATCTCTTGGCTTCTAAACTCACAACCATTTTGAAGTCTCTTTTCTCTCATCTTAAAAAGTAATTTTTTTAGAGGAAGTAAAAAGTCTAAAATCCTCTCATCAACCTCATCAACTTTATTAAATTCTCCAACTAAAAACTCATCTATCTTATCATAGGTATATCTTCTTTTTGAATTTATAAGTGCCTCAAATCTCTGGCTTCTTTTTACTTCCAAACTATCTTCATCAATCCATATCTTATAGACATATGCAAGTCTATCGACATTTGGTTTTAGGGAGCAAATATTTTCACTAAGCTCTCTTGGGAGCATCGGCACTGCTTTATGAGGAAAGTAGATAGTAAAACCTCTTTTAAATGCCTCTTTATCTATGTTTGAATTGTATGCAACATAACTACTAACATCTGCTATGGCTACATAGAGTATCTTTTGCTCTTTATCATAGTAGATAGCATCATCAAAGTCTTTTGCATCAAGAGGATCTATCGTGCAAAAATCAAGACTAGATAAATCCACTCTATCTAGATACATAGACTTATCTACACTATCTCCATAACTTTGTGCCTCTAAGATAGCCTTTTTAGGAAACTCCTCTTTTTTATCATACAAAGCTAGAGAAATCTTTTCATCAACTTTTGGATCATCTAAAACTCCAAGAACTTCTGTTATGACATCCGTATAATTATCAACTTTCAACACTGTGCCAATGGGTAGTTTTTTTAAAGCTTTTTGCGAAGATGCTATCACAGTAGGTAGTTGGGTTCTTATATTTATACCAACTATTTTATTATTTTGTTTTTTTGTATATACTACAGTCGTGGGATATTCTTTTTGTAAAATTTCTATAACTTTTGCTTTAGGTCGTCCACCCCTGCTAAAAATCCTTTTTGCTAAAACTATATCGCCTTTTGAAGCACTATTTAAGTCAAACCCCTCTATCAAAAGATCTTTATTTTTCTTTATAGAAAAAGTTTCTAAGTAACCTGTGCCATTTCTATTTACATCTAAAACACCAAAACGATACCTGCTATCAAGCTTATAAACTTCACCCTTTTTCTTAATAAACTTTCCACGAACAAAAAAATCAAAAAGCTCTCTGTTTTTCTTTAAGACATCTTTCTCTTTGATTCCCTCGCTAACTCTTAATAAAAACTCTTTCAATACCCAATCCTAAATTTTCCAATATCAAGATAAGGTTTCATATCAAAAATTTTTTCTTCATCATCTTCAAATTTTAACAACAACTTATAATCTTTTAATGCTTTAACATCTATGATAGATAAATACATAGTTCTTTCTCCCATATTTACTCATAATATTCTATATTTGTATTTTGGCAAAAAACTTACAAAATTTTACTAAAATATGTCAAATTGCAATATTTCATAATCAAGTGAACTACCTCTAGCTAAAGAGATAAAAGCTTCCTACTCTTACTTTGATGGTATTATAGCAAATATTCAAAAAAATTAGCAATATCTTTTTCAATTCATCCAAGTCTTAGAAAACGGGGTTTTCTTTGCAAGGGGTTAATAAAATGTAACATTACTTTTTTCCAAATGGTATAACTTTTGTCAAAAATTTAAGATGATAAGGATATAATCTTGTAAATTGTTTTTTATCATTCTTTTATTCAAGATAAGTATGATGAAAAGTTTTAAAAATATTTATAGGGGTTCTTAACGGTATAAAAAATAAGCTTTTTTAAAAAAGTCCCATTAAAGGGTTAAATTTATTTGACAAATTCCCCACACTTCCACCAAAAATAAATAAAGGTTTTCCCACTATGACACAAGAAGAGTTAAAATCTATCGCAAATTATCTTAAACAGTATAAGAAGATAGACAATGTTTTTAGAGTTGATGATACTGTTATAAAGATGACTTTTTCAAAAGAAAAATATATCTTCTTTGATATGAAAAGGGGAAATAGTTATATTT
Organism: uncultured Campylobacterales bacterium; assembly: GCA_964622255.1. Lineage (GTDB taxonomy): Bacteria > Campylobacterota > Campylobacteria > Campylobacterales > QNZT01 > SZUA-1377. Next base: position 30,144 of record CAZUPK010000012.1, read on the forward strand.
TTATCAAAGATGATTATAAGGTTCAAAAACACTATATGGCACCTTTTGACATAGTTTTACAAAAAAGATTTTCAAATGCCATCATCTTAGATATTTATGTTGAAAATGGAAACAGGATATTTAAATTTGAATGTATAAAAAACTCAGGATATAAAATAGATAAAACTATCTTGCAACTTGAATTTACAGGAAGAAATACAAATGCCATCATCTTAGATGAAAACGAAGTTATCTTAGAAGCTCTAAGACATATCGATATATCAACATCTTTTAGAGAGATAAAAGTAGGTGTAAAACTTAAACCTCTCCCAAAAAGAGAGTTTAAAGCCAAAGCATTTGAAATAAAAGATGATATAGAGAACTTTTTAAAAGAAAAATATAAAAATAAAGAAGAGGTAAAACTAAAAGCTCTTAAAAATCAAAAGATAAATACTTTAGAAAAAAAAATAGAGAAATTGGAGAGTGCTTTGAAAACCATCCCTAAAAAGGAAGAGCTTAAAAGGCAAATGCAAAAGCTCTATCACTATGCAAATATCATTACAGCAAATATCCACAAACTAAAAAACTATGAAAAAGAGTTTAGAGTAAAAGATTTTGATGGCAATGATATTGTTATAAAACTCCCAAAAAAGGCTAAAACTCCTTCACATGCTAGTAATTTACTCTTTCGTCAGGCAAAGAAGTTAAAACAGAAAATAGCACACTCTCATATAGAAAAAGAGAACTTGGAAAACAAGATAGAGTTTTATAAAAATATGCAAAAACTAGTAAAAAATGCAAAAAGCAGTGATGAGTTAAACCTCTACTTTCCTAAACAAACAAAACAACAAAAGAAAAAAAAACAAGACTCTAACATAGAAAACTTTTTTTATAAAAACTATAAAATTAGCATCGGTAAAAATCAAAAAGGTAACTTAACACTCCTAAAAGAAGCTAAACAGAGTGATTTTTGGATGCATATAAAAGATATACCTTCCAGCCATGTTATAATACGAAGTGATAAAAAGAACTTACCAAAAGATGTGATTGCTTTTGGTGCAAAACTATGTGTAGAACTAAGTAAAGTAAGCAGAGGTAATTATTTGGTTGATTTTACACAAAGAAGAAATGTAAAGGTGAGAGAGGGTGCAAATGTAAACTATGTCAATTATGATACAATAGGAGTAATCAAGAAAAAGTAGCTACCAAAGAAACAAGAAAACTAAAAAAATGCTAATATAAATCCATACCAAAAACACAACTGCTAACAAAGAAGAGGGACAGGAAAGTTGAAAAAAAAGAGTGAGAGAAAAAGGTATTGTAAATCTAGCCAAAAAATAGTTTTAAAAAATATAAAAATAACAGTTCACCTCATACCTTAGATATCAAAGTTTAGCTACCAACTCTTTAAACTGCTCTCCCCTATCTGCATAGGATTTAAACTGGTCGAAACTTGCAGCTGACGGAGATAGAAGTGCTACTTGTCCCTCTTTTGCAAATACTTTAGAGATATTTTCTACTGCTGTTTTTAAGTTACCATTTGCCTGAGATTTTACACCATATCTCTTTGCTAAATCTAAAAGTTTATTTTCATTTGCACCAATAGTAAAAACAGTTATATTTTTATCCTTTAAACTTTTAAAAAGAGGCTCTAAATTTGCTCCCTTATCATCTCCACCAAGTATCAGGAAAATCTCTTTTCCCTCAAATGCATTTACAGCGGCTAAAGTTGCATCTAAGTTAGTTGCTTTTGAGTCATTTATCCAAAGTCTATTTTTGCTATCACATATCTTTTCCATTCTATGCTTACCAACTATAAAAGAGTTTATCTTTTCATAATCAACATCATCATAAAGTATCCTTGTAACAGCTAAAGCCAAAAGGGCATCTGTTAAAAAGGGTTCACTAAAGTTTATCTTTTTTATATCTATATCAAACTCCTTTGCCAAATCTTTCACACTATCATATCCTATCAAGTAACCATTTGTTTTGACATCGAGATACTTTTTAGGAACGATAGCTATCTCTCCCTCATAAAGAGTTTTTATAGGCTTTAGTTTTGCTTTTTCATATTTGCTAAAAGTTCCGTGCCAAGATGTATGATCATCGCTTATAGGAAGTAAAACATATAGATTTGGCTTTGCTCTTTTTGTGTAGTGAAGAGTAAAAGAGCTAGTTTCAAGCACCCAAATTGGAGCTTTTTCATCAAGTTTTGCTAAAGGAATCCCTATATTTCCTCCTACAACTGCTCCTCTTTTTTTAAGTAAAAAACCTATCATAGCTGTTGTTGTCGTTTTTCCATTTGTTCCTCTTATCCAAATGCTATAAGGCATACTTTTGGCAAAAAGATCATACTCACTTATGAGATTTTTTGCCCTTTTTATCAAAGGATTTGATGGTGGAATACCGGGACTTGTAACTTCAAGTTCACTTTTGTCTGGATCAAACATATCTGCTTGTATAAATTCATTGCCATTTTTATCAAATGCAACTCCGCTAAAACTATCATCATAAACTTTACAGTTTCCAAATCTCTCAACTATCGCTTTTGTTGTTGTTCCATATCCAAAAATAGTCATCTTTTATCTCAATTTCAGTGTTATTAGTGCCAATATATTTGATATAGCAGCCATTATCCAAAATCTTACTATTACCTTATTTTCTGCCCAACCTTTTATCTCAAAGTGATGATGTATGGGAGCCATCATAAAAACCCTCTTTTTCTAGTTTTATAACTTCCAACTTGAAGTATAACTGAAACTGTCTCCATAACAAAAACAAAACCTACTAAGACCAGTAATAATTCATTTTTAGTAACTATCGCTATATATGCTATAAATCCTCCAAGAGCTAAACTTCCACTATCTCCCATAAAAATCTCCGCCGGATGAGCATTGAACCATAAAAAACCTACAAGAGATCCAAGAAGGGCTGAACCAACTATAACAACTTCACCTACACCATTAACATGCGGTAAAAGAAGATATTTGCTTATTACGGCATTACCAATAGCATAAGCAAAAACTCCAAGTGTCATAATAGAAAATATTGATGGCACTGTTGCAAGTCCATCAAGTCCGTCAGTAAGATTGACAGCATTTGATGTAGCAACAAAGATAAATAACCAAAAAATTACCGCAAAAATATGCATATCACAGAGTGAAAACTTATACATAGGGATATAAAAACTAGTCGGAAAATTATTAAAATACAAAAACAGTCCTACTATGATACCAGCTCCTATTTGTAGAACCATTTTCCCCCTTGAAGTGAGTCCTGACTGATTATCATTGTTTGATATCTTATCATAGTCATCTTTTACACCTATTGCCATAAAAAGTATAAGAGTTATAATAGCTCCTATAGCATAAATAGCATCATATCTCATAGTTATGAGAGATGCAAAGACAGTTATAAAGATAAATACAACTCCACCCATAGTCGGAGTAGTGCTTTTTTTTCTATGAGTATCTGGTGCCAACTCATATATGGGTTGGTTTGCCTCTCTTTTTTTTAGATACTCTATAAACTTTGGTAAAAAATAAAGAGTCAGTATAAAACTCATAAAAAAAGCTATACCCGCTCTAAAAGTGATATATTGAAAGAGATTAATATGAAACAACTCATATAAATAATACAACATTTGATTTCCTAAAGTAGCTTTGTTATAATGCTTTTGACATTAACATTAATTATACATAAAAAAACTTTAATGAGGTAAATAGTTTGAGAAAAAAAGTTATTTTGATTATCACTGATGGTATAGGTTATAGAGAGATCTGTGAAGACAATGCATTTTGCAAAGCAGAAAAACCAACTTATGACTATTTGTTACAAAATGTTCCATATTCACTTATAAAAACTTCAGGACTTAGTGTTGGACTTCCCGACGGACAGATGGGAAATAGTGAAGTAGGACATATGACTATAGGAGCAGGTAGAATTTTATACCAAAACTTAGTAAAGATAAGTAAGTCTATAGAGGATGGAACGATAAAAGAAAACCCTATTTTAAAAGATGTTTTAACTTCAAATCGTATCCACATAGTTGGACTTTTAAGTGATGGTGGAGTTCACTCACATATAGATCACATCGTAGCTTTAGCAAAAATAGCAAAAGAGCAAAACAAAGAGGTTTTTTTACATCTCATAACTGATGGTAGAGATGTTCCGCCAAAATCAGCTTTAACATATCTTAAAAATATAGAAAAAGAGTTACCCGATGTTATTACAGCAACTATCGGTGGAAGATACTACACTATGGATAGAGATAAGAGATGGGATAGGGTAAAAAAGGGTTATGAAGCTATAGCAAATGCCTTTCCAAAAAGTCAAAAAACTCCAAAAGAGTATATAAAAGATGAATATAATTGCGATAGAACGGATGAGTTTTTACTTCCAAGTTCATTTAATGGATATGATGGATTAAAAAGTGGTGATGGAGTGATATTTGCAAACTTTAGAAGCGATAGGATGAGAGAAATAGTTGAAGCTATAACAAATCCTAACTTTACTAACTTTGAAACAAAAAATCTAAACTTAAATGTTGCAACTATGACAGAGTATAGTAAAGAGTTTACACTCCCTATACTTTTTAAAGAGGAACTTCCAAAAAATGTCTTAGCATCTATCATAAGTAAAGCTGGACTTAGACAGTTTCATACTGCAGAAACTGAAAAATATGCTCATATAACTTTCTTTTTAAATGGAGGAGTTGAAGAACCATTTATAAATGAAACTAGAGTTTTGATACCATCTCCGGATGTAAAAACTTATGATTTACAGCCCCAAATGTCAGCTCCAAAGGTTGGAGAAACTGTTTTAAAAGCTATAAGTGGAGGTTATGAGTTTATAGTAGTAAACTTTGCAAATGGCGATATGGTAGGACACACAGGAAGTTTAGAGGCAAGTATAAAAGCAGTTGAAACAGTTGATAAACAGATAGGAAAGATCATAGAAAAAGCAAGGAGTGAAGACTACTCCATAGTTTTAACAAGTGATCACGGAAACTGTGAACAAATGCTAAGTGATGATAAAAGAAAACCTTTTACCCAGCATACAACAAATGATGTTTTTTGTTTCGTTATAGATGATGAAGTAAAAGAGGTAAAAAGAGGAGGACTTTACAATATAGCTCCTACAGTTTTAAAACTGATGGGACTTGAAAAAACAAAAGAGATGGAAGAAGCTTTGATATGAAAAAGTTACTTCTACAACTGAGTTTTTTTTCACTTTTATATGCAAATGTTATAAATAGTTCCATAGATATAAGCTATGATGAACTTACTCTTCCAAAAGGTGAAAAACTTGGTTTAGTAGGAACAAGTTATCTTTTTGATATAAATAAAAACTTTTATTTTGGTGGTAGTGTTTATAGTGCCGTTTATGGTAAAAGGGGTGGATTTTTTACAGGTGGATTAACTGCTGGTATAAAATATCCTTTAAGTAAAAATATTTCTCTTGAGAGTTCACTTTTTTGTGGTGGTGGAGGCGGTGGTTCTGCTCCTCAAGGCGGTGGGCTTATGCTTAGAGAATTTGGTGGTTTGATTTATGACTTTAAAGATTTTAAAGCTGGTTTAGGAGCTTCAAAAATAAAGTTTCCAAATGGAGATATAGACTCAAATCAAATATCATTTTTGATAAAGATACCATCAAAAGAGTTATACTTTTTACAAACTCCAAGAAGCTATAATTTTCCATCAAAAAATAAAGAATTTAAACTACAACTTCAAAAGTATCACCCTAAAAACAAAACTACTCTATCAGGTGCAAAAACTGAAGATATAGGCATAATTGGTATGGAAATAGATAGTCAGCTAGATAAAAATATCTACTCTATTTTTCAAGCAGGTGGGGCATTTGATGGTGGTGCTGATGGTTATGCTGAAATTTTTTTTGGAACACTTTATAAAAAGCAACTTATAGATACTCTTTTGCTAAATCTTAAAGCAATGCTTGGTGGAGCCGGTGGTGGTAGAGTAGCAACTGGTGGTGGAAGTATGTATAAAGTAGAAAGTGAACTATCTTATAGCTATCATAATCTATCTTTAAACATCGGTTATGGATACATAGATAGTTTTGATGGAAAATTCAAAGCTGATTTTATATCTACCTCGCTTGGTTATAACATAGAGTTTGCATCACTTTTGGATGAAACTAAAAGCTATCATAATTATAAAGATTATAAAGCAAAAGAGTGGGGTATATCTTTTTTAACTCAAAGATACAAATCAAACAAGAATATGAGAAAAACTTATCTTGATGAGGATATAGATTTATTGGGTATTAAGGTAGATAGGAAAATAAATAAAAACTTTTATTTGAGTGCAACTGCTCTTAGTGCTTATAGGGGGAGTGCCGGTGGTTATGCTGTAGGTTTAGTTGGTGCAGGTTATATCTATAATATAGATGAACTTTACATTGGTGCTGAGTTACAAGTTGGTGCTGGTGGAGGTGGTGGAGTTGCCACAGGAGATGCTCTCATAACTCAACCGGAAATTAGTTTAGGATACAAAATAAACAATAACTTATCAACAGAGTTCAAACTAGCAAAAGTAAAAGCAAACAATGGCACACTAAATACTAATGTATATAGTTTTGGAGTGCGGTATAAGTTATATTTCTTAGAAAGATAGTGTTTTTAAGCAAAGTTTTATGAAAAATTGGATAGCATCGCTCACTAAAAATTCACACAGAGGTTAGGAACTATGGCAAATCATAAGTCAGCTTTAAAAAGAGTAAGACAGACTATAAAAAGAACTGAAAGAAATAGATTTTACAGAACTAGGATAAAAAATATCACTAGAGCTGTTAGAGAGGCAGTGGAAGCTGGTGATAAAGAAAAAGCTACAGAAGTTTTAAAACTTGCTAACAAAAACTTCCACTCTTATGTAAATAAAGGTGTTTTAAAGAAAAATACTGCCTCAAGAAAAGTTAGCAGACTAGCTAAACTTGTAAATACTATGGATAACAAAGCTGCTTAAGCAGTTTTGTTACTAACAACTTTTAAAACTTTTAAAACTTTTAAAGGAAACTTTTTCCAATGCTTTTAGATAAACTTCAACCCTTTATAAATAGATATGATGAGATATCAAATCTGCTTTCATCTGTAGATGTAGTAAACAATATAAAAAAGATGACTGAACTCTCCAAAGAGCAGTCAAATCTTGAATCAATAGTGAATACTGCAAAAGAGTATATGAAAGTTTGTGAAAATATCGAAGAAAATAAGATACTTTTAGAGGATAAAGAGCTTGGAGAGTTGGCAAAAGAGGAGCTTAAAGAGTTAGAGCCAAGAAAAGTAGAGCTTGAAGAAGAGATAAAGCTCCTCCTGCTTCCAAAAGATCCAAATGATGAAAGAAATATCTATCTTGAGATGAGAGCTGGAACTGGTGGTGATGAAGCTGCTATATTTGTGGGAGACCTGTTTAAAGCTTATACAAGATATGCTGACAATAAGGGCTGGAAAGTTGAGATAGTAAACTCAAGTGAAGGAAGTGTTGAGGGATATAAAGAACTTATACTACTTATAAAGGGTGAAGGTGTTTACTCGAAACTAAAGTATGAAGGAGGAACTCACAGAGTTCAAAGAGTTCCATCAACCGAATCACAAGGAAGAGTTCATACAAGTGCTATAACAGTTGCGGTTATGCCTGAAGTTGATGATGTTGAGATAGAGATAAATCCAAACGACCTAAAGATAGATGTTATGAGAAGTAGTGGTTGTGGTGGACAAAGTGTAAATACAACTGATAGTGCAGTTAGAATCACTCACATACCAACAGGGATAGTAGTAACAAATCAGGACCAAAAATCTCAACATAAAAACAAAGATAAAGCTATGAAAGTTCTAAAAGCTAGACTTTATGACCTTAAAATGCAAAAGAAAAAAGAAGAAGAGGGTGCAAACAGAAAAGAACAAGTTGGAACCGGTGATAGAAGTGGTAGGATAAGAACTTACAACTACCCTCAAAATCGTATAACTGACCACAGAATAGGATTAACTCTGTATAGACTTGATGCTATTATGGAGGGTGGACTCTTTGATGAAATAATAGATCCACTTATCGCCCATAATCAAGCAGAACTTATGAAAGAGGCTGGATTTTAATGGTAAGATGGAGAGATACCAAACAAGGGAAGGCTCCAAAAGAAAAAAAGAAAAAGTCAAAACAACAAAGAAAGGATGAGTTAACTTTTGCTTCCAACATAGAAAAAGCAAAAGCCTTTCTTACAGATACTTTTATGATTATGATGCCTGTTATGTATATAGTTATATATATATATTTTGGCAATTTAAAAACTGTTGGAGAGCATAAACTTTTAAGTTGGACTATTATTTTAGGAATTGTCGGAGTAGTAGTTACTCTTTTTTATACTCTTAAAGGACAAACTCCAGGACTTAAAGCATATGAGTTGAAACTTATTGATATACAAACTAAGCAAAAACCCTCTTTTATACTCTCATTTTTAAGATATATATTTTTTACTATAAACTTTTTTACTCTTGGTGGTTTATTGTATGGATTATTTAGAAAGGATAAAAGAGGTATTCACGATTTATTAAGTGGAACAGCTATTGTCAAAGATATTGAACAATAGATTTTTTCTGATAAGCACCTTTTATTTTTTTTACTTTAGTGCTGTTGGAGTTTATGTTATATATCTTCCAAAAATACTTAACAATGTAAGCTACAATCCAACCCAAATAGGTATAGTCTTTTCTATAGCACCACTTGTTAGATTTTTGCTACCCTTTTTCTTTTTAAAAAAATATGAACTTAATATAAAAGTTTTTAGACTAAGCCTACTCTTTTTACTTCTTTCAGTTCCCCTTCTTTACCTTACTTTGGAAAACTTTTATCTTTTTAGTCTCTCCATACTTTTATATGGAGCTACAGCAAGTATCATTCTACCTTTTGTAGATACCTACTCGTTGGAACTTTTATCAAAAGAGATTTATGGAAAAACTAGACTTTACGGTTCAGTTGGTTTTATTTTAATCGCACTAGTTTTAGCAAGATATATGCAAAACAATTATGCAGGACTTCATTTTATAGCTTTAACTATACTTTTTTGTGTCATAAGTGCCTATCTTTTAACTAAAGATACAAACTTTACAAAAGAGTCAAACAACTCAGGAGAGTTTAAAATCAAAAAGTATAAAGCTTTATGGATAAGTATCTTTTTAATGCAAGTTAGCTTTGGAGCATTTTATAGTTTCTTCACCATCTATGAAAAAGAAGCAGGACTTAGCTATGAAACTATAAGCTACCTTTGGACTTTTGGAGTTTTATGTGAGATAACACTCTTTTACTATCAAGCAAAGTTTTTAAAGTGGAATCTTTTAGTTTTAATGAAGTTTTCCATCTTTATAACGGCGATAAGATGGCTTATACTCTATTTTTTTACTAACAATATCTTCTTACTATACCTAAGCCAGAGTTTTCATGCTTTCTCTTTTGCTTTGTATCACACAGTAACCCTGAGCCTTCTTTATAAACTCTATCTTAATAAAAACTTAGCATCACAGTTTTACTATGGTCTGGGATTTGGACTTGGGGGATTTTTAGGCTCTATTATTGCCGGATATTTTTATGGAAAGTATCTGTTTTTATTTTCTGCTGTTAGTGCATTTTTAAGTTATCTTGCAATAGCAAAAAAACACTGGGATTTGATCACATTTATACATTAACTATTTTTAAAAAATGGATTTATTTTTAAAAGTATCAAATCTGCTATAATATTTCCAACTAAAGTCAAAAAGGCTGAGATTATTAAAATCCCCATAATAACTGGATAATCCCTACTCATAGCACTTTGAAAAAACAAAAGTCCCATACCGTTTATAGAAAATATACTTTCCAAAATAACACTTCCACCTATAAGTCCCGGAAGAGAGAGTCCCAACATCGTAATTATAGGAGGATAGAGGTTTGGCAAGATATATTTTTTAAGTATGATTTTTTCACTAAGTCCTCTTGCTTTTGCAAAAAAGATATAGTCACTCTTTAATATATCAACTGTCAAACTTCTTACATACATCATCAAACTTCCTATACCACCAAACACCATAACAAATATAGGTAAAACTAGATGCCAAGCTTCATCAATATAGTAGCTAATCCCTGTTTTTGCTTCTATAGAGTGAAGTCCTGATATGGGAAACCACTTTAATTTTACAGCAAATCCTATGACAAGTAAAAGTGCCAAATAAAAAGACGGCATAGCAAAAGAAAAAAGAGAAAACTGCTTTAATCCTTTATCAAGCAAACTATCCTGCCTTAAAGCTGACTTTATACCAAAATATATAGAGATAATAAACACTAAAATCATAGAGATAACATTTATCAAAAGAGTTATAGGAAGTCGCGAAAGTATTTCATCTTTAACTGCTTTCCCACTTGCAAAAGATATGCCAAAATCAAGATGAGCCAAAGCCCATATCCAAGAAAAAAATTGCTCTGTCAAAGATTTATCAAGTCCATATACCCTTTTTAGATGCTCAAGATTTTCTTTTGTTATGTTTGGATTTAACTCTCCGGTTGCGAAAAAAGAGTTTGGAGCAGAGTGAATAGCCACAAAAGATATAACAGCTATGACAAAAAGCATCAAAAAGATATATGAGAGTTTTTTTATAAGTGTTTGCATTTAATCATAAATAATACTATATTTTCATTACCATATTTCTATATGAATACCAATCCATAAAACCACATAATACTATCATATCCATTGTGTAATAACCTATAAAAGTTTGGTTTATCATTTCATCCTCTTCAAAATTTATTTCATCATCTTATAACTCTTGCAAAAATAACATCATCAAGACTTTCTATCCTCGATGCTAACTCATCATCAACATTACCGTTTACATCGATAATATTGTAAGCTATGTCACCTCTACTTTTATTTAGCATATCTACTATATTTAAATTATTTTTTGCTAATTTTGAAGTGATATTTTCTATCATACTAGGAATATTTTTATTTGCTATCACTATCCTTGTAGTTTCTGGAGTTCTTGGAAGTGATGCATTTGGAAAGTTTACCGAATTTATGATGTTTCCATTTTCAAGATACTCTTTTATCTCATCTACCGCCATAACCGCACAGTTTTCTTCACTCTCTGCAGTGCTTGCTCCAAGATGTGGGATGGGGATAACTCCCTTTTTATTTAAAAGTTTATCTTCTGGAAAATCTGTTACATAAGTTGAAACTTTTTCTTCATCTATAGCTTTTAGCATATCATCACTATTTACCAAACCACCTCTTGAAAAGTTTATAACTTTTACTCCATCTTTACATTTTGCAAGAGTCTTAGAGTTTATCATATCTTTTGTGCTATCAAGAAGAGGAACATGGATAGTTATATAGTCTGCTTGTTTGTAAAGCTCATCTAAGTTATTTACTTTTTTTACTTGATTTGAAAGCATCAAAGCTCCCTCAACAGATAGATATGGATCAAACCCTACCACATCCATACCAAGTTCTATTGCACTATTTGCAACCATCGCTCCGATAGCTCCAAGTCCGATAACTCCCAGAGTTTTTCCCTTTATCTCACAACCTGCAAAAGTTGATTTTTTCTTCTCCACAAGTGAGCAGTTTTTTTCATTTTGCACCCACTCTATACCACCTATAATATCTCTTGATGCTAAAAAAAGTGATGCTATAACCAACTCTTTTACTGCATTTGCATTTGCTCCGGGAGTATTAAAGACTACAATACCCCTTTTATTACACTCCTCAAGCGGTATGTTATTTACTCCCGCACCAGCCCTTGCTATGGCTTTTAGCTTGTCGTTGAAGTTATAATTATGCATCTTAAAACTTCTTACAACTATGGCATCAGGATTTTCCACATCCTCTGCAACACTATAGTTTTCACCAAATCTACTCAAACCTTTGTTTGAGATATTATTTAAAGTTTTTATATTCATCTTCCAATCCTTAACTATTTTTGCTTTGGAACTCTTGCATAAGTTTTACAAGTGCTTCCACACCCTCTTTTGGCATAGCATTGTATATAGAAGCTCTAAGTCCACCAATGCTTCTATGCCCTTTAAGTCCTATCATACCTGCACTTTCACTCTCTTTTATAAGTTTTTCTTCAAGAAGTGTATCTTTATCTTTGATATTAAAAGTTACATTCATCAAACTTCTACTTCCTTTTTTTGAATGAGCTACATAAAAACCATTTGAATTATCTATAGCATCATAAAGGATTTGTGCTTTTTCTTGATTTTTTTTGTCTATCGCTTCTATACCACCTTGCTCGTCTATCCACTCTAAGATGAGTTTTAAAAGATATATACCAAATGTCGGAGGAGTATTATAAAGTGAGTTAGCACTAGCATAAGTAGCATATCTTAGCATCGTAGGAACAGTATCTTTAACTCTGTCAAGAAGATTTTTTCTTATAATGACTATAGTTACTCCCGAAAGTCCTGCATTTTTTTGAGCACCTGCAAACAAAAGATCCACATTTTCCCAATCAACTATGTATGAAAATATATCACTACTTGCATCAACAACCAACGGTGATTTTGTTTTTGGATAATTTTTGTAGTATTGAGTTCCATAGATAGTGTTGTTTGAAGTGATATAACAGTAGTCGCAGTCATCACTAAAATTTACTTTTGGGATATGATCAAAGTTACTATCCTCGCTTGAAGCTACTATATCAAAGTTTACTCCTTGTATTTTTGCCTCTTTTATAGCTTTTTTTGACCAGCTACCTGTGTTTGCATACTCTACTTTTCCACCTAGATAAAGATTTAACGGCACCATAGCAAACTGAGTTGATGCCCCACCCTGTAAAAATAAAACTTCAAAATCATCTGGAAGTTTATAAAGTTTTTTTACTAAATTTATAGCACTTTGATGAATATCATCATACATCTTTGATCTATGCGATGCTTCAATAACAGATATACCGCTACCTTGATAGTCAAGTAACTCTTTTTGTGCTATTTCTAACACTGAAGTTGGCAAAGTCGCAGGACCCGCACCAAAATTGTAAGCTCTATTCATATATTATTCTCCTAAAAATTTTTCACCATTATATAAAAATTTATATTAACTTTAAAAAATCCTGATAGAATACCGAAAAACATTTGATTAAAGGATACTTATATGAAATCAAAAAAAGGTTTTTCACTCATAGAGATTATGATAGTTATCATTATTTTAGGACTTTTAGCAGGACTTGTTTTACCAAAACTTTTAGGACAAGCTGATAAAGCAAAGAAAAAGATAGTTTGTATCCAGATGCACTCACTAAAAGATGCACTAAAAAACTTTAAACTTGACAATGGTGTTTACCCTACAACAGAAGAAGGACTAAATGCACTTTTACAAAACCCAGATCCCGAAAAATACAAAGGCTATAGCAAAGGTGGATATCTTGATGGAAAAACTCCGCTAGATCCTTGGAAAAATCCTTATATATATATAAATGATGGAGAGATAGATTTTATTTCACTTGGAGCAGATGGACAAGAGGGTGGAGATGGTGAAAATGCCGATATTAGATTTAGTAAAGATTGTCAAAGATAGGTTATGAGTGAAGTTGCAAAAAACTCTCTATAAATTTTAAAAAAAGATTACAAAATTAGATATTTCTTGCGAGAAAAAACTTTTTTAGTTAAAATCACAAGAAATTTTAAAGGAATAGCGATGGACGAACAAAAGAAAAAGGCTATGGAATTAGCTATAAAACAGATAGATAAAGCTTTTGGGAAAGGGGCTTTAGTTAGACTTGGTGATAAAGAGGTAGAGCCTATAGACTCCATAAGCACAGGAAGTTTAGGACTTGATATAGCTTTGGGTATAGGAGGAGTTCCAAAAGGGAGAATCATAGAGATATATGGACCGGAGAGTTCGGGTAAAACAACTTTGGCTCTTCAGATAACTGCAGAAGCTCAAAAAGAGGGTGGAATATGTGCTTTTGTTGATGCAGAACATGCACTAGATGTAAAATATGCAAAAAATCTAGGAGTTGATGTTGATAATCTTTTTGTATCACAGCCTGATTATGGAGAACAAGCTCTTGATATAGTTGAAAGTATAGCAAGAAGTGGTGCTGTTGATTTGATAGTGGTAGATTCTGTTGCTGCACTTACTCCAAAAAGTGAGATAGACGGAGATATGGGAGATCAACATGTAGGACTACAAGCTAGACTTATGAGTCAAGCACTAAGAAAGCTTACAAGTGTAGCTCATAAGATGGGAACTATTATTATATTTATCAACCAAATCAGGATGAAAATAGGTGTGATGGGATATGGTTCTCCAGAAACTACAACAGGTGGAAATGCCTTAAAATTTTACAGTTCAGTTAGAATAGATGTTAGAAAGATAGCAACACTAAAACAAGCAGATGAAAATATAGGAAACAAAGTAAAAGCAAAGATAGTAAAAAACAAAGTTGCACCTCCATTTAAACAAGCAGAGTTTGATGTGATGTTTGGGGAGGGTATTTCAAAAGAGGGAGAGCTTGTTGATTATGGAGTTAAACTTGACATCATAGATAAAAGTGGTGCTTGGTTTAGTTATGGAGATAAAAAGTTAGGTCAGGGTAGAGAAAATGTAAAAGCTCTTTTAAAAGAGGATAAAGAGTTAGCAAAAGAGATAGAGAAGAAGATAAAAGAGGCTATGGGACTTGTAGAAGAAAAGGAAGAAAAAAGCAACTAAAACAAGATAAAAGTAAGCTTGCTATATAATAAACCGAGTTCGATACACTGTCAAAGCTCAGGTTATTATCTAAAATTTAAATAGGGGATGCTAATGGTATATATAGATGATGTTTATGCTAATGAAGTTCTTGATAGTAGGGGAAATCCAACTGTAAGAGCTACAGTAGTTTTAAGTGACGGAACAAAGGAAAGTGCTATCGTTCCAAGTGGAGCAAGCACTGGTAAAAGAGAGGCCATAGAGCTTAGAGATGGCGATGAAAGATATATGGGAAAAGGTGTCTTAAAAGCTGTTGAAAATGTAAACACTATCATAAGTGATGAACTTATAGGATTAAGCCCTTTCAATCAAGCTGAGATTGATGCTATCATAAAAGATATAGATGGAACTGATAACTACTCAAAACTAGGAGCAAATGCTTCACTTGGAGTTTCTATGGCAGTTGCAAGAGTAGCATCAGCAAGTCTTGCTATACCACTTTATAGATACTTAGGTGGGGCAAATGCTATGACTCTTCCAACTCCTATGTTTAACATCATAAATGGTGGAAGTCACGCAAACAACTCTGTTGATTTTCAAGAGTATATGATTATGCCAATAAATTTTGACGAACTTGGTGAAGCTTTAAGAGCATCAGCAGAGGTTTATCACAACTTGAAAAAAATCATTTCTGATATGGGTGAAAGCACAGCTTTAGGAGATGAGGGAGGTTTTGCACCAAATCTTAAAAACAACGAAGAGCCTATACAAGTAATCATACAAGCTATACAAAGAGCTGGATATAAACCGGGAGATGATATAGCTATCGCACTTGATATTGCAAGTAGTGAACTAGTATGTAAGGGTGGATACAAACTTGATAGTGAAGATAGAGTTTTAACAAGTGAAGAGTTGGTTGCATACTATGAAGAACTTTGTAGTAAATATCCTATCGTTTCTATCGAAGATGGTTTAAGTGAGGATGATTGGGATGGATGGAAAATACTTACAGAAAAACTTGGTAGAAAAGTTCAACTTGTAGGAGATGATCTTTTTGTTACAAATGAAAAAATCCTAAGAGAGGGTATAGAAAAAGGTATAGCAAACTCTATCCTTATAAAACCAAACCAAATAGGAACAGTAAGTGAAACTATGACAACAGTTAGACTTGCTCAAAGAAATGGTTATACTTGTGTTATGAGTCACAGAAGTGGTGAAAGTGAAGATGCTTTTATAGCTGATTTTGCTGTGGCACTAAATACTGGACAGATAAAAACAGGTTCCACTGCAAGGGGTGAGAGAACTGCAAAATACAACAGACTTTTAGAGATAGAAAGAGAGTTAGGACTTGGTGAATACTTAGGAAAAAAGCTTTTTTAGATTATGAATGAAAAAGAAGAACTAATAGGAGAGGAAAAAAGTTTTATCTTCTCCTCTCTTTGCAAAATACTTCTAGTAACTTTAGTAATCGTTTTTGCCATATTTTTAGGGAAGATACTTTTTGGAACAAGATCTTTAGAAGTTTTTTTCAAACTTAAAAAACAAGAAGAGTCCCTTAGAAAAAAGATAAAAAAACAAAAAGAGGAAAATGCAAGACTACAAAAGAAGCTTTTTGAGTATCAGCTATCAGTTCCCGATAGTGAGTGAACCTTTTTAGCCAACAACATAATACTACCCATACTAACGATAACCTCTATCAAACTAGCTAAAACTAAAGCATAGTAGTGAAACTCTATGATGGCTTTATACTGCAAAGCCAAAGTAGCAATAGCTATCAAAAGTGTTAAAGGCATAGAGTGAGACAAGGCAAAGAGTATTTGTTCCTTTATAGTTAGCATCTTATGCAAAACAAATGATGATAAAAATCTAACTATTATCATACTAACTGTTATTAGTATAGCCTCTAAAGCCAATTTTTTGCTCAGCAAATATCTAAGCTCAAACATACTTCCTATGTGTATAAAAAATATAGGTATCATAAAACCAAAACCAAAAGTAGCAAGTTTATGAGGAAGTTGCTCTTTGTGCTCAAAAAATGTTGCTATAAAAACACCTGCTATAAAAGCTCCAAAAGCTATCTCTAAGTGTAGGATAAACATCAAAGCAATCATAAGAAAAAAGATAGTCATAGAGGTTCTTATATCTTTTTCATCCTTATCTCCCTTTTTAGGAACTAAAAAGTTTTTCCACTCCGGATGCCACCAGAAAATAACTTTAAAGAGCCTAAATATTAAAAATATTACAACCATAAAAATAAAAAGAAGAATTATTGCTTTTATAAAATCTTTACCTATACCATTTTCAAGTGCTGATGCTACTATCGTAAGAAGTATGATGCTCAAAAGTTCTCCCAAAACTCCTATATTCATAG
This sequence comes from uncultured Campylobacterales bacterium, assembly GCA_964622255.1. Classification (GTDB taxonomy): domain Bacteria; phylum Campylobacterota; class Campylobacteria; order Campylobacterales; family QNZT01; genus SZUA-1377. The sequence goes on from CAZUPK010000012.1 coordinate 47,170, forward strand.
AGAGATTTAGCCACTTTCTATCTTTTCCAAACTCTTTAAACAAAGCCATAATAAGCCCTACGGATATGAGTGAAAACATAAAGGTAAATATAAAAGGAAAAGAAAATATTTTTACAAATATCAACGATAAAAAATATAAGACAAAAAGATAGATACTACCATTTATAAAAACCCTTTTTTCAAGCTTTAAAAGAAGATTTAAGTTTACTTCTGTTCCGGCTAAAAACATAAGATAGAAAAATCCAACTTCCGCCATAAGGGTAAAAATCTCATTTTCAGGTTTTAAAAAGGAAAAATACCCTGCAATAGCACCCAACACTATCTCTATAGGAGCTGTTGGAAATTTTACAAAACTAGCTATATAAGGTGATGTAAAAAGTATAGTAGCTATGGTAAATATCATATAAATGCTGTTGCTATCACTATGTCCCATCACAACTCTTTGCTATCTTGTAACCAAGCTCATTTATAGCTTGTATATCCTTATCCTCTTTTTCACCCTTTGTAGTTAGATAATCACCTATAACGATAGAATTCACTCCCAACTCAAAAAGCTCTTTTAATGAGTCTTTAAAAAAATACTCTCTTCCACCGGCTACCATTACACGAGATTTTGGTAAATGCTTGACTACATTTTCTATAACTTTTCTAGCTTCATCTTTTGAAAGAGTATTTTTCTTTAGTGGAAGTGCAGGATTTGGGATATAAAAGTTTATAGCTACACTTTCAGGCTCAAGTGAGACTAAAGAGTTTATAAAGTCATCTCTATCTCTTTGACTCTCTCCCATACCAAAGATTCCACCACAACAAAGTTTAAGTTTGGCCTCTTTTACAGCAAGTGCGGTTTTATATCTATCTATCCAATTGTGAGTAGAGCATATATTTTTATAGTAGTTTTTTGAAGTTTCCAGGTTATGGTTATAGCTTTTTAGACCTGCATCTTTTAACTCTTTTAAATCCTCTAAAGTAGCCAGTCCATTGCAACCTATATAGTTTAAACCAAAATCCTCTTTTCTTAACTTCCTTAAAAGATCTAACATATACTCTTTCCGTTTTTTATCCAACCCTAAACCGCTTGTTACCAAACAAAAACCAACAGCCTTAGAGTTTTTAGCCCTTTTTGCTTCTTCTATGACATCTTTAAAAGGTTTAAAGCTATATCTTTGGATATTAGTTTTATATCGTGAACTTTGAGTGCAAAAGTGACAATCCTCTTTGCAACTGCCACTTAAAACATTTGATATAGCACAAAGGTATATACTCTTATGCATCGATTCTTGTTTTACACTTGATACACTCATAAATATCTTTTTTTCTATAGGTTCTTTTAGCCATCATATAGTTACACTCCGGACACTTTGGAGTTTCAACCGGTTCATAAGTGGAGATAAATTTACACTTGGGATAGTTTGCACAACCAAAAAACTTTCCGCGACGAGACTTTCTCTCAACTATATCTCCCCCACATTCAGGACACTTAAGCTCAAGTTTTTTTGGAGCAGACTTTGCAGTTGTTTTTTTACCTTCCTCAACAGGTTTTGTGTATTTACACTTTGGAAAACCACTACAAGCTATAAACTCTCCAAATCTTCCCTTTCTTTTTACTAACTCACTGCCACACTGAGGACAATTTTCTCCAATTGGTATAACAAGCTTTTGACTCTTTATATTTTTCTTTCCATCCTCTACCTTTTTTATAAAAGGCTTATAAAAATTCCATAAAAGCTCTTGCCAATCTTTCATACCTTCTGCTATCTTATCAAGCTCCTCTTCAAGTTTTGCAGTAAAAGAGCTATCCACTATATTTTCGAAATGCTCTTCCAAAACCTTTATAACTTTAAAAGCTATCTCAGTAGGAATAAGTTGCCTCTTCTCAACCTCTATATAAGATCTTGCAGTTAAAAGTGATATAGTTGGAGCATAAGTTGATGGACGACCTATACCCAAAGCTTCCAACTTTTTGATAAGACTAGCTTCTGAGTATCTTGAAGGAGGTTCACTAAAGTGTTGATTTGTTTCTATCTTAGTAAGATTAACCTCCTCTCCCTCTATTAGTTCTGGTAAAAGTTTATCTTTGTCACTGTTACCCCAAGCTTTATAAAAACCATCAAATACTAACTTTCTACCGGTTGCTTTAAACTTCGAACTTCTGCTTTCAAAGATGATTGATTGAGATTCAAAGATAGCATCAGTCATTTGCGATGCTATAAATCTGTTATAAATGATAGTATATAGCTTCAACTCATCAGGATTTAAATAATCCTTTGCAACTGTAGGAGTAAAGTCTAAAAGAGTTGGTCTTATGGCTTCGTGAGCTTCTTGAGCTCCTTTTGATTTTGATTTATAATACTTTGGTTTTAATGGTAGATATTTTTCCCCATACTGAGTTTTTATGATACCTCTTATACCATCTATAGCCTCTTTTGCTATATTTAAACTATCTGTTCTCATATATGTTATGATACCCATAGGTCCGTTTGGAGTTTTCACACCCTCATAGAGTATTTGAGCAATCATCATAGTCTTTCTGGGACTAAATCCAAGCATAGACGATGCACTCTGTTGCAAGGTTGAAGTCATAAATGGTGGTGGAGTTGAAGTTTTTCTCTGCTTTTTTTCCATCTTAGCAACTTTAAAAGACTCTTTTTCTACAACCTCTTTTATATAGTTTGCTCTATCACCATTTTTGATAGTCGTCTTCTCTTGTTTTTTACCCTCAAACTCTATCAAATTTGACTCAATAGTTTTTTCAAAAATTGCATCGAGACTCCAAAACTCTTCAGATTTAAAGGCATTTATCTCTCTTTCTCTATCAACAACTATTTTTAAAGCTGCACTTTGAACACGACCGGCACTAAGACCTTTTTGAATTTTCGAACTAATAAGTGGAGAGAGTTTATAACCAACTATCCTATCAAGAAGACGACGAGCTTGTTGAGCATCAACACTATTCATATCTATAGTTCTTGGATTTTCCAAAGAGTGTTGTATTGCTTTTTTTGTTATCTCGTGAAAAACTATCCTAGGTATAGAGTTTGGATCTTGCCCTATAGCTTTTGCTATATGATAGCCTATAGCTTCTCCCTCACGATCCTCATCAGTTGCGATATAGACTTTGTCAGCTTTTTTTGCCAATTCTTTTATCTCTTTAACAACTTTTGAGTGATCACGACTTACACGATACTCAGGTTTAAAACTTTTTTCTTCTATCTTGATACCAAAACTACTTTTTGGAAGATCTCTAATATGCCCTTTACTAGCTATAACTTTATACTCTCTTCCTAAAAAATTTGTAATAGTTTTCGCTTTTGTTGGTGACTCTACTATTATTAACTTGTTCATAATTTCCTTACATATACAATAATCTTTTCTTTAAAAGAAACTGGGTGCATCACCCTTTAAAAAACTACTGAAATTTCAGCAGTTTTTTAAACATATCTAACCTTTATAATAAAACTTTATAACAAATAACAAAAAGATGTATTCTACCTACAAAGTAGTTAAAAGCCACTTATAAAAACTTATAAATAGGTTTTAGCACAAAGTTTTTAAAAGCAAATTTTATACAAAAATACCACCTATATTTATAGTTTTTATCTGCCTAGCTTAATGGCATTGATGGGTTATCTGCACTGTTCTATCAGAGTATTTAAACTTTCTTGATATATTTTTAAATCATCTTTATTTTTAGCTTCAAATCTCGTAACAAGAACTGGAGTAGTATTTGATGCTCTAACCAATCCCCAACCATTTTCAAAGATAACTCTAACTCCATCAACATCAACTATCTCTTTTATAGTTGGAAAATCTTTAGGTGGATTTTTTAAAGACTTCCTTATCCTATCTATGTGAGCAAACTTTTTTTCTTCAGTAGTCTTTACTTTTATCTCATCCGTAGAAAAAGTTTTTGGAAGTTTTTTCATCTCTTCATCCAAATCAATACCGTTTTTAACAAGTTCTAAAACTCTCAAAGTTGCATATATGGCATCATCATATCCAAAGTATCTATCGTTGAAAAATATATGTCCACTAACCTCAGCTGCCAAAGTGGCATCTAACTCTTTTATCTTTACTTTTAGATTTGAATGACCCGTTTTATACATAACAGCTGTTCCAAACTTATTTATCTCATCATACATCACTTGAGAGCATTTTACCTCTCCGATGATAGTTGGATTTTCAAAAGTTTTTGCAAAGATAAGAGCTAACTCATCCCCTTTTATATTGTGATTTTTTGTTAAAACAGCTATCCTATCGGCATCACCGTCATAAGCAAAACCAAGTTCAAACTCTCTTTTAAGCCTCTTTTTTATATCCTCTAAGTTTTCCTCAACTGAAGGATCTGGATGGTGATTTGGAAAAGTTCCGTCAGGTTCACAATACATCCCCTCATACTCCAAACCTATTCCATTTAGTATATCTTCTAAAACAGTTGATGCTACACCATTTCCACAATCAAAAATAAGTTTTTTATCTAACCCTTTTAAACCCTCAAACTCCTCTATCATATAAGCTATATATCTATCTTTTGCTTCAATAGCTTGAAACATCTCATCATCTTCTATATATATATCACTCTCCACTATCTCTTTTCCAAGAGCATATATATCCTCTCCAAAAAACGGTTTTTTATCTAATGTTATTTTAAAACCGTTATATTTGGGTGGGTTGTGAGAACCAGTTATCATAACTGACGCAGACGGAGTTACTCCCAAAAAGTTTTGGTAGTTTGAAAAATAGTTTACCGGAGTTGCTACCATACCCATATTCAAAACTCTAACTCCTGCTTTATTAAATCCACTTGTAAGCCACTCACAAAGCACAGGAGAGTGAACTCTGGCATCATAACCTATCGCTACATAATCGCCTATCTCTTTAACTTTCTTACCTAAAAAATATCCTATTTTTTTAACTGTCTTTTCATTTAGCTCTTTTTCAAAAATACCTCTTATGTCATACTCTCTAAATATGCTTTGCATAAATATCCTTTATATTTTTTACTATTATTAGATATTATAATAAAAAAATAAATAGGAAAAGCTTATGTTAGAAGTAGGAACTAAAGCACCGGAGTTTTGTTTACCAAATCAAGATGAAACGGAGATTTGTCTTAGAGATTTAAAAGGAAAGTGGATAGTTTTATACTTTTATCCAAAAGATAATACTCCAGTATGCACTACTGAAGCTTGTGATTTTACAGAAGCAATAGAAGAGTTTGAAAGGCTTAATGCTGTTATTTTAGGAGTTAGTCCGGATAGTCCTAAAAAGCATAGAAATTTTATAGACAAAAAAGAACTTGGTATTACACTTTTGAGTGATGAAGATAAAGAGGTCTTACAAGTTTATGATGTATGGAAGTTAAAAAAGATGTATGCAAGAGAGTATATGGGAGTTGTAAGAACTACATACATCATAGATTTAAAAGGTGTTATTGTAGAAGGTTGGACAAATGTTAGAGTGAAAGGTCATATTGAAAAAGTAAAGAAAAGATTAAAAGAGTTACAAGCTTGATACTTGTTCATATTTGTTGCTCGGTTGATAGCCACTTTTTCTTACAAAAACTAAAAAAGGTCTATCCTAAGGAGAAGTTGATAGGTTTCTTTTATAATCCAAACATCCATCCATATAGTGAATACTACTTAAGACTTTTAGATGTTAAAAGAAGTTGTCAAAAACTAAAAATAAAGCTTTATGAGGGAGGGTATGACTTTCAAAAGTGGCTTGATAGTGTAAAAGGATATGAAGATGAACCTGAAAAAGGAACAAGATGTAATATCTGTTTTGATAAACGACTTGAGATTTCGGCAAAAAAAGCTAAGGAGCTTGGAGCAAAATTTTTAACAACTACACTTTTGACAAGTCCTAAAAAGTCTATCGAGCAGTTAAAAAGTTCTGGGGAAAAAATAGCAAACAGATATGGCTTAGAGTTTTTAACTGTTGATTTTAGAAAAGACGGAGGAACTTGTGAACAATTTGCACTAGCTAGGAAAGATAAACTATATCATCAAGATTATTGCGGTTGTATCTATGCTTTAACTAAACAAAGAGAGTATCAAAATCGACTTATGGATGAGATGTTTGAGCCTCTTTGCGGACAAATTTTACCCGAATCCATACAAGAGAGAATAAAACTATATGATAAAGTAAAAGAACTCGAAGAAAGTGGTAAAAAGTTTGAAATAGTTAGAGAAAAATTTTTAAACTATCGACTTTTAAGAGCCTATCTCAAAAAAAATAAAGAGATTGTGCCATCACATATTTTACCGTATTCTACAACAAAGAGAAAATTTGTAAAATTTAAAATAGAAAAAAATATACAAGATATTTATTTTGCAAATAGGGAAAATATCAAGCTTATAACTCTTGAAAAATATAATCAAATTATTAATAAAAGTTATAAAAATATTAAAGAACTTTTATACAACCCACCTTTGTTTGATGAAGAGATTAAGTTAAAAAATAAAATAGATTTTACCTTTTATTCATTAAGTGTGATTGTTGTAGTTGAAAATATTGATAAAAACGATAAATACGAGCTTTTCTTAGAGTCAAAAACTTACGAAGATGTCAAAGAATATTTAGTAACTTTTAGATAGAATAATGCAATTTCTGAAAAGAGGTAAACCAAATGACACTAGATGTTATAGAGATACAAAAAATACTCCCACACCGTTATCCGTTTTTATTGGTAGATAGAGTTACAAAGATAGAAAGCGGAAAGTTTATAGAAGCTTATAAAAATGTTTCTATAAGTGAAGGAATATTTCAAGGGCACTTTCCAGAACACCCCATATATCCTGGGGTTATGATAGTAGAAGGTATGGCACAAGCTGGTGGTGTTTTGGCATTTAAAAGTCTTTCTCAAGAGGAACAGGCAAATAAAGATGATAAAGTAGTTTATTTTATGAGTATAGATAAGTGTAAATTTAGAATACCTGTAAGACCTGGTGATAAGTTAGAATACAAAATAAGTGTCTTAAAACATAAAGGTAGCATCTGGTTTTTTAAAGCTGAAGCCTATGTTGATACTAAACTAACTACAGAAGCTGAATTAAAAGCTATGATAGTGGATAAATAATGGGCTTTATACATCCAACAGCTATCATAGAAAATGGTGCGATACTTGGTGAGGATGTAAAGATTGGACCATATTGTCGAGTAACAAAAGATGTAAAACTTGGAAATGGTGTTGAACTTATCTCCCATGTCGTGGTTGACGGAAATACTGATATAGGAGATGGAACTAAGATATATCCTTTTTCAGCAGTTGGAACTCCTCCTCAGGATTTAACTTATAAAGCAGGAGATAAAGTTAAACTTGTTATAGGTAAAAATAATACCATAAGGGAGAACACTCTTATAAATCCGGGAACTTTAAAAGATAAAGGTTTAACACTCATAGGAGATAACAATCTTTTTATGGGTTCAACTCATATAGCCCATGATGCGGTGATAGGAAATCATGTGATTATGGTAAATCAATCAATGGTAGCAGGACATGTGGTAGTTGAAGATCATGTTGTTATAGGCGGTTCTACTCCTATTCATCAGTTTGTTAAACTTGGAGAGTATGCTATGATAGGTGGTGGTGGAGCGGTTGCACAAGATATTCCACCATATACTCTGGCTGAGGGCAATCGTGCAACAATAAAAAGTTTAAATCTAGTGGGACTTAGAAGAAATTTTAAAAAAGAGGATATAGAAGCTTTAAAACAAGCATATAAAGCTGTTTTTAGAGGTGAAGCCAATATGAAAGATATTGCAAATGAGATTTTAAAAACAAGTCAAAATGAAAAAGTGAAAAAATTTTGTGATTTTGTAATCAATACAAAACGAGGAATACCATATGAGAGGAATAGATGATGTCAAGACTTTGTAGTTTCTGCGGTTCAGCAGAAGATATAGATAACAGGCTTTTGGCTGGAGAGGGTGTTTATATCTGTGAAAATTGTGTTATATCTGCATATAAAATATTTTATGGAGATGATGAAGAAGTCACAAGATCACAGACTATAGAAGATATGAGACTCTTTACTCCAAAAGAATTAAAAGCAGTATTGGACGATTTTGTTATAGGACAAGAGGATGCCAAAAAAGTTTTTGCTGTTAGTGTATATAATCACTACAAAAGGATTTTTAAACAGCATACGATTAAAGATGATGATACACAGATACAAAAATCAAATGTGCTTTTTATAGGACCAACTGGAAGTGGTAAAACTTTGATGGCTCAAACTTTAGCAAAGTTTTTAAATGTTCCTATTGCTATAGCTGATGCTACAAGTTTAACAGAGGCCGGATATGTTGGTGAAGATGTAGAAAATATATTAACAAGGTTACTTCAAGTTGCCAATGGTGATATTAAAAAGGCAGAACAGGGAATCATATTTATAGATGAGATAGATAAGATTGCTCGTATGGGGGAAAATCGCTCTATTACTAGGGATGTTTCGGGTGAAGGAGTTCAACAAGCACTTTTAAAAATCATAGAGGGTAGTCAAGTAAATATTTCACCAAAAGGTGGAAGAAAGCATCCAAATCAAGACTTTTCACAAATAGATACTACAAACATTTTATTTATTTGTGGTGGGGCATTTGATGGTTTAGAGGAGATTATAAAAAGAAGAATAGGCAACAATACTCTAGGTTTTAATCAAGATAAAAAGGGTAAAAAGGAAGAAGAAAAGATTTTAGAACTTGTTGAACCTGATGATTTGGTATCATATGGATTGATACCAGAGCTTATAGGCAGACTTCACTCTATAGCAACTCTAAATCAAATAACAAAAGAGGATATGGTTAGGATTTTAACTGAACCTAAAAATTCTATAGTAAAACAGTATAAAAAACTTTTTGCAATTGACGATGTAGAGTTAGAGTTTGAAAAGGGGGCGCTTTTAGCCATAGCTGAACTTGCTTTAAAAAGAAAAACTGGGGCTAGAGGTTTAAGGACAATTATGGAAGAGATTATGTTAGATATTATGTATGAGCTTCCAGAGCTTACAGGTTATAAGGTTATTATAACTGAAGATGTGGTATTAAAAAGTGCTAAACCAATTTATTCGAAAAATGTAAAAAATTTAAAGAAGAGTGCATAGATGATTGTAAACAAAGTTTTAGGTATATTTTCAAATGATTTAGCTATAGATTTGGGAACAGCAAATACGATAGTTATGGCAAAAGGTAAAGGTTTAGTTATAAATGAACCTTCGGTAGTAGCAGTGCAAATGACAAGAGGTGGAAGAAGAAAACTTCTTGCTGTTGGAAGTGAAGCAAAAGATATGGTTGGTAAGACTCCAGAGAGTATCCAAGCCATAAGACCACTTAAAGAAGGGGTTATAGCAGATTTTGAAATAACAGAAGAGATGATAAGGTATTTTATAAAAAAAGCACACAATAGAAGCTCTTTTATAAGACCTCGTATCATAATCTGTGTTCCTTATGGACTTACTCAAGTTGAAAGAAAGGCTGTTAAAACTTCAGCTATGAATGCAGGAGCTAGAGAAGTTTTGCTTATAGAGGAACCAAAAGCTGCAGCAATTGGAGCAGGACTTCCCATAAATGATCCTCAAGGGAATATGGTTGTTGACATAGGAGGAGGAACTACTGAAATAGGAGTTGTAAGTTTAAGAGGACTTGTTTTAAGTAAGTCTATAAGAATTGGTGGTGATAAATTTGATCAAGCCATAGTTGATTATGTAAAAAGAAAATTTAATCTCCTTATAGGTGAAAGAACAGGAGAAGAGATAAAGATAGCTATAGGCACCGCCATACCAACAGGTAAAGAACTCTCTATGTCTATAAAAGGAAGGGATCAGGTTACAGGACTTTTAAAAAGAATAGAGATAACAAGCAAACATGTAAATGAAGCACTTTCTGAAGCACTAAAAGAGATAGTTCAAGCCTTAAAAGAGGTGCTTGAGGTTATGCCACCTGATCTTGCAGGTGATATTGTTGAAAATGGTATAGTATTAACTGGTGGTGGAAGTCTTCTTAGAAATCTTGACAGATATTTAAGCAATATAGTAAAACTTCCAGTCTATATATCAGAAGAACCGCTTTTAGCTGTTGCTAAGGGAACCGGTCAAATGTTAGAAGAAATGGAACTTTTAAAACAACTCCAATTAGATGACTAAAAATAAAATACTTTTTATATTAATCATAGTATTTGCAATACTTGTTACTATGAAAGTAGTGCCAACCTTTAGGGGTGAGGTGCTACGATTTTCAAATGGTATAAAATTAACTTTTATCCAGTTTATAGATAGTATAAAACATACTGTTGAAATACATACTAAACAATCACAACGAATAGAAGAGCTTGAAAAAAAAATCAAAGAATTAGAGCCAAGCTCTTTACTTTCGGCAACACTTGCTATAAGATTAAATAAAGTTTTAAAAGAAACCAATTTAAATTATCATCATCCTTCGCTACATCTTGTTAGAACTCTATCTTTTGAGAGACTTGGGGACTATAATGCCCTATGGTTAGATTTTAAAGACTTTGACCCCACAAAAATATACGGTTTAATATATAAAGGATATACAGCAGGTATAGTAAGAGAGAAAAATGGTAGTCCTTTGGCATTGCTTGAGCTTGACCCAACCGTTTCACTTTCTGTATATATTGGTAAGTATAAAACAGAGGGTGTTATTTTTGGGAATAATAAAAATATGGTTATAAAATATATACAAAAGTTCAACATCTTGAGAGTTGGTGATGAAGTAGTTACTAGTGGTAAAGATGGTATATTTTATGAAGGTGTAAAGATAGGAAAAGTTGTGAAAATAACAGAAAGAGAACTTTACAACGAAGCCATAGTTGAACCATACATAAAGCCTACGGATGCTAGATATTTTTATGCCATAGATACAAAGGTAGAAAGAAATCCTGAACGGTAAATCAATCAAAGTAGCTATAAAATTTTTTTGATATACTATACCAATTATACACACAGGAAAGAGCTATGCCAAAAAGAGAAGATGTAAAAAATATACTACTCATTGGAGCAGGACCCATTATCATAGGACAAGCGTGTGAGTTTGACTACTCTGGAACTCAAGCTGCAAAAACTTTAAAAGAGTTAGGGTATAAAGTAGTTCTTATAAACTCAAATCCTGCAACTATTATGACAGATCCGGAGTTTGCTGATAGAACCTATATAGAACCTATATCAGAAGAGGTTATAGCAAAAATAATCAAAAAAGAAAATATAGATGCTATCTTACCCACTATGGGTGGACAAACAGCTCTAAATGTAGCTATGAGTATGTATAAAAAGGGTATGCTTGATGGCATAAAGTTTTTAGGAGCAGATCCAAAAGCTATTCAAAAGGGTGAAGATAGACAAGCCTTTAAAGAAGCGATGATAAAGATAGGTATGGATATACCTAAAAGTAGGTATGCTTACAATATGGAGGAGGCTTTAGAAGCCGCAGAAGAGATAGGTTTTCCTCTCATCATAAGAGCTTCATTTACACTTGCAGGTGGAGGAAGTGGAGTTGCTTATAATATAGATGAATATAAAGCTTTGGTTCAAGCTGGACTTGAAGCAAGTCCTATAAATGAGATACTTATCGAAGAATCTTTGCTTGGTTGGAAAGAGTATGAGATGGAAGTTATCAGAGATAAAGCCGATAACTGCATCATAGTTTGTTCCATAGAAAACTTTGATCCTATGGGAGTTCATACTGGAGACTCTATAACAGTAGCTCCTGCACTTACTTTAACTGATAAAGAGTATCAACATATGAGAAATGCATCTTTTGCTATATTAAGAGAGATAGGAGTTGATACTGGAGGAAGTAATGTTCAATTTGCAGTTAATCCAAAAAATGGGAGGATGACGGTTATAGAGATGAACCCTCGTGTTAGTCGTTCATCTGCATTAGCTAGTAAAGCTACAGGTTACCCTATCGCAAAAGTGGCAACTCTTTTAGCAGTTGGTTTTACTCTTGATGAGATAACAAATGATATAACAGGAACTCCAGCATCTTTTGAACCGGTTATAGACTATATAGTTACAAAGATACCAAGATTTACTTTTGAAAAATTCCCAGGAGCTGATTCAACTTTAACAACCTCTATGAAGAGTGTTGGTGAGGTTATGAGTATCGGTAGAACTTTCAAAGAGTCATTTCAAAAAGGACTATGTTCACTTGAGATAGGGCTTGATGGCTTTGAAAAGATAAATCTTGATGATACTACTTTAGAAAAAGAGATAAGAAGACCAAATGAAAATAGAGCTTTATACATAGCAGAAGCTTTTAGAAGAGGTAAAAGTGTAGATGAAGTGTTTGAACTTTGTCAGATAGATAAATGGTTTTTATATCAGATAGAAGAGATAGTTGAGTTTGAGAAAAACTTAACGAAGGATATTTTAAAAGATAGGGATTATCTAAGAAAAGCTAAATCATTTGGCTTTAGTGATGCTATGTTGGCAAAACTTTTGGATTTAAACCAAGAGGATATCTATAATGCAAGAAAAGAGTTAGGGATTTGGTTAGAGTATAATGAGGTTGATACTTGTGGGGCAGAGTTCAAAGCACTCACTCCATATCTTTACTCCACAACTTCTATTTTAGATATAGAAAAACCAAAAGAGCAAGAAAAAAACAAAAAGGTTCTCATCATAGGTGGTGGACCAAACAGGATAGGGCAAGGTATAGAGTTTGACTATTGTTGTGTTCATGCAGCATTTGCTCTAAAAGATATGGGAATAAAGTCTATTATGTATAACTGTAATCCTGAAACTGTTTCAACTGACTATGATACAAGCGATATACTCTACTTTGAACCAATAGACTTTGAAAGAGTAAGAAGTGTAGTAGAACTTGAAAATCCAGATGGTATCATAGTTCACTTTGGTGGGCAAACTCCACTTAAACTCTCTCAAGACTTAACAAAGATAGGTGCAAAGATCATAGGAACAAGTGCTAAAGTTATAGATGAAGCTGAAGATAGAGAAAAATTTTCAGCTTTTATTAGTCGCATAGGAATAAAACAACCTATAAATGATACAGCAACTACAAAGGAGAATGCACTTAAAAAGGCAAATGAGATAGGCTACCCAGTGCTTGTTCGTCCAAGTTATGTTCTTGGTGGTAGAGCAATGAAAATAGTTTATAATGATGCTGAGCTTAAAGAGTATATGGATGAAGCAGTAAGTGTTAGCAATGATTCTCCTGTTTTACTTGATAAATTTTTAGATAGGGCTATAGAGGTTGATGTTGATGCTATAAGTGATGGGAAAGATGTATATATTGGTGCTATTATGCAACATATAGAGGAAGCTGGAATTCACAGTGGAGATAGTGCTTGTTCACTTCCACCACTTTCCATACCCAAAAAACTTCAAGATGAGATAGAGAAAAAAACAAAAGAGATAGCTTTAGGACTTGGTGTAAAAGGACTTATGAATATCCAGTATGCTATCTATCAAAATGAGATATATATGATAGAGGTAAATCCCAGAGCAAGTAGAACAGTTCCATTTGTAAGTAAAGCAACCGGTATTCCTATGGCAAAAGTTGCTACTAGAGTTATGTGGCAAGGCAACTTAAAAGAAGCACTGAGTTTTTATGATAAGTTTGGAGTTTTAACAAATGAAAATGGAATCTTAAAACCAAAAATACACGAACATGTTTGTGTAAAAGAGGCAGTATTTCCATTTAAAAAACTTACAGGTGCAGATGTCATACTCTCTCCTGAGATGAAAAGCACCGGTGAGGTTATGGGTATAAGTTCAAATTTTGGACTCTCTTTTGCAAAAAGCCAAACAGCATCTTTTAACAAAATACCAACAAGTGGAAAAGTTTTTATCTCTTTAACAGATTTGGATAAAGAGTTTGCAAGTAAGATAGCAAAAGATTTTTGTGAGTTAGGATTTGAAGTAGTTGCAACAAGTGGAACTCATAGAGTTTTAAGCAAGAGTGGAATAGAAGCAACAAAAGTCTTAAAAATAAGTGAGGGAAGGCCAAATATAGAAGATAGCATTAGAAATAATGAAATCTCTATCGTTATCAATACAAGTGATAGTGTAGCAAGTAAAGATGATGCTAAGATTATAAGACAGAGGGTTATTTCACTTGGTATTCCATATTTTACAACCATAGCAGCAGTAAAAGCAGCGATACTTGCCATAAAAGAAATAAAAAATAAAGACTTTTTAGAGATAAAAGCGATACAAGAGTATCTATTATGAGTGATGAGATATATTTAGCCCAAACCGATACTACGGTTGGCTTTTTATCCTCTTCAAAAACTAAACTAAACAGAGTAAAAAACCGCCCTAAAAATAAACAGTTTCTTATAACAACAACTACTTTCAAAACTTTAAAATCTTTAACAAGAGTTCCAAATAAACATAAAAAAATGGTAAGAAGAGCTAGAAAAACAACCTTCATATATCCAAATGCAAAAGCAATTAGGGTTGTCAAAGAGAGTAGTCACTATAACTTTTTAAAAAAGTTTGACTATCTCTATTCAACTTCAGCAAATGAGAGTGGAAAATGCTTTGATAGGGATTTTGCTCTTTTGAAAACTGATGTTATTGTTGAAGATAGAAGAGGATTTAGCGAAAAAAATCCATCAAAATTAATAAAACTTTCAAAAAAACTCGAGAAAAAACTTCGATAAACTTTAGAAAAATATTACTTTTGTTTAGAACAAATATTAAAATTGGATAAAAAAGTAACATTAGTAATAAAATACTAACTATATCTCTTTAAAAACTTTCAAAAAGTAAAAAAAATATATATACTACTTATATATCAAATCATTGGAGTAGATTATGAAAAAAATTAGTTTTATAATATTTATTTTTATAAATGCACTTTTTGCAAGAACAGAACTGTTTGACTATGATATGTGGGCAAAAGATTTAGAAACGATGATAAAACTAAATGAGGCTATTGATAATAGTATAGAAGGAACTGATTCAAACCATAATCTAGTAAGAGACGATGTTGAAAATTATATAAAGAAAAAATATGCTGATGATGAATTTCAAAAGATTATGTTTTTAGAAGCTGCTAAAAAAATACAACAAATCATAACTCTACCTAACAATAGCACCTTGAAAGCTCATAAAATATTAGATAAAGAACTTTTACAAATATACACTTGCAGAGATTTTATTCTTTTTAAACACGGCGATACTAACAATATAGAAGATGAAATAAAAAATAAAATAGAATTTAAATCAAAAGTTTTAAATACTAGTAAAAGGTTAAATGCCTACATCAAACATAAAAGGATGTTACCTTTGAAGTATTCTATCCCTGATGATAAAGAATTGAAAAGACAAAAAGATGCTTGTGAAAAGCTTTATAGTAAAATAACAAATGAAAATAAAAAGTTAAAGACTTTAACAATAAAATAGCTTAAAAGAAATTTTGTTAAAATAAACTATGACAGCACATATAGTTATCATCGAAGATGAAGAGGATATTTTAGAGCTTGAGGAGTATCTTCTTGAAAAAGAGGGCTTCTTGGTTACTGGTTTCTTATCTACAAAAAAAGTTTTGGATTTTTTAGATGAAGAAGAAGTTCATCTTTTGATAGTGGATAGAAACTTACCAGGAGTTGAGGGTAGTGAATTTGTAAAAGAGATAAGAGAGCTGGGATATCAAATACCTGTTATCTTTGTCTCTGCAAAAGTTGGCAGTGAGGATGTAGAAAGGGGTTTTGAAAGTGGTGGAGACGACTATCTAACAAAACCTTTTAACCCTAAAGAACTTGTTTTAAGAATAAAGTCGATATTAAAAAGAACATATAAGACTACTGACAAAAAAATAAAATACAAAGATATAACACTTGATATTGTAAATAGAAAAGCTTTTATAGACAGTTATAAAGTTACCCTAAGTCGCTTAGAGTTTGAACTTTTACTATACTTCATAAAAAATCCTTTAAGGGTTATAACAAGAGATGAACTTTTGGAAAATATTTGGCACCACGATGAAAATACACAAGAAAAAACGGTAAATGTTGCTATAAACAGACTCTTAAAAAAGATTGATCCTATAAAGGGGAAAAATTATATAGAACCTATTCGTGGAGTTGGTTATAAGTTATTGTAATCAAACTGTAATAATCTATAGGTAAAATTTTACAAAAATTTCAAAAGGATAGTTATGAATACAAAAAGGATAGTTCTATTTTCAATAATATTTTTAGAACTCATCTCAAGCTTAGGTGCAGATGTGATTGTAAAAAATAAAACTGCTGTTTTAAAGTTTAGTGGTGAACATAGATTTACTTTTACCGATAGTAATACTGGTGGAGACAATGGTAAATTTTCAGTTGATAGAACTTATTTACAAGTAAAAGCTTACTTTTTAGAAGATCCAAAATCTTATGCAAGAATAACTATGGATACAAAGGAAGATGCTTCAGGAACTTATAACACTTATCTAAAATATAGCTACCTATACTTAGCAAATGTTTTACCAAATACCGGGGTTGAAATCGGTCAAGTTCATAAACCTTGGGCTGACTATGAAGAGCATTATGGTTTTACTAAACAAGCTGTTTATGGTATCTTTGCAGATAAACTTCACCTGACAAGTTCAGCTGATAGAGGTGTAAACTTTAAAACAAAACTGGTAAACTTTTCAAGTGAGATAGGTGTTTTTCAGGGTGAAGGATATAAAGATGTACCTAACTATGCAAATGAAGGTCTAAGTTATGATGCAAGAGTAACTTATCACTTTTTTGGAACTAAAGATAAAAAAAATTACCTAAATATCTCAGTTACAGGTGCCTTCAACAAAAAACACAACTATGACAATGCAACAAAAACTTATGGAGATAAAACTTGGTCGCTTGTTCATATAGTATATAAAAACAATCAGTTTTTATTAGCTGGTCAATACATAAATCTTTCTAAAGATGAAGTAACTCCAACAACTGATGATAAGGGTAATGGTTACTCCGTAAATGGTGATCTCTATATAAATACGAAAACTACTCTTTTTGCAAGATATGATAGTTTTAAAAGAGACAGGGATAATCAAAAGAAGGAAAATACTATTGCAGGTATAGCATATAAGTATAATAAAAATATAACTTTTGCTCTTTCAAGCCTAAAACATAAAAAAAGCGAAAGTGATACACTAAATAAAATTCAAGCACTTGCTTGGATAAAGTGGTAGTCTAAACTTCTCTTACTAAACTATTGGGCAAATTTCGCGAAATTTTAAATAATCCTTAAATAAAAGATTTTGAAAGGATTTTTTTTTGGAGAAAATCTCCAAAAACCTAAATAGTCTATATAAGACAAAGAAGGCATAAGATTTTGTAAGAGAAATTTGCAGGACTAGCCATAGCTAATTTAAAAATTTATTCCCCCCCTTTTTTTATATTTGCAAAATAAATTAATAATTACTATAAGTTTGGTAAAATATTTTTTTATCTTGCTACTTTTATGAGGTTGTTAGATTTTTATGTCAAATTTTGGGTTTTTTGTTATAATCGCTCCAAAAAGAAAAAGGCTTATAAACTTTGAGTAACTTCATAGAAACCATATCAAAAAGATACCACTTTACTTTTCAAGAGCAACAAATCTTAAAAACTATACAAACCGACTTAAATCAGTGGGGAGAAAAGAGTTTAGAGGAAATTTGGGATTGCTCTTTAGAGCAAAAGTATGAAGGTAAGAAGTTAAAAAAAGAGCTTTTGGCTTATGTAAAAAACTATTATGATAGTTTAAGAAAAAAGCCTACTGATTATAAAAACTTTGATATAGAAGTTAAACCTCAAAAAATAAAGATAGAAAAGTTAGAAAAGCAGAGTTTGGGATTTGGAGCTTGTCCTGTTGCAAGTGAAAAAACAAGGTGTTGCAATCTTTTAACTCTTGATGCTGTTGAGAGTTGTGGATTTGATTGTAGTTATTGCTCTATACAAAGCTTTTATAACGAAGGAAAGGTTGTTTTTGATAAAGATTTTAAAAAAAAACTTGATGCTATAAAATTGGATCCAAATGAACTTTATCACATAGGAACAGGACAATCTTCAGATTCTCTGATGTGGGGAAATCGCTATGGGGTTTTAGATGCTTTAGTTGAGTTTGCAAAAAAAAATCCAAATGTCCTTTTAGAGTTTAAAACAAAATCTGACAATATCTCATACTTTTTAGATAAAAAAGATTTACCAAAAAATCTACTCTTTACTTGGAGTCTAAATCCCCAAATAGTCATAGATAAAGAAGAACATCTAACAGCATCTTTGCAAAATAGACTTAAAGCCGCAAGAAAAATAGCCGATATGGGGTTGTTAGTTGGTTTTCATTTTCACCCTATCATCTATATAGAAGATTTTGAAAAACATTATGGAGAGGTTTTTAGTAAGTTAAAAGAGATGTTTTTACCCAAAGAGGTTGTTTTAGTATCTCTTGGAACATTGACTTTTATAAAGCCTGTTATAAAAAAGATAAGAAGTAGAGATTTTCAAAGTAGGATTTTACAGATTCCTATGGTAAATGCAAGTGGGAAACTATCATATCCACTTGAAATAAAAGAAAAAATGTTTAGCTTTGCATATCAGAGTTTAAAAGAGTGGCACAAAGATGTTTACTTTTATATGTGTATGGAAGAAAAGAGTTTATGGGAAAAGATATTTGGATATGAGTATCCTACAAATGAGAGTTTTGAGATGGATATGAAACTAAACTATATGAAAAAAGTAAGGATGAGTTCTTGATGAGAGTTTTATTTATAATCGCCATATTTTTGCTTAGTCTTCAAGCAAAAAATGAGATAAAAGGATACTATGCAAAAAACAAGGATGTAAAAAGATTTATAAATTTTATGATAAGAAAACATAACTTCAAAAGAAGCTATCTTATAGAGGTTTTTTCAAAAGCATCAAAACCAAGAAGATTTAAAACTAAAAGAATAAAAAGAAAGATAGTTCACGGAGTTGCTAAGGGTAAAAGATGGTGGCTTAGAAATTGCGGTTATACAAGATTTGAAAAATTATTTGTTGCAGAGGATAGAGTTAGGGAGGGTGTAAAGTTTGTAAAGAGATATAAAACACTATTAAAAAAAATAGAAAAAAAACTAAAAGTTGATAAATACATAGTAACAGCTATCATAGGGATAGAGAGCTATTATGGAGAGATAAGAGGAGAATGGGAAGCTTTTAATACTTTAGCCTACCGCTCTTTTAAAGATAAAAGAAGAAGCAGACTTTTTAAATATGAGCTTGAAAACTATCTACTTTTATGTTATAGACAAAAGTTAAATGCTCTTTTACTAAAGGGGTCTAAATATGGAGCTTTGGGTATTGGACAACTTTTGCCTCATAACTATATATGTTATGGAGTAAGTTTTGATGGCAACAATAGGATAGAACCTTTTTCAAATCCTGACTCCATAGCAACAGTTGCTAACTTTTTACATAAAAAGGGATGGAGATATAACAAACCTGTTGCCATAAGAGCTAGTTATAGTGGTATGAGATTTAATAAGCTTAAAACAAATACAAAAAGAAAATATACTCTTGATAATCTTTATTTTTTAGATATACTTCCTAGAAAAAAATTTAAAGAAAAAAGATTTAAGCTAGTAAAGCTTAAAAGGGCAGAGTATGATGAACTGTGGCTAACTTTTAAAAACTTTGATGTTTTAAAAAGATATAACAACTTAACATACTATGCAATGTCAGTTTTCCATCTAGCACAAGAGATAAAAAGAAGAGCCAAACTATGAGAAGATATACCCCTAAAGAGTTTATAGAAGATTGTGAAAAGTTAGCAGATATGGTAAAAGAGTATAACCCTGAAGTTATACTTCCCATAGCCAGGGGCGGACTTAGTTTTGCTCACCTTTTAAGTGAAATACTTAATGTAAGAGATATTTACTGTATAAACTCTATAGGTTATGAAAAAGATAAAAAGTTAGATAGTATAAAGGTTTTTAACACTCCTACCTTGATAGAAAAAAGGGTCTTAGTGGTAGATGATATAGTAGATAGCGGAGAAACTTTAAAAGAGGTTTTGAAAGTTTTAAAAAAGAAAAATCCTACTTGTGAGTTTAAAACTGCTACTATTTTTTATAAAAAAAACTCTACAGTTCAACCTGATTTTACTTTACACGAAGCTACTCAGTGGATAGAATACTTTTGGAATAAATAATACCATTTGGGGAGTAGCATACCAGGTTTTGTTGGGATTATTTTGGCTTTTTAATCAAATAAAATTCTAATACTTTTTTAATATTATTATTATATCTTCTTAAAGAATCAATATTAAATATATTTTGTTCTATTATTTGATATATTATTTTTTTATCTTTTTCATTTAAATTTCTAAAACTATCCCACCATTTTTGAGTTATACCTTCTTTTTCAAAATGTAATCTATAGATTATAAAGGGTTCTGGCATGTATAAAATTTTATAAAATTCATCTATGTTTTTTCCAAAAGCCTTTTCAAAAAAACTTTTACCTCGCCCAATCTTTCCTTTTGTTGAATTTAAAACAGCTTGTATTGCTCTAATAAATTTTTTATTCCAATATTTTCCAATAAATTCCCTATTTTTTGATACATCTCCATAAATAGGAATATACTTCATAGGAAATGAATATATATTTACATCTAATTTCTCACATAATTCTACATTTATTTTCATACGAATATAAAGTTCTTCAGGTTTATCTTTATAATTATATAAAAGATAATTAGATAGATTTTTTATACCATATTTAGCAGATAATTCTATAGCTTTAACATATTGTTTTTCTATTCTTAACTCGTCAAATGCGATCCTAAGTGGTTTAATTGGAATTTGTGATAATAATTTAATCTTTTCTTCTGTCAAATATCTAGCGTCAACTCCTTGATTAAAATCTACATATCTAGTTTTTGGTGCTTTATTTCTATATTTTTCATATATATCTTTGATTAAAGGATATATCTTTAATAAATTTTTTTTTGTAGTAGTTTCAAGTTTTAATAATTGAAATTCATCTAATTTGTTATAAAAAAATTGTTGATTTTCTCCTTTTAATCTTTTTAGCATTTCTTGTAAAAGATAATAGCCTTTTTTGGTATATGCTACATCATTGGCACTCTTTTTAAGATTTCTAATTGTTATATCTAACCAATTTGGTTCAATATATTTAGCACCTTTATAAAATCCAATCTCAATAATTTCATCAATAATTTGTGAAAAATCTTTTGAAGCCAAGACATTATTATCTAAAAGAAGTAGGTTTCTTTGTTCTCCAAAATGCTTATTAATATCTTCAATATTATTTTTTAAAGATATATAACTTTTATATTTAGGCTCAATCGTAGGAACTGCACAAAAAGGACACTTTCTTTTACACCCTCTTGTCATATATCCATAATAGCCATTTGATTCAGGATATTTATAATCAATTTCATCTAAAATAGAATAATCAAGCGGTAATTCATCTATTATAGTATCATTATCATCTAAAATACCAGCTTTATCAAGTAAACCAACAATTGGCTTTATTCCAGTAGCTTCTTCTATTTCTTTTGGTAAAACAGAAGCCATTACTCCACCAATTAGAATATCCTTTTTATAATCTTTTACTAAGCCTTTTGCAAACTCTATAGTTTCAATCGTTTTATCCCAATAAAATGTAAACAGTGTAGCAATACAAACCTTATCATATTTTGGATGTTTCAAGTATTCTTTCTTTTTGTAAAATCTACTATAATATTTTAAATTTTCTGATATTAAAGGTTTATTTTTATCAAAATTATCTAAAATCTCTTCTAATAATTTTTTTCTACCAGTTTTTATAAATTGCAAAATATCTTTCGGAATGTTCGAATCGGGATTATTTTTTATAAACTC
>CAZUPK010000013.1:0-3148 GCA_964622255.1 uncultured Campylobacterales bacterium
TCGTGGTGGAATGGATGCTAGTGAGTATAAAGATTATGTTCTAACTCTTCTTTTTATGAAGTATGTAACTGATAAATACAAAAATAATCCCGATGCTTTGATAGTTGTTCCTGAAGGTGCATCATTTGATGATATGGTTAAGCTCTCAGGTGATAAAGAGATAGGCGATAAGATAAATAAAATCATAGCCAAACTTGCCGAAGCAAATGGACTAAAAAATGTCATAGACAATGCTGACTTTAATGACTCTACTAAACTTGGTAGCGATAAGGAGATGGTTGATAGACTCTCAAAACTTTTACATATATTTGATGCTCTTGATTTAGGTGCAAATAGTGCAGAGGATGATGATCTTCTTGGAGATGCTTATGAGTATCTTATGAGGCATTTTGCCACAGAATCTGGTAAAAGTAAGGGGCAGTTTTATACTCCTGCGGAAGTTTCAACTATTATGCCTCAAGTTATCGGTATAGGTAAAGATACAACACCTAATATGAGTGTATATGACCCTACTTGCGGTTCTGGATCACTTTTGTTAAAAGCATCTTCATTTGCTCCAAATGGTATTAGTATTTACGGACAAGAAAAAGAGATATCTACTACTGCACTTTGTAGAATGAATATGATACTCCATTCAAATGAAACGGCAGAGATTGCACCCGGAGGTCATAGCACACTTGCTAAGCCTTATTTTACTACTGATAATGGCACAAAACTTAAAACTTTTGACTTTGTAGTAGCAAATCCTCCGTTTTCACTAAAAGCTTGGATGAATGGAGTGAGTATCCCTGATATTTTTGGTAGATTTGATGGGTATGATATGCCACCTGAAAAAAATGGGGATTATGCATTTTTACTACATATCATTAAGTCTTTAAAGAGCAAAGGTAAAGCGGCTGTGATACTTCCTCATGGAGTGTTGTTTCGTGGAAATGCAGAAGCAAATATCAGAAAAAAATTGATAAAAAAAGGATATATAAAAGGTATCATAGGACTTCCTGCAAATCTTTTTTATGGCACAGGAATACCTGCGGCTATCATCATCATAGATAAAGAAAATGCAGAGAATAGAACAGGTATATTTATGATAGATGCAAGTAAAGGCTTTAAAAAAGATGGCAATAAAAACCGCCTTAGAGAGCAAGATGTTCATAAGATAGTCGATACCTTTAACAAACAGCTTCATATACCAAAATATTCTCGTATGGTTACACTTAAAGAGATAGAAGAAAATGACTACAATCTCAATATACCAAGATATATAGATAGTTCTGATGAAGAAGATATACATGATCTTTATGCTCATCTAAACGGAGGCATACCAAAAGCAGATATTAAGGCACTTGATAACTATTGGGAAGTATTTGAGGAGTTAAAAAATAAGTTATTTATACCAAGTAACAAAGATGGATACTTTACTATAGATATAGACTCATCTAATATAAAAGAGATAATTTTAAACTCATCTGAATATAAAGCCTTTAAAGAGAGTGTTTTACAAACTCATCTAAAATGGAGAGCAAATCATGAAGAGTTATTAAAAAACTTAGATATTGGCATACATCCTAAAATGATTATCAAAGAGTTATCGGAGAGTTTGTTGGAATATTTTAAGGATGTAAAGCTTTTGGATAAATATGATTTGTATCAGATTTTGATGGATTATTATAACGAAGTGATGCAAGATGACTTGTATCTTATCTCCCAAGATGGGTGGAGTGTAGGAAATGTAGTAAGAGAACTTGTGCCTATAAAAGACAAAAAAGGGAAAAATGTTTATAAAGAAGAGCATGATTTTGAGTTTAAAAAAATAAGATATAAAGCTGATCTTATCCCTCCAAAACTTATCATAGAAAAATATTTTCAAGATGAACAAAAAGAACTTGATAGATTGCAAACAAAACTTGATAGCATAACTTCAAAGTTAGAGAGTTTTATAGAGGAGCATAGTGTAGAAGATAGTATTTTAGAAGAGGCAAAAAATAACAAAGGAAATATCACTAAAACAAGCATAAATACAAAGATAAAAGAAACAACAGACGAAGATGACCTAAAAGTGTTAAATGAGTGCAAAACTTTAATAGAAGATGAAGCAAAAGCAAAAAAAGAGTTAAAAACTCAAAAAGAAAAACTTGATAGAAAAGTATTTGAACACTATCCAAACCTTAGTATAGAAGAGATTAAAGAGATAGTTTTGTATCAAAAATGGTTCAAATCTTGGTTAGATGAGCTTGAAAACAAGATACAAAAAGTTACATCAAATCTAACAAATCGAATAAAAACTATAAAAGAAAGATATGATAAACCACTAAAAGAGATAGAAGATGAAGCAAAAGAGATGGAGCAAAAAGTAAAAGAACATCTAAAAGCTATGGGGCTATCATGGTAAAAGAGGGTTATGAA
The DNA here is from genome assembly GCA_964622255.1 of uncultured Campylobacterales bacterium. Classification (GTDB taxonomy): domain Bacteria; phylum Campylobacterota; class Campylobacteria; order Campylobacterales; family QNZT01; genus SZUA-1377. The sequence continues at coordinate 2,404 of CAZUPK010000013.1, forward strand.
CAAACTGAAATAGGTGTTATTCCAGAGGATTGGGAGGTTAAAAAGCTTGAAAAATTTGTAAAAATAGAAAGTGGGGAGAGTCCATCAAAATTTGATTTTATACTCAATGGTATTCCATACTATAAAGTTGAACAATTAAATAGTGTAAATAAATTTTTATCATTAAATACACCATATTATATCAATACAATGAAAACGATAAGTGCGAAAAGTATTATTTTTCCCAAAAGGGGTGCAGCAATATTTTTAAACAAAATTAGAATATTAAAGTATGATTCATATTTTGATACAAATCTTATGTCTTTAACAATTGTCAATGATAAATTATATTATGAGTTTTTATTTTATTTTTTAACATACAAAGGATTAAGTAATATTGCTGATACAACATCAATACCTCAAATAAACAATAAACATATATATCCATATAAAATTCCTATTCCACCAAAGCCAGAACAAAAAGCAATAGCCGCCGCTCTTACTGATATAGATAATCTTATAAACTCATTAGAACAACTTATAGCCAAAAAAGAGGCTATCAAAAAAGCTACAATGCAACAACTACTAACAGGCAAAAAACGACTTAAAGGATTTAGTGGGGAGTGGGAGGAAAAAAGGTTGGGGGAGGTTGTAAAGGTGCAAAATGGTTATGCTTTTAAAAGTTATTTATTTATTCAAGAAGGTATTCCTATTGTTAGAATTTCAAATATTGCTGATAATTATATTGATTTTTATGATGTTGTAT
>CAZUPK010000014.1:0-8658 GCA_964622255.1 uncultured Campylobacterales bacterium
TCTACACGAAAGAAAAAAAATAGCAAAAGCCATAGTAAAAGGCATAGCTAAAAATATTTATGAAGTTTTATATCACTACTATCGTCATAATAAAAAAGAGTTAAAGCCATTTTTAGAGTGGCTTAAAAATGATGTTGAAAAGTTTTTGTCTCAAGATATTAATATCAAGCAAATATTGTGGATAGAAGGGCAGATTTGGAGTAGATTTTATGATAGTTTTAAGTGGTTTTTACCTGAAGATTTTTTGCTAAACAAAAGAGTAAAGAGACCACCGGACAATCCTATAAATGCTCTTATAAGCTTTGGTAATACCCTTTTATATACAAAAACTATATCTGCACTTTATCAAACTCATCTAAATCAAACGATAAGCTTTTTGCATAGTCCTAGAGTTGCGAGATTTAGCTTGAGTTTGGATATGAGTGAAGTTTTTAAGCCGGTTTTGGTTTATAAAACGATATTTGATCTAGTAAATAGAAAAAAACTCCAAGTTACTAAACACTTTGAAAAAAAGTTAAACTATGCACTGTTAAATGAAGAGGGTAAAAAGATTTTTATAAAAGCTTTTGAAGATAGACTTACTGAAAAATATCTTCATCCAAAACTAAAGAGAAAAGTTTCATATGCTCATACTCTAAAACTTGAAGGATATAAACTGATAAAAACTATTTTAGAAGACAGAGAGTTTGTGCCGTTTTTGATAAAGGATAAGATGTGAGTAAAAACTTTAACTATAACTATGCAATAGTGATGTATGATATAGCAGATATCGAGAGCCAATCTGGCAAAAACAGAGTTACAAAAGTTTTTAAAATCTGTAAAAAATACTTTTCTCATCACCAAAAGTCTGTTTTTAAAGGGGAGATTACACCTTCTAGATTTTTAAAGTTTAAATCTGAGATACAAAAGGTTATAGATGAAGAGCTTGATTTTGTTTCTATCATAAAACTTCAAAGCAAAGCAGTTTTTCAAGAAGATATTATAGGAAATCTCGAAAATAATAAAGAGGGACTTTTTATATAGTTTTTCCAACCAAATAATGTATTTTTAATCTTAAAGTTACTATGATAACAGTGTTTTGGAAGGTTATTTAACATTTTAGTGTTAATAACTATTTTGATTGGAAAAATGCTTTGTTTTAACGATATTTAGGGAAAATTGTTTTTTGAAATGGCGATTTTTTCTTTATTTAACCTAATCATAGGATGTATTCTTGTTTTAACTGCTGGAAGCTTGGTTGCACTAGCAGATTTAACCTAATCATAGGATGTATTGAAATTTTAAACCTTTATTTTGATACCAACTTATCATGAATTTAACCTAATCATAGGATGTATCTTATAGTTTCAGGACTAGCTTTATCTACGAACATTGTTATATAGTATCTATCAAAGTCTAACTAAATCTAAAGTGCATAATATCTCCATCTTGCACTTGATACTCCTTTCCCTCTAACCTTACCTTTCCAGCCTCTTTAGCTCCAATTTCTCCACCATACCTTATAAAATCCTCATAACTTATAACTTCAGCTTTTATAAACCCTTTTTCAAAATCGTTATGTATAACTGAGGCAGCTTTTGGAGCTAACCAACCCCTTTTTATAGTCCAACTTCTAACCTCTTTAACTCCAGCTGTAAAATATGAGATGAGATTTAACTTATCAAATGCAGTTCTTATTATCTTTTGAAGTCCGCTCTCCTTAACTCCTAACTCTTTTAAAAACTCTTCTGCCTCCTTATCATCAAGTCCGACTAACTCCTCCTCTATCTTTGCACATAAAGTTATAACTTTACTCTTTCTTTTTTTTGCATACTCTTTAATGCTTTTGACATACTCATTATCTTCTAAAAGTCCATTTTCATCGGTATTTGCTCCATAAATAACCTCTTTAGCCGATAAAAATCTCATCTCTTTGTTTAACTCTTTAAATATCTCATCATCTTTTTTAGCAAATGTGCTAACTGGTTCTATCTTATCAAGATGTTCTCTTAATTCTTTTGCTAACTTAAGTTTTATTTTTGCATTTTTTTGACTTTTTGCTTCACGGATTAGCTTTTGTATCTTTCTGTCAAGTTGCTCTACATCTGCAAATATAAGTTCACTCTCTATAATCTCTATATCTCTTATAGGATTAACACTTCCTTCTATATGGACGATATTTTTGTCATCAAAACATCTAACTATATGAAGGATAACCTCTACTTCTCTAATATTTGAGAGAAATTTATTTCCAAGTCCCTCTCCTTTGCTTGCACCTTTTACAAGCCCTGCAATATCCACAAACTCTATAACTGAGTGCTGAATTTCCTTAGGATTTACTATCTTTGCTAACTCTTTTAATCTGCTATCTGGCACCGCAACCACTGCTTTATTTGGCTCTATAGTGCAAAAAGGATAGTTTGCACTTTGAGCATTTTGAGCTTTTGTCAAAGCATTAAAAGTTGTTGATTTTCCTACATTTGGCAATCCCACTATACCCACACTTAATCCCATTTATATTTTCCTTTTTCATCTACCAAGTATTTTTACAATATATTCTATCTTCTTTTTTCTTTATTCTTTTTTTATATATATGGGAAGTTCCACACTCATTAAGCCATATTTTCATACTCATCTAACTTCTTTAGCTTTGTAAGTTATGATTGAGTAATCATATAACCTACTTTTTTATTGCCTTTTTCATACTTTTTTTGCCGATAATCTAAAAAAGAGTTATAAAAATCTAGTAGAACCAATCAACAAAAAGTTGATGCAAAAATCATTATCGAGTGGTATCACTACAGTAGGGATTGTTTTGAACTGTTAGAAGCGATGGGATTGAGAGTATAAAAAAGATGTTGCAAAATTAACTAAAATTTGCTAAAATAACCCTATAAAATAAAAAACATAAGGTGAAGTTATGAAAAAGATATGGATATTGCTACTGATAGGTTCAGCTTTGGTTTATGCAGATACAAATGTAACAAAAGGAGTTGTGAAAGTAACTGATAAAAATACCACAAAAAATATACAAACTAAAAAGTTATCTAAAGAAGAAATACTAAAAAAGCAGTTAAAAAAGCAGATGGAAAGAGAAGAGAGGTATGCTAAAGAGCAAAAGTTTTATCAGGGGAAAGATTATAACTTAAAAGATAAAGAGATAGATAAAGCATCACTGGAACACTTACCATCTATCGAGCCTGATTATGACTTCGATATAACAGATGTTTATGCGGATGAACAGTAAAATCATCCGCATAAAGTTAGCTAAATAGGGCTTTTAAAGCATCTAAACCACTATTTTCATTTTTATTTTTTGTAGAGGTGAAAGATGAGGTTGCATTTTCTACTAGCTCTATCTGAAAACCTGTTAACATAGATGCTAATCTTATGTTTATGCCATTTTTGCCTATTGCTTTTGATTTTTGGTCATTTGGAAGTGTTACTATGGCTTTTTTACCCTCTATCTTTACAGATGAGATAATAGCTGGAGACAATGCACGAGAGACATATTTTTCAGGTATTTTACTATACTCTATACAATCTATATTTTCTCCGTGAAGCTCTTTGCTTACCGCATTTATTCTAACACCTTTAGTTCCAACAGTTGCACCAACTGGGTCTATGTTTGGACTAACTGAAGAGAGTGCAACTTTTGCTCTTTCTCCCGGAATCCTAGCACTAGCTTGGATTATAACTTGTTCATCTTTTATCTCAGGAACTTCTAGTTTTAAAAGTTCTTCTAAAAACTTAGGAGAGGTTCTTGAAAGTTCTACTTGCATACCAAGCTTTTTATCTATATAAACTTTTCTAATAACAGCTTTTAAGTGGTTTCCAACTTTAAACTTTTCACCCTTTATTCTACTTCTCATAGGCAAAATTGTTTTTACCTCTCTATACTCTGCATAAGTAGTTTCATTTGAATCTACTCTGGTTACTACTGTATTTACTATTTGACCTATTTTATTTTTATAACTATCAAATATATTTCTTTCAAGAAGTCTTTGTATATGATATTCCAACTCTTTGTATAGTGTAGAAGCCGCAGTTCTCCCCATATCATCTAAGTTTATAAGATATGTTATCTCATCTCCCACATCTATATCTGGATCATTTTCTTTTGCACTATCTATATCTATATACTTTTCACCATATTTGTTATTTTTATCTAATCTTTCATCATTATTTGGAACTACTATAAGTCTTTGATAGAGATTTAACTCTTTTGTATCACTATCTATATCTACAAAATATTCATAGTTTTCACCAAAAACTTTTTTTGCTGTGTTTACTAAAGCTGTACTCACTGCTTCCTTTGCTTCATCTAACTTAAGTCCTTTTTCATGAGCAATAGATTCTATTATATTTAATATTTTTCCCAAAACTTTTCTCCTTAACTTAACAATGTTAAGTAATTGCTTGATTTTTATTTTCTGGAGGCTCTGTATTTTATCAAAAAAAACTTAAAAGAAGTATAAACCACTAGTTTTAGATGTTCGCTTAAATTTAGGAAAGAATGATATAATAAACCACAACAACAATCAAAAAGGCAATAGTATGGAGTTGATTTTAGCAAAAAAATCTTTAAGTCAAAAGAGCAATAAAAAGATAAAACTAGAAGATATAGAGAGTGAGTTGAAAAAAAATAAACAAAAGATATACTATTTTGATCAGTCAAATTCTCATAAGGACTTAGTAAACTTAGTAGAAACTCTTGAAAAAAAGGGTTACTCTGTTTATTTAAGAGAGGTAAGGTATGGTTTGGATGAAAATGATTATATGTATGAGATACATATAGTATAGGTAAAGTTTTGAAAAAATTTTTTCTTGAAACTTTAGGTTGTGCTATGAATGTTCGTGATAGTGAGCATATCATAGCACAGTTAAATCTTTTAAATTATACTCAAACACTAAGTTTAAAAGAGGCTGATTTGATACTCATCAACACTTGTAGTGTCAGGGAGAAACCGGTTCAAAAACTTTTTTCTGAGCTTGGTTCTTTTAACAAAAATAAAAAAGATGGAGCAAAAATGGGTGTTTGTGGTTGCACAGCTTCACATTTAGGTGAAGAAATACTAAAAAGGGCTCCGTATGTTAGCTTTGTTTTGGGTGCAAGAAATGTCTCTAAACTAAAAGATGTTTTAGATAAAGAGGGAGCAGTTGAAGTTGATGTAAATTATGATGAAAGTAGATATGCTTTCAATGACTATAGAACAAATCCTTATAAAGCCTATGTAAACATCTCTATCGGTTGTGATAAAAAATGCACCTTTTGTATAGTTCCTTATACTAGAGGAGAGGAGATATCCATACCATCTGAGCTTATAGTTCAAGAGGCAAAAAAAGCTGCTCGAAACGGGGCGAAAGAGATATTTTTGCTTGGGCAAAATGTAAATAATTATGGAAGAAGATTTAGTGATGGTAAAAAGGATATAGATTTTAGTGATCTTTTAAGTATGGTAAGTGAGATAGAGGAGGTGGAGAGGATAAGGTTTACCTCTCCGCACCCTCTTCATATGGACGATAAATTTTTAAAAACCTTTGCAAATAATCCTAAAATTTGTAAATCTATGCATATGCCTTTGCAAAGTGGTTCAACAAAAGTCTTAAGAGATATGAAAAGAGGCTATACGAAAGAGTGGTTTTTAGATAGAGCTATGAAACTAAGAGAGATGGTTCCAGATGTTCATATCTCTACAGATGTTATAGTTGCTTTTCCGACAGAGACAAAAGAGGATTTTTTAGAAACTTTAGAAGTTGTCAAAAAAGTAAGGTTTGAGCAAATGTTTAGCTTCAAATACTCCCCAAGACCCCTAACTCCTGCAGCAAACTTGGAACAAGTTGACCCAAAAGAGGCTAGTGAGAGACTTAAAACTTTACAAGATATGCATACAAAAATTATAGATGAAATAACTTTAGCTCAAAAAGATAAAGTTTTTGATGTATATTTTGAAGAGCTTAGAAGTGGAGGTATGGTTGTAGGAAGGAGTGATAACAACTTTGTGATAAATGTCAAAGGAAGTGAAGAACTTTTAGGAAAAACTAAAAGAGTTATTGTTACAGTTCCAAAAAGAACGGTGCTTTATGGCAAACTTATTGACTAAGGAGAAAAAAAGAGCTATAGCTTTAAAGTTTCTTCCAAAACTATTTTATCTTTTAACAAAAGCCCTTTTTGCTACTTGTAAAAAGGAATATAATCTGCCTAAAAAACCAAACTCTCCTATCTTAGTAGCTTTTTGGCACGAGCATATCTTGCTTAGTCCTTTTATATTTAGAAAGCTTATGGGAGATGAAAAAATCTCTGTTATTATAAGTAAACACTTTGATGGACAAATCATAGCAAAAACTGTGGAAAACTTTGGTATAGGTTATATAAAAGGTAGTAGCACTAGAGGTGGTATAAAAGCTTTAAAGGAGAGTTTTAAACTTTTAGATAATAAAGAGTGTGTAGCCATAACTCCAGATGGTCCAAAAGGTCCAAGGCACTCAGTAGCCGATGGTATAGTTGCTATTTCACAAAAAAAAAAGGTTCCTATAGTTGCCTTTAGCTATACTGCAAGCTCTTTTTGGAGATTAAATAGTTGGGATAAGTTTTTGATACCTAAACCATTTTCAACTATAAAACTTTATGCTAGTGAGCCATTTTACTTAGATGATTTATCTACTGATGATGCTAAAGATTTGATAAAAGAGAGGTTAGGGGATGTTTAAAAAGCTTTTTTTTATCTTAGTTACTATCGTATTTTTATTGGTTTTGTTTTTTGTAGGTTTTAGTAATTCTTATAAATATTCGCTTGAAGCAAAGATAAAATACGCACTTGGAGACTATAAAGAGGCTATAAGATTAGCAAGTAAAGCTTTTGAACTAGATCCTTATAACAAAATGGCTTTTTCTATTTTAGCTCAAAGTAAAAATTCTATAAAAATTTTAGACTATATAAGTGATGCTAAAGATTATTTAAAAAAGATAAATACTCTTTCAAAAAAAAGTAACTTTAGTAATGCTGATAAAATCAAAATAAAGATGATATGTGAGCTTATGATAGGAAGATTTAAAAAATTAGTTCCTAGTGTTATGACAGAAAAATCTCTATATAAAAAGAGTAAAAAATTGTATAAAGAGTTTGTAAAAATATATGAAAAGTTGGATTAAAAAAGAGGTTTATAACTTTATCGATTATCTAAAAGAGATTAAAAATTTTATAAAATATTTAATAACTCTTAGTAGAAATCCCAATGGTCTTTAGCCGTTGGGATGAATGCTTGATTTTTGTATTTGTTATGTGTTATAATATCCTCATCTACGACAGGAACTGTCGAAAGTTATACCTGTCAGATATGATAAGTGAGACTACAAGGATAAGGAGTTGGAGTTCGACCTCTGTAAAATCCTCGTATGAGGAATGAGTCGATAACCAAGTCTAATCCTCGTGGGCATTATCAGGGCAGGAAGCCTAATCGTCTTTAGCGATTGGGTAGTTCACAAAGTGAGAGTTATAAAAAAGTTCATCCTTTGGCAAAGTTTGGAGAAAAATTTGTTTAGTTTTATAAAAAAAAGGTTTTTATATAGGTTTATTTTAGTATATATCAACAATCTAAATGTAAATGTTCATACTTATGATATTAAAAATTTAAAAGTTCTACATCAAGCTAGTGAGGATTTTTCTTTAGAAACTGCAGATACTTTTACCAAAGAGCTTGTTGAATATATAAATAAACAACAAGAGGAGATTATGAGAAGTTATGTAGTTTCTTTATTAAATTCTCAAGGTCAAGGAATAATCCCTACATGCAGTAGTTCTAAATTTAAAAAATACCACATAGATAGGAGATATATTTACAGTATTTGCATAAATGAAATGTTTGTAAATTATGTTACTAAAATAGATGTAAAATGGGTTCAAAAAACTTTTGCAAAAACAGGCATTGATTTACTTTTTTCTCCATTTACTATATTACAAGATATAATATTTATCGAAAATGATACTATGCAAACCGTTTCATATATTTTACAGACTAACCATACACTAACTTTGATGATTGCACAAGATGGTAAGATTCTTTATGGCTCTTTTTTTGAAATAAATAACGATGTAAATCCTCTGTATTGTGATTATGATTATTGTAAAAATGATGAAGATGATGAAGATGAGTTTAAAATAGATGAAGAGATAGATTTTGAAAATGATTTTGATGATTTTGATGATTTTGATGATGAAAGTATTTATGAGAGGGAGGTTTCTTTAGTAGAGGAAAATAAAACTTTTACAAAATTTTTAAATAATTCTTTAAAAGAATTTTATTCAAATGAAATATATAATGGAAATTTTGTTGATAAGGTAAAGATTTATTCCGAAAAGAAAATCGATCAAAGTATTATTGGATATATAGAAAATGAATTGTTTTTACAAACAGAGGTTTGTGATATAGAGTTGGATGATTTGGTTTTGAAATTTTGTAAAAAAGAGGTTATAGGTGTATAGTTTCATAGTTCCTAGAAAAAAAATCACAATAGATACTCTTACTTATGTATGGCTTTTATTTATACTTTTTACTACTATAATATTAACAGCTATTGGTTTTTATATTGATGGTAAAAATAGTAAATTTGATTTATACAAAAACGAGATTAAAAATAAAATAGAAAAAAAGATAGAGAAGAGGAAAAAGAGAGAGAAA
>CAZUPK010000015.1:0-16372 GCA_964622255.1 uncultured Campylobacterales bacterium
GTATTATTATGAAAAGAAGAATAATTTTTATTATAACTACTATCTTTATCTTTATGCTTATACTAATTTCGAGAATATACTATTTATCTATACAATCAAGTGAATATTATAAAAAATTAGCCCATCAAAATATCACAAAAAAATACTTCATAAAACCTGTAAGAGGTATTATAAGAGATGCAAACAATATACCTCTTGCAATAAATAAACTTGGATTTAGTATATTGATTGCACCACATCTAAATGGTAAAAATTTTTATAAGCTTCATAATATTTTATTAAAACTTACAAATCAATTTCCCAACCTAAAATATGATAAACTTTTAAAAAGATATAAAAGATATGACTCTCCATACAATCATAGACCCATTCAAATTGTTGATTTTATTCCTTATGATGAAATGATTTCAAACTATGTAAAATTAACCATAAATCAAGATATTTTTATAGAACCTGCAGCAAAGAGACACTATCCAAAATCAAAAGTTGCATCACATGTTATTGGATATCTAGGAAAAACAACAAAGAAAGAGGCGAAAAAGGATGCTATAGCTAAAGAAATAGGATATACAGGAAAAAATGGACTTGAAAAATATTATAATGAAGTCTTACAAGGAGAACTTGGAGTTAAAAAGGTTATAGTAACAGCATCAAATAAAGAGATAAAAACCATATCTCAAACAAAACCTATAAGTTCTGATTTAACACTAGCTCTTGATATAGTTTTACAAGAGTATATAGATAAAATCTTCGAAGGTAGAAGTGGTGCTGTTGTAGTTATGAATGCTAAAACAGGAGAGATATTATCTGCAGGAAGTTATCCGGAATTTGATCTAAACATCTTTGTAAATGGTATAGATCAAAAAACTTGGGCAAAGATGATAAATGACTTTAATCATCCATTTACAAATAAAATAATTCAAGGACTTTATCCTCCAGGCTCATCTATCAAACCTTCTATGGCACTAACCTTTTTAAACTCAAGAAAAATTTCACCACAAGAAGAATTTTTTTGTAGCGGAACTATGAGAGTTGGAAAAAGAAAAAGAAAGTTTAGATGCTGGAACTCTCATGGACATGGATATGTCAGTATGAAAAAAGCTATAGAGTCAAGTTGTGATATATATTTTTATGAAGGAAGCTTTAGAATAGGTATAGATACTATTTCAAAAGATTTAAAAAGATATGGTTTTGGCAAGAAAACAGGAGTAGATCTGCCAAATGAATTTATAGGAACCGTTCCGAATCGTGAATGGAAAATGAATAAATATGGACAACCGTGGTATATAGGTGATACTTTAAATACCTCTATAGGACAAGGAAACTATCTTGTAACCCCTCTTCAAATAGCACTTACAACTGCTCAAATAGCAGTTGGTTATCAAGTTACACCACATTTTGCAAAAAAAATAGGAGAAATTGCTATCTCTTTTGAAAAAAGAAATCCATTTAATGATTTTGAAAAAAAGTATCTACCTTTTATAAGAAAAGCTATGCTAGATGTTTGTTATGGAAACAAAGGAACTGCTAGAAATCATATACACTCAAAAGTAAAAATAGCAGGAAAAACTGGAACTGCACAAGTTGTTGGTATTCCACAAGCCGAAAAAAAAAGAATGAGCGAAGAGGAACTAAAACATTATCATAAATCTCATGCTTGGTTTACAGCATTTGGACCTTTTGAAGATCCACAATATGTTGTTACAGTAGTTGTTGAACACGGAGGACATGGTGGTAGTGCTGCGGGTGGAATAGTTAGTGATATTTTTAATAAACTATTAGAATTAGGTTATATAGATAAAAGATATATTACCCAATGACATAAAAGTAAACCACCCAAGTGCTAAACAAGTTCAGACGATTGGACTTCTTGCTTCATCATACTAGCTTTATACTCCAATTGTCGTATGAACTCACTCCAAGCTACATCAGCTATTGATTTAGATAAGTGTTTATTTCTAATCATACCTTTTAGCGTCATATGCCTTTAATACCATTTCTTATTGATTAACTTTATAGAAAGTTAAAATATTTTTATAAAAAAGGCAAGAGATGAAGAAAAATACTAAAAAATTGTATGGTTATCAAACCACCAGGGATTTTTGCTAGGAGTTATTAAATATTTTTAACTATAATCTCTTTTATGATTATGGATTATGAGACAAATAAAAAAGTAAAAATTTCTATAGCATTTTTTATTATATCTCTTATTACTGTATTTTTAATATTTACTATTTTTAGTATTAAAAGAAGTGATAAAAAGATACCTAAACTAGAAATAAATCTTACAACAAACTATGGAATAAGAGGGGCTATAAAAACAAAAGACTTTTTTCTATTGGCTTTAAGTAAAACTTTATATCAGGTAATAATTTATAAAAAATACTTAGATCCACAAAAAGTAGATATTTTTATAGATCTCTTTTCAAAATACACCGGTATGGATAGAAGTAGCATAAAAGAAAAGCTTTTGGAGGATAGTAAAAAAATTATTCTTACAAATAAAATAACAGCTACACAAGCAAAATTTTTAAAAGAATTAAAATATGACCTAATGAGACTTAAAGTATTTAGACACTTAAAAAAAGGTGGTATTGTTAAAAGTTTAGATATTACAGAATATAAAAAAATGAGGGATTATCCTTTAGAAGATACTTTAGAGCCTTATTTGGGATATGTTTATTATGATAAAAATGGTAAACCTTATGGTAAATATGGACTCGAAGATTATTATAATAATTTTTTAGCAAATGGTAGCGATAAAATTTTAATTGGACAAAGAGATAAAAATAGTATTATTATAAGGGATAAAAATAATCATTTAACAAAAAAAGAAGATGGTTTTGATATCATTACAAATATTGATTTAGGATTACAAAAAAGATTAGAATATATACTAGATATACAAAAAGAAAAATTACAGGCAAAAGAGATAATAGCAGCTGTTATGGATAGTAAAAGTGGTAAACTTTTATCAGTTGCTAGTTCAAGAAGATACAATCCACAACATAAAGAGAATATAGAAGCTCTTACCATATCAGCCATAAGATATATCTATGAACCTGGTTCAGTTATCAAACCTATCTTTTTCTCCATACTTTTAAAAAATAAGAAAGTAAAAATAGATGAGATGATAAATACTCACAATGGTAAATATAAACTTTCAAATGGACATATTGTTACAGATGAACATAAATATCTTTCTTTAAGTGCAAAAGATGTTATAGTTCACTCTTCAAATATAGGTATGATTGAATTATCAAAAAGAACAAATCCTCTAATGCTTATAGATGGTTTTGAAAAATTTGGTTTTTCTAAAAAAAGTGGTATCGATCTTAGTTTTGAGCTAACAGGAAGCATCCCAAATGTTATCGATCTTAAAAATAGTGTTATCTTAGCTAACCTCTCCTATGGTTATAAAATAAGAGTTAACTTCTTTCAACTTTTAAAAGCCTATAATGTTTTTAACAATGATGGAAAAGCGGTATCTCCCAAAATAGCAAATACAAAAGTAATTACAAAAGGAGAGTATGAACTTATAGAACCTATAAAACCTCATAGAGTTTTATCAAAAAAAACTGCTTATATTATGAACTCTATACTTCAATCTGTGGTAAACAGAGGCACTGGAAGGTTTGCTAAAATAGATGGACTTATCATAGGTGGAAAAACAGGAACTGCTCAAAGGACAAAAAGAGGTAAATATATAAGTTCTTATAATAGTTCATTTTTTGGTTTTGTAAATGATAAAAAAGGACACAAATATACAATAGGTGTTTTAGTTATAGAACCAAATCCAAAAGGATTTGTCCATTTTGCATCACAAAGTGCTGTTCCTACTTTTAGAATGATAGTTGAAGAGATGGTAAATCAAGGTTTTTTAAAAAAAGAACGATAAGCTTTTTTAAACACAAATATCAAGAAAGGTTTAAGAATTGTTTGGGCTTAAAAACCATTTATTTAACAACTTTTTGATAAAATAGGCAAAGGAAGGTTCTAAAAAAATTTTTAAGGTAAGCGATGAAGTTTTTTATAGCAACTGATCACGCAGGTGTTTTGATAAAAGATGATGTTAAAAAGATGTTGGAAAATATGGGACACGAGGTTACGGATCTTGGATGTGATTCTACAAATAGGGTAAACTACACCGACTATGCTCATAAACTTTCAAACGAGATTTTGGCAAACAAGGGAAGTTTTGGAATACTTATATGTGGAACCGGGATTGGTATGAGCTTGGCTGCAAACAAACATAAAGGGATAAGAGCAGCCCTTTGTCACGATTACTACACAGCACAGATGGCAAGGGCTCACAATGATGCAAATGTTTTATGTTTTGGACAAAGAACAACTGGACTTGGAACTGTTGAAAGTATGTTAAAGGCTTGGTGCAAAACCTCCTTTGAAGGTGGAAGACACACAACTAGAGTGGAGCTTATAGAGAAGTTTTAAATGTTTAGTGATTGGTTGATTTATACTGTTTTTATATTTGTTATCATATATCTTTTGATTATGATAAATTATACAAAGTCATTATACAAAAGGGAAAAGTTTATAGTTGCTAAAAAAAATCAAAACATAAAGGAGCTAAAGACGCTCATAAAAAAGTATCGTATGCAACTTAAAAGAGCTATAAGGGATATAGATATACTCACTGATGAGTTAGCATCGGCAAGAAATGATCTAAAAACTATGAAGACTAGAAACTCCCATCAAAGATTTGAAATAGATCAGTTGGTAAGTAAAGTAAAAGAGTTAGAAGAAAGAGTAGAAGCTTTTATATAAGGAGTCAAAAATGGGTATAGAAACAATAGGATATATAGCATTTGGTCTTTTGGTGGTTATATTTGGTGCTATGAAGATATTTTTATTTAAGGATTAGTTATGGTTACTTTAGACAAAAACTCAAAAAAGTTACTTTTAGATTCCATAAGAGATGTTAAGGATTTTCCTAAAGAGGGAGTAGTTTTTAAAGATATAACAACCCTTTTAAACAACCCCGAAGCTTTTAAACTTTTGATGGATCATTTAGAAAAGAGATATAAAAAATATAATTTAAACTATATTGCAGGAATAGATAGTAGAGGTTTTATCTTTGGCTCAGCTCTTGCAGATAGACTTGGCATTGGTTTTGTTCCCATAAGAAAAGCAGGAAAACTTCCATCAACCACCATTGGAGAAAAATATGCTTTAGAGTATGGTTTTGATGAGATAGAGATACACCTTGATGCCTTTAAAGGTAAAAATGCAAATGTTCTTTTGATAGACGATCTTATAGCAACAGGTGGAACCGCATTGGCAGCTTCAAACCTTATAAATAAATCCGGTGCAAAGTGTGTGGAAGCTTGTTTCATACTTAACCTAACATTTTTAAAAGGTGCTGATAAGTTAGAAGTGCCTGTATATTCAGTATTGGAGATAGAGTAAGTGTATATACCTAAACCTTCACCGTTTGATCCAGATGAAAATGGACATTTTGGAATTTTTGGTGGTAGATATGTTCCTGAAACATTGATGCCGGTTTTATTGGAGCTTGATAAGAGTTATAAAAAGTATAGATTTGATGAGGATTTTTGGAAGGAGATTGACTACTACTACAAAGAATATGTGGGAAGACCAAACCCACTTTACTTTGCAAAAAATATCTCGAAAGAACTTGGGGCAAAAGTCTATCTAAAAAGAGAAGATCTTAACCATACAGGGGCTCATAAGATAAATCATACAGTAGCACAAGCAGTTTTGGCTAAAAGGCTTGGTAAGAAAAAAGTTATAGCAGAAACCGGAGCTGGACAACACGGAGTTGCAACTGCAACGGTAGCCGCACTTTTTGGATTAGAGTGTGAGATATTTATGGGTGAAAAGGATATTAAAAGACAAGAGTTAAATGTTTTTCGTATGAAACTTTTAGGAGCTAAAGTTCACTCGGTAAAAAGTGGAAGTAGAACTTTAAAAGATGCTATGAATGATGCCATAAGACACTGGGTAACAAATGCTAGAGATACCTACTATATCATAGGAACGGTTGCAGGTCCTCATCCATATCCTCTTATGATAAGAGATATACAAGCAGTTATCTCTTATGAGGCAAAAAAACAGATAGTTGAAAAAGAGGGAAAAATGCCTGACTTTGTTGTTGCTTGTATCGGTGGCGGAAGTAATGCAATGGGTATCTTTAGTCACTTTTTAGAAGAAAAAAAGACTACTTGTATCGGTATAGAAGCCGGAGGACTAGGACTTAATAGCAAACATGGTGCAAGTTTAGCTAAAGGAAAACCTGGAGTCCTACATGGACAGATGAGTTACCTTTTACAAGATGAAGATGGACAAATCTTAGAAGCTCACTCGATAAGTGCAGGACTTGATTATCCTGGAATTGGTCCAGAACATGCATACTTAAAAAACATAGGTATGGCAAAATATGAATCTGTAACGGATAAAGAAGCACTTGATGCTTTTGTTTGGCTTAGTCAAAAAGAGGGAATTATCCCAGCTTTTGAAAGCTCCCATGCTATCGCTTATCTTAAAAAGTTTAAAAAAGAGGATATAAAGGATAAGATTATCATCGTAAACCTCTCCGGAAGGGGTGATAAAGATATGAATCAAGCAAAAGATTTATTAGATTTTGATTAAAGGTTAATTTTTGGAACAATATCTCATAGAGTTACTTAAAGAGTATGGATATATAGTATTATATTTTTGGTCTATTTTAGAGGGAGAAGCAGGACTTATAATGGCCGGACTTTTAAGTCATACCGGTGATATGAACTACTTTTTAGCTATCTTTGTAGCGGGACTTGGCGGTTTTAGCGGTGATCAGATGTATTTTTTTATAGGAAGATACTCTAAAAAATATATTAAAAACTTTATAAAAAAACATAGAAGTAAATTTGCCTTAGCACATCTTCTTTTAGAAAAGTATGGTTGGCCTTTAATATTTATGCAAAGATATATGTATGGACTAAGAACCATTATACCTATGAGTATCGGAGTTACAAGATATAGTGTTAAAAAGTTTGCTATCATAAACCTCATATCTGCTTGGGTATGGGCGAGTGTTACTATATCTTTATCTTACTACTTTGGCAAAGAGATACTTGATATACTAAAATGGGCAAAAGAGCATTGGTATTATGCTATACCTCTTTTAGTTATCTTCCTTGGAGGACTTTTAAAAATAGTTCATAACTTGCAAGATAATATCTTAGATAAGAAGAAGAGGAAAAAAGAAAAATAAAATTAAGATGATATCAAGTTTTGTTGATACTGTATAATAATGTTTGCAATTTCATTTGAAAACTCTTTTTGGGATTTGAAAATCTCAAAAAGAGTTGGGACTTTCCAATAAAAAATAAATAGGAGGAAGCCTATCTGTGCGAAATAATAACAAAAAAATAGATGAAAGTAAAATATTTAATACAATTTTAAGCCAAACAAGCTTCAAGAGGCGATAGAGATTAACAAGGTGTGGTTTATAACTGCTTAATATATTAAAACTAACTTGATGCGAAAGAAAATTGTGAACAAAACTTAACACTATCGGCTAAAAATTTTAAAACTTATTGTTTCTACTCTTGACAAATGAAAAAAAATTGTATATAATCTCAACCTCAATTGGGAGTGATTTTGGGGTATGGCCAAATGGTAAGGCATCTGGTTTTGGTCCAGTGTATTGGGGGTTCGAATCCCTCTACCCCATCCACTTTTTATCGCGGAGTAGAGCAGCTAGGTAGCTCGTCGGGCTCATAACCCGAAGGTCGTTGGTTCAAATCCAGCCTCCGCAACCAATTAACTTCTTTTTTAACTTTTAAAAAGATTTTGTGCGGGAATAGCTCAGTTGGCTAGAGCGTCAGCCTTCCAAGCTGAGGGTCGCGGGTTCGAGTCCCGTTTCCCGCTCCATCTTAGTTTTCTTCGTAAGATTGCTTGGTTGTGTATGATTTATCCTTTATCATTCTTAGGTTAGAGTGTGGGAAATAAAAATGTAACATCACTTTTTACAAATGCCATTATATAAAAAACAAAGAAAGTATAAAACAACTTTGTGCTTATAAGTGGATTATTGATAGTTGGAATAAATGCTTATAATATAATCTTGTTTTTTCTAGTTGGTATTACAATCAAGAGACTGAGAGTTTTTTCCACTCAGCCTCTCAGTTTCTAAACCACTTCTTACTTTTTATAACTTTCTATCGCTTTTTGAAGTATCTTTGTTGCTTCATCTTTGCCTTTGAACTCTTTTACTTTTACCCATTTGTTAGGCTCTAGCATCTTGTAAGTTTCAAAGAAATTTTTGATTTTATTTAATGTTGCTTGAGGTAAATCCTCTAAAGAGCTAACATCATCATAAGTTGGATCTATCTTTGAGATAGGAACTGCAACAAGTTTTTCATCCATACCTGCTTCATCTTCCATAACTAAAACACCAATCAATCTACAAGCGATAACACTTCCTGCTTGAAAAGTATTGTCATTTATAACAAGTATATCTGCAGGATCTCCGTCATCTGCAAGTGTATTTGGCACAAAACCATAGTTTGCTGGATAATACATAGCAGAGTAAAGTATCCTATCAACTACAACTGCACCGCTACTTTTATCAACTTCATACTTGATGTTACTTCCAAGAGGTATCTCGATAAGTGCATTTACTTTATCCGGATTACTTCCCGGGTTTATTTTACTTATGTCCATTTTATATCTCCTTTATAACTCTTTGAACTTTATATTTAGTTTATCAAGTTCATCTTTAAAAAACTTACACCATCTATTTAGCTTATTTTGATTTTGAGAACTTAGATATATCTCAGCCATTTTTTTGCCATTTGTTAGTTGTGGCAGACAAGAAAGCTCTATATCTTTTGGTAATTGTTTCATAATATTTATCATTTCTGCTTCTGCAGTGTATGCTACAAAATTACAATTGTAACTCTTTGGTGCCTTTGGGTAAAAAGTATCAAGCACCCAAGTTACCATAGGATGAGCCATATTTGCAAACCCCGGGGTAAAGAAAAATCTATCCTCAAGATAGTATCCTGGCATCTTGTTTATAGGATTTTCTAAAAGTTTTGCCCCTTTTGGAAGATCTGCCATCTTTATTCTATGCGGATAGGCTTTTTCACCCATCTTTTCTAAGATGATTTTTTGGGCTTCTTTGTGTCTGGTTAAACCTTCGCTAAAGACTTTTGCAGAAACCTCTCTTGTAAAATCATCAGGAGTTGAACCAATACCTCCAAAACAAAACATAACAGAGTCTTTATCACTTTTTATAAGTTTAAAAACATCTTCCATAAAGTTTGGATCATCTTTTATAACAAAGTTAGCCTTTTGAGTCCAACCTCTTTTTAAAAGTTCTTTGTTTAAAAACTCAAAGTGACTATCTCTTCGTCTGCCATTAAGTAGTTCGCTCCCTATTATTACTGAGTAAAAATTCATAACTTAAAAACTTTTTATAAACTCTTCCATATCATTTACTATCTCTTCGATACTTCTTTCTCCATTTATTTTTTTTAAAAGGTCTTTTTCTTCATAAAAAGCTTGGATAGTTGGTAGTGGATCGGTGTAAACTTTCATTCTATTTTTGAAAACCTCTTCGTTATCATCTGCTCCTCTAGCTCTTCCTAAAACTCTTTCCTTTGCTACCTCTTCACCAACAACTACCTCTATAACTGCTTTTAGTTCAACTTCACTCTCATTTTGTAAAATCTCATCAAGAGCCATCATCTGCTCTTTGCTTCTTGGAAAACCATCTATCAAAACAGTCTCTTTATCGCTTGATTTTATAGCTGAAACTATTGTGTTTATAACTATATCTAACGGAACTAAGTTTCCTTTTGAAATATAACTATCTATAGTTTTTCCAAGCTCACTTCCACTTACAACTTCATCTCTTAAAAGTTCTCCTGTTGAAAAGTGTGCTATTGAGTCTGGATTGTTTTTTGCTATTATCTGTGCATCTGTTGTTTTACCACTTCCTGGAGCTCCTATGATTAAGAAAAGTTTTTTCATATCTTATCCTTTTGAAAATTTTGCTAAATTTTGGGTAATTATACAAAAATGATGTTATAATCCTTCTTATGAAAAAAAAATGTAAAAGAGAAAGTTCTGATGAGTGCCTCTTTGTTAGGTTAGAGAGCTAAAGAAAATAGGGATAGAAGTTATAAAAAAATAGGAGGTATAAAGTATGAGATTGGTAGTCTTTTTACTACTTATGGTTAGTATTTTGTTTTCAGATGAATATTTTACAGTAGCTAGTAACTTTTTGAAGTATAAACATATAACAAAAAGTATAAAGTTGGAAAAAAATCTAAAGTTTGACAATAAACTAGTAGCAAAACTGTATGAGCTTAAAGGTGGAGGTTATATTATAGTTCCTATATCCCATAAATTTTCACCTATAAAAGCCTACTCTTTTAAAAATAACTTTTCAGAACTACCCAAAAAGTTTAAAGAGTATATACTATCTGAGTTATCATCCAGTGTTTTCACGAGAAGTTTTGAAGATACAAATCAAAAAAGATGGGAATTACTAAAAAATATTGATGCTAAGTATATAAAGGAGAGAGACTATATCCCAAATACAAATCTATTACAAACAACTTGGAATCAAAATTATCCATACAATAAATATTTTCCTAAAAAAAATGGTAAATTAACTTGTGTTGGTTGTATTCAAGTCGCTCAAGCACAACTTATGAAGTATCACTCATACCCTCAAAAAGCAAGAGGAGTATTTGTAAATAGTAATGGCGAAAGGGTAGTATTTAACAGATATTATAACTGGGAAAATATGCCATCATCACTTACAAATGTTGATGAGGATTATAAAATAGATGAAGTAGCTCTACTGCTAAAAGATTTAGCCATAGCAAATAGTGCAAAATATGGAACTTTTGAAGAGGGCGGAACAGGTGCATCTTTAAATGAAGAGGTTTTAATATATAACTTTAAATACTCAAAAGATATAAAGTCAGCTGTTTTAGGAGATATCTCTAAAGATGAATTTTTTTCTATTATAAAATCACAAATCGATAAAAGATTGCCAGTGTTGATTAGTTTTCCAGGTCATATGACAGTTGCAGATGGATATCAAGATGATGATACTGGTAACTATATACATATAAATATGGGGTGGGGAGGTCAAGATGATAACTATTATAATCTTGATGAAATAGTGCAAACAACAAACTATACTTTCCAAACAGATTCACTTAGAATGATTTATAATATCAAGCCTTGTAGTGGTAGTGACTGTGTAGAAAATTTAGAAGAACAAGACAAGATAGTAGCAACCAATATAAATGGAAAGTTTGACTATGCTTATGATAGTGATGTTTATAGTTTATATTTAAATGGTAAAACGACTTTTAATGGAGAAAGCGATTATTCGATTTTAGCTTTTTTCTACTCTATTTATGATAGTTCATATAAGTTGATAGGTATTTATGATAAAGATGAAGTTTTGGATCTACCACCGGATCTATATCATATAAAGATATCTTTATGTAACCAAGGGTGTTGGGGGTATGATGAGAGTCACTCTTCTTATAGTTTAAAAATAAAAACTAACGACTTAACTGAAAATGAAAAAAAAGAGTTAAATTCCTCTCCTATCTTTGAGATGAATAAGAGTGAGTATATCATAGATAAGCAAAAGAAGATACTAATAAATGCTTATACATTAAGTGATGATGAAAATATCACTTTTAAAGTTTATAGCGATAGTGATGTTGTAGAGGCAACTATAAATAAAAATATTTTAACACTTAGACCTAAAAAATATGACTCATTTACAACAGTAAGAGTAGAGGCTATCTCTTCTAATAATAAAATAAGTTATAAAGATATTTTGATTTATACCAGTAAAGAGAAGATTTATTTTGGAAAAGAGTTCGATATAAAAGGAGAATTTGATTCTCAAAGTGATTATGATAAATATAAACTCTTTTTGGAGGGCAAGTGTAGTATAAGTGGAACCAATGGATATAGCAACCAAACTTTTTATACTGCACTATTGGATAGTTATAACAATAGTATTTCTCCTATGAATGATAAAAAGATTTTAACTACTTCACTAAATAAAGATGAGTATATTTTGGATGTTTCACTAATGCAAAATCCAGAAAAAGGATATGGTAGCTACTATAAGTATGATAAAGATCATAGCAACTATATGTTATCCATAAGTTGTCCTACCTCAACTATAACTTTAAAAGATATATTAAAAAACTATAACAAAGAGTTAAACGATACAACAATACTACCACTGAAAAAAGGATGGAATCTTGTGAGTTTGGATTTAAATATCTCTAAAATACCTAGTAAGGTAGATTTGATATGGCAGTATAAAAACAAAAAGTGGAGTGCATTTTCAAATGATGAGTATATACAAAAGTTACTAGATAAAAACAATATTTCATTGATAAAAGAAATAGTAGTTGAAGATGGAACTTGGATAAGAGCAAAACAGGATATAAATATAACCATAAAAAATCCTTCTACATTTAAAAATACTCACTTTAACTTAGGATGGACTCTTGCTGGAAGTGCTAAAGAGATAAAAACAGATGAGCTATATTGTAAAAATAATACTAAACCGGTAAGTTTATGGATATATGAAGGTGGTTGGAAGTTAAAAACTGATAGAGATATCAAAACTGATTTAGAAACTTTTGATACAATATCCAAAAATAGAGGTTTTTGGGTAAATTGTAAATAAAGGAGCAAAAAGTAGATGAGAAAGATTTTATTAGTCCTATCTATATCGGTAGTAGGTATATTCTTTTATATGACACAAGATAGTAAACCTAATAAGGGAGCTTTAGTAGATGAAAAAAAAGAGCTAGATAAAAAGATTGAGCTAAAAAGTTTCAAAAGAAGTGATATCCATGTTGTATTTAAGGATGAAGAGAGTTTACAAAGTAGTAAGCATAAAACTACTAAAAAAGCTAAAGAGTTTCGAGAGGATAAAAAAGAAAACTTTAGCCAAAGAAGTAGTAGTGAAAACAACTATATAGATGATACTTCACCTGTAGATGAAGATTTAAAAAAGATAGTTGAAGATGGCTATGTGTCAACTAGTCAAAAGATAGGAGACTATACTGTAGAAGTGGTTACTCAACAAAGAGTTGAAAAAAATGATGAACTCCCACCATCGATACCACTGGTTGTAAATGGCAAAGTTGACGGTAAAACTTTTTCTATATCGGTTCAAAGAGAGGAGGTAAGAGATGGATTTTATGCAGTTGTTAAAGACAAAAATAACAAAGTAGTAAAAATAAAGGAGTTATCTCCTGAGATAGTTCAACAAAGTGCTATAATTGATTTAGAAAGTAAACAACAAGAGGGTAATGCTGTTGAACAAGCTGAACAAACTCAAGAAAAGCAAGAGGAGATTCAAAAACAAAACTTTAAAGCACCGCCTGTGCCACCTTCTTTCTAAGGAGTATAGTTATGATAAAAAAGATTTTTTTCTTTGTGTTACTTGTAGAGTTTGTCTTTGCCAAAGTTTTAGAAAAACCGCCTATGCCACCTATAAATCTCTTGCAACAAAAAGATAGTAAAAGCTCTTGTGAGTTGATACCACCTATGCTTTATAGACTACCGCCACCTCTTTTAGAGATGGTTGATAAATGTAACAATGAAATTCTAAAACCAAAGTTAAAGAATATTAAAAAAGTTTTAAAAAAGTTAGATATAGAAGCTAGTGATGTATATATAGAGTATGCAAAAGATATGCCAAGGATGTATAAAATAAAATATAAAAAAAGAGATTTCCGTAGTAAAGGAAGCAAAGTAGATAAATCTGAAGTTATCTACTGTAACTGGAAGTTAAGTAAGTGTTTTTTAACTTCTCCAGTTGATATTTTAAACTCAAAAAACTAACCCAAAACCAACCTTTGCAAATCCATATCTATGATCAAAGGTAGTTTGTGAAAACTTGTTATATAGATATGGGATTTCGCCATTGAACTGTCTGTGCATATATTTTCCACCTATGTATATAAATCTTTTTTTATCTATAGGTTTTATAAAATTTAGATTTACGATATGATTATAGTTTATATATTTTAGATTTTCACTATCTGATCTAAAGAGCTTTGTATAGTAATATTTTAGTTCAACACTATATCTGTCACGATACAAAAGGTTAAAACCCAAGTTTATAGACTTTTCATCTCTATTTAAACTAAAGTCCAAATCATATCCTTGCTCCATAGCCTTTTTAACTAACTCATCATTTGCTTTTATATTTGTAGTGATGCTAGAGAAGTTAAACTTAACAAAAGGAGTAATACTTACATAGTTAGACAAGATTTTTTTAACATCAAACTGGAGATAGTAACTTTTATCTTCCATATTTGTTATGGATATGTAAGGTTTATTGGATAGATACTTAAAGTTTATAGTTCCATCATCTTTTGTCTCTTTTATCAAATATTTTGAATTTTTCTCTATCAATTTAAATCTATCTGAGATTTTATGTCCCAAATCATTTAAAGCATCTATATTACTATAAAGCAACTTACCACCATCGTTAAAAACCATACCTACTTTTAGTTTAGTAGAAAGATCATCTAACATATCTTTAGAAAGGGTATATGTGCCACTTAGTTCATATCTGTTGTTTACCAAGGTTCCACTGCCATACTCTATCCTTTGTTGTAGCAAAGCTGTATCTATAGCCAAATCCTTAGAGTATCCATACACTAAAGATATTTTATAGCCATCCATATTTCCTATGGAAGCATATTTTGATAGAGTTTTACCAAGTTCTTGGCTCTTTATGTCAAATACATCCAAAGTATCGTTTAACTTTTGATACTCTATAGTAAATATATTCTTAACACTCCTATCATAACTATCACTCCCAAAAGAGCTTATCGTAATTAAACTTATGAGTAGAAATCTTTTCATAAAAATACCTTATCTTATAATCTTATAGTCATCTTATAGTTACTTTAAATTTTACACTTTTACTATTTTTTATAGTTACTAAAAATGTTTCAAAATCAGCATCATTTTTAAAGTTTTTTACATCATCAAAACCACTGATATATATCTTCATATCAAAACTCTCTTTAGTATGAGGGATAGTTTTGTCAAACACTGAAGCGATTTTTTGAGAATCTATAATCAGTTTCCCCTCACTATATGATAAAAATTTTTCTTTATTATTGTCTATATTTTTACAACTTCCACTATCTAACTCTTTTTCAACACAAGTTAATATCTTTGAACTATTTACTCCATTTTTACTTATAGAAAAAGGACCAAATGCTAACTTGTAGTGTTTTTTATTTGAGTATCTATACAAATCAAAACCAAACATCAACTCTTTGTTAAAACTTTTTGTTTTTAAGTATATCTTATACTTCCCACTTGTAGTATCTATATCATAGCAACTTCCATTTTCACAAAGAAGAGGTTGATTGTCCAACTTGATATCCATCTTTGGTAGATATATCCAAACTCCCTCACCAACACTAACACTCTCAAACTTTTTAAACCCTTTTACATCTTTATCAAAATAAACCATCCATCTATCTTTACTATTATATTTCCAAGCAAAGGGAAGACTACTTTTAAACTTCTCTTTTAAGTTCCACTTCCTAAAAACAGGCGAGACAAGATTCCACCCCTCTTTCCAACTATAACTATCACTTTTTTTAAGATTTGGAAGAGTTTGTCTGTTTTTTATCCAAAAACCTTCACCCCCCTTTAGACTTGTTAGTTTTTTAACAAGAGGTGTATCTATAGTAGTTTTCCACTCACCCTCTTGATATGCCCAGATAACATTATCTTTAATATCACCCTTAGATATATCAACATCTCCACCTGTTCCACTTAACTCCCAACTAAACAATAAAGTTGAAAAAATAGTTGAATATAAAATATATTTCATAATATTGCCTTTTTTTTTAAGTCAAAAAAATTATATCATAAAAAAAATATTAGTTTAATAATAGTGTGCTATAATCAAAGCACAGAATAAATATCTACATAAGGAGTCAAAATGAAAATAGGTCTTAGTAAGATAGCTAGTTTAGCTATAGTTGGTGGTTTAACAGCGGTTGTTATAGGTTGTGGGGGAAGTAGTGGATGGTTAGAGCCAAATAATAATCCTAATAATCTAACTGGTCCAGTAGTAAATAGTTACTTGGTTCATTTAATAGATAAAGCATGTGATGGAAGTGGTAAAAATTGTAGTGATGAAGTTGTACTTGATAAGAATAATAAAACAACTGGTAAAATAAGTTTTACCAAACCGCCAGTAGGAGTGATTACAGTTCCCGCTAGTGCTATTATTGATACTAATGGTAATGGAGTGTATGATAACAATGGTTCTGATAAAGCGATAGGATTTGAGTTGAAAGGT
>CAZUPK010000016.1:0-2623 GCA_964622255.1 uncultured Campylobacterales bacterium
TTGCCTCTTTATTTTTTCCAAGTTTTTTATAAAGAGATGCCAAATTGTTTTGAGTCATAGCAACATCAGGCAAGAAGGCTTTATTTTGGTTAGCTAATGCTTTTGTTATTTTTAAAGCCTCTTCATAAAGCTCTTTTGCTTCTTTATTTTTTCCTAGTTTTTCATATAAAAGAGATGCCAAATTGTTTTGAGTCATAGCAACATCGGCTAAGAAGGCTTCATTTTGTTTAGCTAATGCTTTTGTTATTTTTAAAGCCTCTTCATAAAGCTCTTTAGCCTCTTTGTATTCTCCTTTTAGATAAAAGCTATTTGCTAACTCTACCATAAAAAAAGCTTTTTCTTCGATATCTTTTATCAACTCTACTAACTTTTTTACTATAAAAAGCTCCTCTTTGCTTAAAAAAACGATATCTCTTGAAGTATCAAATAGTGAAAATATCCGTAGTAAAAAGTCATCTTTTTTATCTATCTCGATTTGTAAGAAAAAGATATTTGCCAAATCATTTGTTGAAAAAAGCTCTTTGTTTTTGCTAAAGCTTTCTTTTATCCTTTTTAAAAGCTCTTTTTTTTCATCCTCTATCTCAAAAGAATTTAAAAAGTAGTTTTTTAACACCCTTTTTAAAACCAACCCTTCAACCTCTTCATCCAAAACTAAAAGCTTTTTTTCCAAAAAATATATAAAGTCATATCCAAAATACTCTTCCAAAAACTCTTTGCTAACAGGATATCTTAAAGATAAAAACTCTTTAAACTTTTTAGTCTCAAAATAGCTTTTATAAAAATCAAAAATATCTTCAAAAACCTCCTGCTTTAAAAACGAACTTTTTATACCTTTTGGTTGTTGCTCCAACAAAAGATTTATAACAAAGGGATGTAGTCCGGCAAGCTCGTAGATAGCAGTTAGATTTTTTTCTAAATAACTCTTTGTATCTTCATCTTTTAAACTATGATATAAAAAATTTATCTCATACTCTTTAAACTCACCAACTTTTAAGATATTTTTTAGTTTTTCTCTTTTGTTAAAGTGAGGTATCAATCGTGAGGTAAATATAATAAAAACTCTATCATCGGATAAAAGCTTTAAAAACTCCTCTTTCCAACTATCCCTTATGATACCATCTCTATCCAAAGCTATAAGTTCTAAGTTATCTATGATGATAAGTATATTTTTATTATTTTCATCTATACTGAACTTTTGCAAAAACTCTTTTAGACCATTTTTTATATCTCTTAAATCTATAAAAAAACTCTTTTCAAATCTTGCTTGATAAAAACTTTGCAGATATCGTGCCAAAGTGCTTTTACCAGCCCCTCCTATACCGTGTAAAACTAAGTAGTTTTGTTCTTGCATCTTTGAAGTTGCCTCTCTAACAAGAGAGTATCTATATATATAGCTATCATCACTATCTAAAAAAACCTTTTGATAGTTATCTGTTCTTTTTAACTTTTCTTCATCTATAAAAAAAGGTCTGCTGTTTGCTTTTGTGTATATGACACTTTTATACCACTCGTTGTTATCACTCACCCTACTATCAATCAGTGAAAAATCTATACTATCTTTAAAAAGATTTTCATAAAACTTTTCAACCGAAAAGGTTGCAAAGGAGTCGCTTATAGAGTCTTGGTTGGCTATGACTGTGGCATTTGGAAAAGTTTTATATATCTCAAATGCTAAAGATGGTAAAAATCCATCTGAGGAAGCTCCTAAACAGCTATCGAAATAAAAAAGTTTTGTCTGAGTAGAGATAGAAAACATCTCTTTTAGATCTTCAATAGTGGCAAATCTTTCACTATAACCATCCATCTCTTCTATCACAAGTCCCTCTTTGCTACCGTGTCCGCTAAAGTGGATGATGTCGTAGTTTGTATTTTTTAATCTTTTTGATATGCTTGCTACATTTACAACCTCCTCTATATCCAACTGCACAACTTTTGAAGCTATATATTTTCTAAGTGCTTTTGAAACTTTTTCTATCTCTTTTAGAGGGTCAAGTGGTGATTTTTGTAGTGTTTGAAGAGGCATAGAGAGTAAAAATAGTATCTTTATATCCTTTTTCTTTGGCTCAAATATCTCTTTAGATAGTGAGGGAAGCTCTCTTATGAGAGAGATATTTGGATTTTTTAAAAGAAAACCGTTTGATTTGGAGTTTTTGTTTATAAGTTCAAAGGGTATGTTGTGGATATTTGGTTCATCACTCTTTATAACTATGATACTCTTTTGAGAAAAATCCAACCTATCTAAGGAGAGATTTGAGTAGATATTGTATCCAAGTTGCATTAGTTCATCTTGGCTAATATTGCCTGAGAAATATTTTTCTAACAAAATAGGACTTATCTTATACTCTTTTTTTTCAAATCCCTCTATAAAAAAATATTTTCTATCCAAAACTATCTCATAAATCTTCATAAAACGCCTCTCTTTTTGGTTTAGATGATTATAACAAAACCCATCTTTATCACCAAATCCAAATTTCAAAAATCAAAAGCCCAAGATTTTGTGTCATCTGCGACTCCACATACTTGTTATAAGACCGTATTTAAAAACCAACCTGTGAAGCACAATATACTTGATATACTAAATGCCGTTATCCTTACCATAAGTTGTCATTGTCACCTGACCCCT
>CAZUPK010000017.1:0-39577 GCA_964622255.1 uncultured Campylobacterales bacterium
TTCTCCTGTTGCAACTTATGGAGGACTTGAACCTGCTATTGTTCAAAGAAGAGCAGCGGTTAAACCTCTTTTTGAGACAAAAGAACCAGAAGTAATCTATAAAGAATTGGCTGAAAAACTTTCAAAACCTTTATGGGAAATAACTAAAAAATATGATGAAGATGTTCAAGATGAAATCAAGGGAATGTCTAAAGAGGAAGAAGAAAAATACTATAAAGAAAATGGTTTTGATTTAGCTGAACCTTGGGAAGAACCGGTTGAAAAACAAAATGAAGAAAAAATAGTCAAAACATTTGGCGAAGAGGCTTGGAAAATACTTCAAGAAAAAGGTGTTTATTATCCAAATATGGAAAAATATCATAAACAATTAGATGTAAATCAATATCAATATTATCCGGAAGATAAGAAAAATTATACCACTCAAGGGGATAAACTAAAAGTAACATTTAACTTTAAAAACCTTGCTAAAAAAGGTATTGATCCTATGCCAACTTGGCATAATGAGTGGAATTTCAGTGTTCCAAAAGGTAAATTTAGACTTATTACAGGAAGACATGCACAATTTACACAAAGCGGAACTACAAACAATGTAATGCTAAGAGATTTAATACCTACTAATTATTTATGGATCAATAAAAGAGTTGCAAATGAAAAAGGTATAAAATTTGGAGATATGGTAGAAGTTAGTAGTAGCATTGGTAAAGTTCAAATCAAAGCATATCCTACTGAAAAAATAGCTCCAAATCAGATTTTTATGCTTCATGGTTTTGGCGGTAGTAGTCCAGAAATGGAGTTTGCATATGGTAATGGTGCAAATGATGCTTTGATTATAGAAGATAAAATCGAACCAGTTTATGGTGCAGCAGTTATGCATGAAACAAATGTAGAAATAAGGAAGGTGTGATCATGGCTAGATAT
Source organism: uncultured Campylobacterales bacterium (assembly GCA_964622255.1). Classification (GTDB taxonomy): domain Bacteria; phylum Campylobacterota; class Campylobacteria; order Campylobacterales; family QNZT01; genus SZUA-1377. The sequence continues at coordinate 919 of CAZUPK010000017.1, forward strand.
GGAATGGCATTAGATTATAAAAATTGTATAAATTGTAAAGCATGTGAAGTTGCTTGTAAAGAGGAAAATGGTGTTTTACTTGGAGCTGATAAACATAGAATTTGGGTTGGAGTAAAAGAGATAGAGGGAGAGTGGCCAAATCTTAATATAGCTTCTCAAACTTTTCTACCAAGTCAATGTCAACATTGTGACAATGCACCTTGTCAATCAGTTTGTCCTACAAGTGCAACATATTATGATGAAAATCATGTAGTTAGAGTTGATAGTGATAAGTGTATCCTGTGTAGTTATTGTATGAATGCTTGTCCTTATGATGCAAGATATGTAGATGATAGAACTGTGACAGTTGATAAGTGTACTTTCTGTAGTGATACAGGACTTGCAAGAGGTGAAACTACAACAGCTTGTCAAAATACTTGTCCTACAAAGGTAAGAATTTTTGGTGATCTTGATGATCCAAACAGTGAAATAAGTGAAGTTCTAAGAACAAGAGAGCATTTTAGTTTAAAATCTCATCTTGGAACAAAACCAAAACTTTTTTATTTGATATAAGGAGGTAGTGATGAGTATGAAAGATATAAAAAAAATTGTTCCGATTAAGGATGTAACAGTTAAAGATTTACTATCACCTGAAAATAAAATAGTAGCATTGATAGCTCTTGTTTTGGCTACTATGTTTGTTATCGGTGCTGTGACATATTTTATTCACGGCCATCACGCTTACGGTGTAACAAGAGAGCATCCGTGGGGGCTTATGATTGCTATGTATATTTTCTTTGTTGGAACTAGCACAGGACTTTGTATCATAGCTTCATTTGGACATATATTTGGTATAAAAGAGTTCAATCCGGTAGGTTTAAAAGTAACATTTCTTGCTATAGTTACACTTTTAGCAGGTTTTACAGTCATCTTGCTAGAAATAGGACATCCTATTAGGATGATGATATACAATATGTTAAGTCCGGGACTTACCTCTTCTATATGGTGGATGGGAACACTGTATAGTTTGGTATTGGGATTTATTATTGCCGAATTTATATTTGCACTAAGAGGTAATCACAAGTTGTCAAAACTTCTTGGTATAGGTGGTTTGATGGCTGATGTTGCAGCATTTAGTACTTTAGGTTCTATATTTGGTAATCTAGTAGCAAGACCAGCTGTAAATGGACCATTTTTACCTATATACTTCATCTTAACAGCAGTTGTTGTTGGTTCATATTTATTGTTTTTAGTATATGGTATTATGTATAAGATGGAGTTTCCAGAAGAGATAAAAACTTTTTTGTTAAAGTTAGCAAAAATCTTAGGATTGCTTCTTGCAGTCCTTATTTTCCTTGATTTTTGGGCAGTTGTTACAGGACTTTATGGAAGATTACCGGAAAGAGCTGATACAATAATGTATATCTTAACTACTAAATCATATTGGATAGGTGAGATTTTACTTGGTGCAGTTATACCTTTTGTTATAATCTTAAAAAGTAAAGGTCAAGATATAAAAAGTTTGGTATATGCTTCATTTTTTGGTTTAGTTGGTGTTTTCTTTATGAGATATGATATGGTTCACAATACACAAGTATTTCCGATGCAAACTTTAAAAATAAGAGAGTATCAACTTCCACCATCATTGGTAGAATATACTCCATCATCAACTGAGATGATGATTGCTTTTGGAGCTATCGGTGTTTGTATGATTCTTTATCATTTAGGTTCTAAACTATTTGAACTTGAAGAGAGTGGAGAACATCATTAAAAAAGTATGGAGGTTCTTTAACCTCTATATTTAAATAAAAAATTTAAATTCTTTTAAAAACTGTATTGGTAGTATGTAGCTTTTGAAATAGTTTATTAAGGAAAAAAGGAGATAAAATGAAAAAAGGGTTGGTAGCACTATCAGTAGTAGCTGCATTTAGTGTTTCTGCATTTGCTAGTGATTTAAATGCTGAGATAGCATCACTAAAAAAACAACTAGCAAAGTTAGAAAAACAGGTAAAAGCTAACAAGAAAAAAGCTAGTGAAGCTAGAATGTTAGCAAATGGTAATCACATAAAATGGGATGTTGATTTTAGGACTACAAATGATAGGATTGATTATACACTCTCAGATGGAACAAAGGTAAAAAATACCTCTTTGTTATCAAATAGACTTTTGTTAAATATGAAATATGATGCAGGAGACAATGTAAGATTTTATGGAACTTTAGCTTTTAACAAAGCTTTTGGTGAAACTTTAAATGGACAACCTACAAATATGAACTATAGATTTGATTGGGTTACAAATGAAGCTCTTGCAGATGACCATGTAAAACTTAAAGAGGCTTACTGGTTGTATTCAAATGATACATTTTTAGGAAAAGATATATCTTGGACAGCTAGTATCGGTAGAAGACCCTCTACAAATGGACTTGGTGCAAACTTTAGAGAGGGAGATCCAAGAAAATCTGCTTTGGCTCATACTGTGAATGTGCAGTTTGACGGAGCTAGTTTTAGATGGAATCTTGATAAAGTAACTCCGCTTGAGGGAGGTTGGGTTAAGCTTTGTCTTGGTAGAGGTTTAACTAGTGCAAAACCTAGATTTTCAAATGATGGTCAAGATTATGCAACAGATGATGAATATGTAAACTCAAGTATGGTAGGAGCTATCTTTGTTCCTTATGATGATGGACAATACTCTATCCATACAAATTATGCAAAAGCATATAATATGATTGGATATGATACAAATGCATCTGAAGGTTTTAAAACTTTTGGAGATTTAGAGCTTGCAACAGTTATGTTTAAAGCAGAAGGTATAGGTGATGGTATAAATGACTTTTTAGATGATACTATTTTCTTTGCAAGTTATGCTTGGAGTAAAACTCATCCATCATATGGAAAGTATATGTTAGGTTCTTCAAGAAGTGAGACTGGACACTCTTATTGGGTTGGACTTCAAATGCCTTGTCTAATAACCGATGATGCAAGATGGGGAGTAGAGTATAACTATGGAAGTAAATATTGGAGAAGTGTAACTTATGGCGAAGATACTATGGTAGGCAGTAAAGTTGCAGCAAGAGGTGATGCAAAAGAGATTTACTGGATAAAACCTTTAACTAAAACTCTTAGTATGAGTTTAAGATACACAAGAATCGATTATGATTACACAGGAAGCAATGGCTTCTTTGGTGTTCAAGGAGCTCCAACTGATATAGATACTGTTCCAAATGCTGTTAAAAAAGCTGAGGATTTTAGAGTATTGTTTAGATACAAATACTAAAAAACTTATGCTTTTTGTGATATAATTTTCTTATGAAAGTTATAGAAACATCAAGAAGAAGATTTTTACAAGGTAGTGTAGCACTTTGTGTCTATACTACCTCTTCATCCGCATACACAAGCATTCGCTACAATTGTGAAAGAACACATTGCTCCTTTACAAAATGCTATTACAACACAAACAAAAGTAATATCCAATGAGGCTCTTTTTACCTCCAAAACAATAGAGAAGTTAAAAAAAACGATATACTTTTTATCTCGAGATCTCCTGCAAAATTAAAACAAGCAAAAAAGATACTTCAAAACCATAACAAAGAAGAGTTTATACAACTTAACAAGAACTGTCAAGCTATTTTATATAGTAGAGTATGAGCAAATGCAACAAAAATAGCTTCTGTGTAAAAGCACTTATGCTAAATCAGGAGAAGATAAAATAAAAAAAGTATCAAAAAAACAAGTTATTGCTAACTTGTTAGAGAAAAATATTTTTATACTTGATTTACTTGGTAAGTTGTATTGGCAGTATTATAAAATTGAAAATAAAATAGAAAAATGGGATGCACAATAATGACAGCTAAAAGGTATTTTAGCCAGAAAATGTCTAAAGAGAGTTTTATAAAGACAGCTTAGCCATTTAGCATATAGTATCTTCGTATGGTTCGTATGGGTTAATGATTTATATGAAAAAATCAGAGATTATGACAGGTATCTACCTCTATTGTGGTAGCTTACCAGTCTATAGTTTTGTTTGGTATAGGTGAAATCTCAGTATCTATCGTTGTCCCAAGCTCTCCTTCTCCTGCCCAATTTCCTGAAGAATAGATATATACATCAAAATGGTGTCTAGTTACATTTGAATCATATTTATCATAAAGTAACCATTTATAGGAAGGGATATAGTATATCCTTGCTTTTATGGCTCCTTTAGAGGAAGTTATATTTATCATAGCAGGAGCTATTTTTTTTACGGTTAAATACTTATCTAAGGTTGTTGCAAATGTTGAATTTATTTGTAAATAATCATCCTTAGGTAAAACTTTTTCATACCAATATACATCATTACTACTTCTTTTTATTTTATTTTGCTGTATCAGGTCGTTTTTCATATCTTCATCTTTGGAATATATTAACTCTTTAACTGCAGTATTGATACTTAAATCTTTAGTTTCTATAGGTGAAGGGACATCTGCTCTTGAGTATAAAAAATCTATAGGAGCATTGATGCTTGTTTGTGTTGTTATGTTAGAATCTTGTAGTTTTGCTACTATTTTTATGGGGATAAATCGTATCGGATTTATAGGTTGATTATTTTTCTTTTCAAAATTTATATTTAAATTTTTATTAGCTTCTCCATTTTCAAAATTATTTTTACTTATTGTCATAGATAGTGTTTGTGAAAAATTTTTTGTTAAATGAGCAGTTGGTTTAAAATCTTTTATAACAAATTCAACTTTATCATTTGATATACCAAATAGATTTAAAAGACTTTCTTCGGCACTTTGTACATAAAATGACAGTGAAATATTTGCATCTTCACTGTGACAACTACTTGAAAAATTTTGAGAAATATCCCCTTGTTTGTTTACCATTTGCACTCTTAAAGAGAGTTTTGCCCCCATATTTTTAATATCATCTGCAGTAGTAAAATATACTGTTGTTTTATTGTCATCTTCTCCTTGTAGTGAAGGAAAAAGTTTTATAGAGTATGGAATGATTTTTATATCTGATTTTTTGCCCGGTTTTATATAGAGTATATCCTTCTTGGTAGTATCTGTGCCATCAACAATAGCATAGTAATTTTTTTTATTTTCTTTTATTTCTATGCTAATCTTTCCTATATCAGTAAAATATGCCTTTGTTTGATAGACACCATTTTTAAATCTTTGATTTTTTTCACTTTTTTGTAAAGAGACCTTTTTACAGTTTGGATTGTTATTTTCTATCTCTATTACTAGATCATCTATATTTTCTTGGTAGTTTTTCACTACTTTACCATCTATATCTACAGCTTTTATGTTTAAGTCAAACTCATCTCCAGCTTTTAGCAAAGTTATATTCATAGAAATTTCAAATCTATCTGGTCTTATGGTAAAGCTATCAGATAGTGAAGTCTTTGTTCCTATTTCGTTGTTATTTTGGTCAGTTTTTTTTGCCACTACCTTTATATTTGCACATTTTGTAACATCCTCATAGCTTAGATTATTTATAACTACACATCCATTTTTAGAAGTCTTAATATCTCCCTTATAGAGGGTTTTTAAGATATTGTTGTTTTTACAATCAACAAGTTCTAAGGCATTTATACTAAGATTATCTGCAGGTTCAAGAGTATCTTCGGTTTTTGCTAAAACTGCAACACTAAATGGTTTAGAAGCAACTTTGGTTACCACTTTATTATCCCAGTTTTTATTTACATCTATATTATCACAAGAGCCATCACCTACAGCTTTAAATAGATAATTTTGTTTCTTATCAAGCACAGCTTTAACAGTTACGACATTTTCATATCCTATAGGTGTTCCGCATCTGCTTTTTGGAACTATTTTTGAAGAAAAATTTACTATTTTTTTATACACACCATTTTTTTTAGCCCTTGCTACTATTTTTATTATCAAATCATCACCAAATTTTATACTACTTTGGCTATATCCATCTTTGGAAGTTATTTTAGAAGTTATATCATCATCATCTATATAATAGGATATATCAAAGTTTTCATCAGAAAGGTCAGCTTTTAGTATTGGAGTAATGTTATCATGGTTTATATTTACTTTGTTGTCATGATTTCCTATTTTAACATAAAAGATAGCATCTTTTGTTCTATCATATATCTCTTTTTTATCCTCTTTTTCTTGCCAAGTGGAGTGGTTTTCTTCTCTTATATATATATCTTGTTTTAAACTCTCTCCAGATAACATAAATATATCTATCCCATAATGTTCTGCTGTAAAAAGTAGATGATCCTTTGCCCAGATACCGTTTAGGTAGGATTTTGAGCCAAGATTTAGGGATGTTCTAAAGGTGATATTTTTTAGATTAGTTATATCATACCAGTAAATTATTTGTCTGTTATCAAGAAAAATTGCCTCTGTTTTTCCACCTATATGAGAGATAAAAAATTGTCTTAGGGAAGTAATATTTCGCCCCGGAGGTAAGGTGCCACTATCTAAAAAATCAAAAGATAGATTGTTAATCTTATAGGTAAAGATTTCTTGTTTTTGTTCATCATAGATGTATAATTTATCTTCATCCTCAATAAATATTTTTGAGTTAGAGCTAATATCTATATCATCTTGATATTCAAGTGAGCCATCACTGTTTTGTGTAAAGATATAAAGATTTGTTCTTGTTTGTATCAGTAAGAACTCTCCTTTTCCATAGTGAGCATTTGAATAAACAGCATTTCCTTGAATATCAACTATATCGTCCAATTCATTTGATATCAATCCCATATCTTTTATATTTTTGATATCTGATATATCATAATAATGTCCATTTGTAGAGTAAACAAAGTCGTTAAATTCATATGGTTTTACAAAGTTATAAGAGACAAGCTTAGCACCATTGTGATCATAGACATATCCGGGTGCATAAACTCTTCCTCCCCATATGAAGTTGGTATAGAAATATTTTTTTCCTATGTATATGTTTATAATAGGTCCATCCCTATTACTATCTATATCAGTATATCCTGGATTGTTACCGCACTCATCTATCCTCCAAAGTCCTCCATACCCTTGTATAGGATCGTGATCGGGAGCCCAAAAATATCCATCAAAAACTATAACTCTTCCTATTGCATCGGGTCCTTGAGTATGAGGACCACCTGTATAGTGAAAATGTTTTAAGTGAGTTATTTGATATTGAGCTAACAAAAAAATTGGCATTAAGAGAAGAGAAATTATTTTTAAAAACATTTAAGCTCCTTTAAAAGGGTATAAAAACTTATAGAAATATAAAATTATAATACTTATTCTATTATTATAGGAAATTTTAACTTAATCCTCTAATGAAACTAAAGAAAATCACAGGAGAGTTATTTTAAGAGTGTAACTTTTTGAAAAATTTAAAAAAATGAAGATTTAAGAAGATAGGTATTTGTTTGATTTTATTTACAGTTAGTAATATATCCAAAATTTACACTTTCTCCTTTTCCAGCTAACAAGACTCTTATATCAGGCTCTTTTACTAGTTTTCTTAGTAACTTTTCTTTAGGTGGAACATGGAAGATAAATTGAGGGATATTTTTTAGATTTTCTTTAGTTATTTGTGTATATTTTGGATCATCTAGTTTACCATACTCTAAAGCCAAAGCTGTTGAGGAAGAAAAGTAATATACCATTTTAAAAAAGTTTGATGATGCCGAATGAAATGGATAACTCTTTGGTAACGGATGAAAACTTAACAGAGTTTTAAACCCTTTTTTATCATAAAAGCTTAGCATCCAAGGTCTACAACCCTCCACATAGATTCTTTCTTTCATATTGTTAATCTTTGAGATTTTTTCTAATCTTTTCACAGCCTTTAAAGACTCTTCTTTTGAAATTCTATCAAGATTTTTATAATCCAACCAAAAATATCTTCCCTTGCCAAATTTTTCAAATACCTCTTTTAGTGTTAGCAACCTACCATTTTTTAAGGTATAGTGTAAGTTCCCATCTTTATCTTTTGTCGGTCTATCATGGGAAATTATAAATCTATCCGTTTTACTATCATAATAAAAATCTATCTCAAAACCAATATGTCCAGCTTTTATGGCTCTATCTAGTGATAGAAGTGTATTTTGTTCTGCTCTTATATGATAAATACCTCTTGACGACCACATTTTATGACAATCATTGTAAACATTTTTAGGAATTCTCTCATCAATATGTTTATCTACATATAAAAGAGTTAAGTTAAAAGCAAGTGTTAAGATTATTGCTAAAGTTATTATAGTTAGTAAAATTATTTTAAAAATCTTTTTAATAATATCCATCTTTGTTCCTAATAAGCTAAATTCAATGGATTTTATCAAAAAGTTGTTAAATAAATGCAAAATGTTAGAAATATTAATATATTTCATCACGATTATTTCACTTGGCTGTTATAGTCATAAAAAAAGCCATAGCTGTAAGCCGAGTTATGTATTTGATGATTATTTATCTAAGCTTGGATTTACAAACAAGCTTTAGCGAAGGGATAAAATATGAGACTTTTACCATCCCCTTCTTGCTACCGGGTTAGGTTTACATAGCCTCCAAGATTGCTCAAGGAGCTGGTGAGCTCTTACCTCACCGTTTCACCCTTACCGTAAATACGGCGGTTTACTTTCTGTTGCACTATCTCTTGGGTTACCCCAGTTGTCTGTTAGACAAAACCCTGTCTCATAGTAGCTCGGACTTTCCTCCTGTTCTAAAAACAAGCAATCATCTGCTATGGCTTAGGTAATTATAACTAACTTAGGTTAATACAATTATCTCCTTTTCAAGTTTGATGCCAAATTCTTCAAAAACTCTTCTTTTTGCCTCATATAAAAGCCATTTTGCATCTTCAAAAGTGGCTTTTGCTTTGTTTACTAAAAAGTTTGCATGGGTCTCACTCCACATAGCACCACCTTTTGAAACTCCTTTTAAACCCACCGCTTCTATAAGTCGCCCTGCATAGTCACCATTTGGATTTTTAAAAACACTTCCGGCACTTGGGAGCTTTGGTTGATTTGTTCTCATCTTTGTAAACTCATCCAAAAGAGTATAATCAAACCCCTTTTTTATTCTAAAAGTAGCACTAAAAATAACTCTGTCAATATTGGTATATCTATAACCATAGTGTATATCTTTTTTTTCAACCTCTCTATCTGCAAAACTAACCGACACCAAGTTATTAAAAATCTCATAAGATTTCATACCGGCATTCATTTTTACAAGCCCACCAAGAGTTCCGGGAAGTTTTCCAAGATACTCAAGTCCGCTTATATTATGCTTTTTACAAAAAGAAAATATTCTTCCACTTTTTGTAGCTCCACCGATTTTTAGATATTCTCCATCTAACTTTATAAAATCAAACTCTTTTCCTAAAATATAGAGTTTTGGAGGGGTAGGAGATATTAAAAGATTATTTGCTCCACCAACTAAAAAGCCGTCTGTTATATCTCTTTTTTCTTCTATAACTTCAACCTCTATGGAAGTTCCTATCTTTATAGAGCTATATTTTGAAAAGTCTATGAGTCGTTTCATCAGTATAGAAGCTTTGGTATGAGATTTATCGCTTTAGTTGCAAACTCTATCATCATATTCATCATCCAAGCCATAGTGGAGATGATAACTACTACAACTAGGAAGATTTTAGGAGTAAAAGAAAGAGACATTTCATTTATCTGAGTAGTAACTTGAAAGATGGGAATAGCAAGTTCTACAATAGGCTTGGCTAAAATGTTAAGTAGGAGATAAAGTGCAAGTTTAAAAGTCTCTACTCCAAGTTCCATAAACTTTGCTTCCATCTTAACTAAACCTATACTCTTTATATTCTCGTGGCACAAAATAGTCCTCACACGATATTTGTTCACTATAAAAATCGTTTTTATAACCAAGCTCATAAAGTTTATCTATAGCCTCTATTTGTTTTTTGCTTAGTGTTATAGAATTTTCATTTGCATAAAGGTCCAAATATTTATCAAGTTTTTTTTCATCCACCCTTATAAGTCCTCTTTGAAGTAACATCTTAGCTAAAATTTTTCTATTATTATGAGCTACTTTTACCGCTTTGGTTAGTATCTCTTCACACTCTATAGCACGAGTTATTGGCATACTTCTTCTTATAGCCATACCACCAAGCGGAAGTGGTAAATCCCCTCCACTAAGTTCACACCATATATCCCAAAGCTCCTTTTCAACTTCTAAACTATCATCATAGGTTAAAATGCTCTCGTGTATAAGCACTCCTGCATCAACCTCACCACTTTTTACAGCTCCTTCTATCTCTAAGAAGTTTTTATAAACTATTCTAGCGTCAGGATAGGCTATTTTGAAGATAAGAGCATTTGTCGTATATTCTCCGCTAAGAGCTACCTTAAAACTTCTTTTTAATTTTTTTTTCTTTTGTTTTATCAATTTTGGACCATATCCTTCACCAAAACTAATAGCACTTTTAAGTAGTGCATAATCATCTTTTATATATGGATAAAGAGCAAAACTTATAGCGCTAATATCATAAGTTCCCTTTATCGCCTCTTGATTTAAAGTCTCAATATCTAGTGCGATATTACTAAATAACATATCCCTTGTGCTAACCCAGCCAAATTTTATGGCAAAATACATAAAAATATCATCTGCATCAGGCGAATGAGCTACTACTATTTCTTTTTTCAAGTATTAACCTTTAAAATTTTTAAGTTATTTTATCCAAAAAGCTTAAAAATTTCGTTTTTTCAAATAAACTTTAAAATATTTAACTAATTATTATTCTTAATAATCTATAATTGCAATGGATGATACATCTTAAAAAAATTAGGAAGGAAGTATGTCTGAGAAAACATTATTGTGGTTTTTGCTATTGGTCTTAGCACTTTTAATTTTTTTTTGCATCAAAAGTAAATTGGTTGATATGCCACAACCAAATAAAGAGATAAACACTTCACTATTAAAAGTTGAAAAGGTAACCACAGTAAGGAAAAAGTTAGCAGAAAAAGTTAAGAAAATTGATAAAATTGAGAAAAAAGATATATCATTTAAGATAGATAAAAATGATAAAGAGCTTAGTATCGAGGGTGTTTTACCAAGTAAAAATGATTTTAATAACCTTCTTTCAAAATATAGCAATTTAAAAAGTAGAAATTTAAAATTTGATAAAAATGTTGAAAATATTCAAGTATTAAGCTTAGTGTTGGATTTAAACGATATTTTGAAAAAATTTAAAAGAGGATATATAGAGTATCACAATAAGAAACTTACAGTAAACGGAGTTGTTGCATTTAAAGAGGATAAAGAGTTAGTAAAAGCAACACTAAATAGTATAAAGACTTTGGATGTTGAGTCAGATATTGTTGTAGAAGAACCAAAATCCAAAGTAGAGCATATTGGAAAATTATCAATAATAAAACAAGGCAATAGTGCAACAATATCGGGCATATTTGTATCTCAAAAAGAGATAGATAGTTTAGTCGCTCTTCTAAAATCAAAAGATTTGGATGTAAAAAAGGAACTTTGTATAGTTGATAGTGATTTAAAAGAGGATAGATGGAAAATACCTTTTGTTTTAGTTGTGGATGATTTTGTGGAGTTTATACAAGGAACTATTCAGTTTGATAAAGATACTTTTTCTGTCATAGGTAAAACAGATAAAGAGGGCATAAAAGAAGATATTGATAAAAGGTTAGATAAATTAGATAAAATAGATGAAGATATAAATATCGCTAAGGATATAACTTTTATACAACCAAAATCAAATAAACAAAAACTACAAGAAAAGATTAACTCTATCTTAAAGTTAAAAAGTTTAAGATTTGTGACAGCTACAGGGAAACTTTTAAATGAAAGTAAACCTGTGCTTGATGAGGTTGCGAACATACTTTTGAAAAATCCAAATGTTAAAGTTGAGATAGCAGGATATACTGATTCTGATGGTGAAAAGAAAACAAATTTGATTTTATCTCAATATAGAGCAGATACTGTTAGAAAATATCTAATCAAAAAGGGAGTAAATCCTAAAAATTTAAAAGCAATAGGCTATGGTGAAGCTAATCCTCTTGTAAAAAACAATTCAGAAAAAAATAAACAGATAAATAGGAGAGTTGAGTTTATAATATTAGGAGAATAATGTGTTTGAGATAGCGATTAAGATGCTTTTTTGTCTTTTGATAGTAGCCTTGATAGGAGCTTTGATAGGTTTTTTGATAGGTAGAATATTAAAATGTAAAGAGACAAGTGTTAAAGAAAAAGATATAAAACCCTTTGATGATCTAAAAGAAGAAGATGAAAAAATACTAAAAAGTATGTTTTTGAAGCCAAAAGTTCAAAAAGCGGAGATTAAAAAAGTTGTAGAAAATGATAAAAAAAAGGTGGACAACTCTGATGCTAAAACTCTTTTAAATATGGCAAAACAAGAGAGTGATTTAGAGATAAAAAAGAGTAAAAAAAGTAAAAAGAGTAAAGAACTAAACTTTCTTGATACTCCAAGAAATGGAAAATCTGATGATTTAAAGGAAATAAGCGGAATAGGTTTGAAGTTAGAAAAAGTATTAAATGATTTAGGGATATATCACTTTGATCAAATAGCAAGTTGGGGTGAAAAAGAGTTAGATTGGATAGATGAGCATTTAAATACATTGAAAGCAAAAGCAATGCGAGAAAACTGGATTGAACAGGCTAAAATTTTAGCCGAAGGTGGTATGATAGAGTTTAGTAAAATAGTGGAAAAGGATGAGATAGATAGGTAGTGAAAAGAGATTGAGTAATTTTTTCAAATTCAGTTTCTTAGTCTCTTACTAGCTCAGTCTCTTTAAATCTATCTTTTGATACAATCTTTCCAAAATGACTGGAATATTGTATTATGATTTGTGTATTTGACTGTGAAACTATACCCGATGTAGAGCTTATAAGGAGTCAATTTCATCTTGACGGAGCTGATTTTGAAGTCTCTATGGAAGCTTTAGAACTTCAAAAAGGGCAAAGTGGTAGCTCATTTTTGCCTATACCTTTTCATAAAGTTGTTGCTATCTGTGCAGTTATAACTGATGATTATGGGCGATTTGAAAAGGTTAGTTGTATAAATGGTGAGTATGAAAAAGAGTTGATAGAAAACTTTTTAAACTTTATAGATAGTAAAAGTCCAAAACTAGTAAGCTTTAATGGAAGAGCATTTGATATGCCAATGCTCTTGGTGAGAGCTATGAAGTATTCACTATCAGTTCCTGCATACTTTGAAGTAGAAAATAGAACTTTACACAAATCAAAATGGGATAACTATAGATACAGATATAGTGATAGATTTCATATAGATCTTATGGATCATATAGGAGAATTTGGGGCAGTTAGAGGATTAAAATTAGATCTGCTTTGCTCTATGATTGGAATACCCGGAAAATATGATGTAAGTGGAGACCAAGTTTTAGAACTCTACTACAAAAATGAACTTCAAAAGATAAACGAATATTGCCAAAGCGATGTTTTAAATACCTACTGGCTATATCTAAGATATGAACTTTTAAAAGGAAATCTTTCAAAAGAGGATTATTTGGCAAATTTGGCAATTTTTAAGGAGAAGTTGCCAAGGAAAAGAGGATATAGTAAGATATTTTTAGATGGGCTTCAAAAGGAGTTAAATGATAGCAATAATTGATTATAAGATGGGAAACTTACAAAGTGTGAAAAATGCTTTTAACATTTATACCGATAAGGTAAAGATAGAGAGTGACCCAAATAGGTTGAAAGAGTATGACAAAGTTTTACTTCCGGGTGTTGGAGCTTTTAGGGATGCTATGACTTATTTAAAAGGAAATGGTATGGATGAAGCTATAAAAGAGTTCGCAAAAAGCGGTAAGCCTCTGCTTGGTATATGTTTAGGTATGCAACTTTTGCTTGAAAACTCAACAGAGTTTGGAAAAACAGAAGGCTTAGGACTTGTAAAAGGTGAAGTGGTAAAGTTTGATAAAACAAAGTTTAAAACTCCTCACAAAGTTCCTCATATGGGTTGGAACAAAGTTTTCGTAAAACAGCAAAATCCTATCTTAAAAGATTTACCTAATGATTTTTACCTATACTTTATACATAGCTATTATGCAAAAACAGATAAAAAATACACTTTAACGACAACAGAGTATGGATATGAGTTTACAAGTTCTATAGTAAAAGATAACATAGTGGGCTTTCAACCTCATCCGGAGAAGTCCTATGAAAATGGACTAAAGATTATAAAAAATTTTGTGCAGAGGTGAGATATGACAATATTACCGGCGATAGATTTAAAAGATGGAAAAGCAGTTAGGCTAACTAAAGGTTTGATGGATAGTGCTAAGATTTATAGTAATGAGCCGTGGGTGATAGCAAAGCGATTTGAAGAGATAGGAAGTGAGTGGTTACATTTGGTTGATCTTAACGGCGCATTTGCTGGTGAGCCGAAAAATTTAGAACAAATTAAAAAAATCAGAGAAAATACCAATATAAAGATTGAGCTTGGTGGAGGTATCCGTGATGAGGATGCTATAAAGCGATATTTGGAGCTTGGGATAGATAGAGTTATTTTGGGTTCTATAGCTTTAAAAGATCCGTCTTTTGTTAAAAAAGTAGCAAAAAAGTATCCTATTGTAGTGGGTATTGATGCTATAGATGGTTTTGTTGTAGTTGAAGGCTGGGCAGATAAATCTACCATAAGGGCAACTGAACTTGCAAAAGTTTTTGCTGATGAGGGGGTTGAGGCTATAATTTGCACAGATGTTGGTAGAGATGGAACTTTAAGTGGTGTAAATATCGAGTTTACAGTAGAGATGGCTAAATCTTCTAAAATTTCCACCATAGCTAGTGGAGGAGTTAGAGATTTGGGTGATATAAAAAAATTAAAAGATACCGGTAAGGTGGCTGGTGTTATAGTAGGAAAAGCTTTTTATGAGGGAACACTAAACCTTCAAGAGGCTTTTAAGTATCTAAAGACTAGCGAAGGATAAAAAGATGAAATTTTTAGTAGTTGATGATAGCTCTACTATGAGAAGAATTATAAAAAATATATTAACAAGACTTGGATATAAAGATGTTGTAGAGTGTGAAGATGGAAAGCAGGGTTGGAAAGTCTTAGAGGAAAATAATGATATAGATGTTTTGATAACTGACTGGAATATGCCGAATATGAGTGGACTAGAGCTTGTAAAAAGGGTAAGAGCGAAATCAAAATATAAAGATATGCCTATTCTTATGGTAACAACTGAGGATGGAAAAACTGAAGTTATTACTGCACTTAAAGCTGGAGTAAATAACTATATAGTAAAACCTTTTACACCGCCGATTTTAAAAAAGAAGCTTGAAGCTGTTTTGTAGATGGGTAAATTTTATTATGAGTTAGTTGTAAAACCTGAGGAGAGGTTAGAGTTTTTCTCTTCTGTTTTACTTGAAATAACCTTAAATGCCATAGAGGAAAAAGATGGTAGTATCATTGTTCGAAGCGAAGATGAGTTAGATGATATAGCTTGGGTTGTAAAGCAGAGTGCAAAAAAGCTAGGTATAAAAGTTGATATAACTTTAGAGAAAAAAGAAAATGAAGACTGGATAAACAAATATAAAGCTTCTATAAAACCGGTTCAAATAGCATCATACTATATTCGTCCCGAGTGGATAGAGGTAAAAGAAAATCTTACAAATATCATAATAAACCCTGCACTTGCATTTGGTTCAGGTCACCATGAAAGCACTAGTTCATGTATAGAACTTATAGATGAGTTTGTAAAGGAAAAAGATAGAGTGTTAGATGTAGGAACAGGTAGTGGGATACTTGGAATTTGTGCATCTAAAAAGGGTGCAAAAGTTGACATTTGTGACACAGATGAGTTAGCTTTAAAGAGTGCAAAAGAGAACTTTTTACTAAATTCAAGTGTTTATGAAGATGCTTGGGTTGGTTCGGCAAATAGTGCAACTAAAAAGTATGATGTTGTTATAGCAAATATTATAGCTGATATCATAATCATAATAAACCGAGACTTAAAAAAAGTGGTCGATAAAAGAGGATATTTAATATTATCAGGTATAATTGACAAATATTTTGACAAGGTAAAAGAGAGGTTTAGTGACTTTGAACTTGTCAAATATATAGAAAAAGGGGAATGGCATACGATGATGCTAAAAAAAAGGGAGTAAATGTCACAGCAAGATAATCAAGACAATAAAAACAGTAACAACAACTTTTTCAAGCAAAATCCTTTAATGGTTTTTGCTATTTTTTCACTACTTATTATACTATTTTTTAAAGGCATAATTGAGCCAAACTCAAATCAAAATGGTTTAAGGGTAGCTGGAGTAACAAAGTCCACTACCACAAAACAAATAAACTACTATGAGTTAAAACAGTTTATAAAAGAGAAAAAGATAAGCTATGTGGCTATCGGAAATATGACTGTTAAAGCTGTAAGTGATCAAAATGGGCATAAAACCATTTATTATGCAAAAAAGGTTCCAGGAGATGGCTCTTTAGTTCCACTACTTGATAGTGTGGGTATTCCTTATGGTGGATATAGCGAAAGTACTTGGCTTGGAGAGTTACTTTTTTCTTGGGTTATACCGGTGTTTATCTTTTTTGGTATCTGGATGCTTTTGGCAAATAGATTTCAAAAAAATATGAGTGGCGGTATTCTTGGTATGGGAAGCTCTAAAAAACTTATAAATAGTGAAAAACCAAAAGTTAAGTTTGAAGATGTTGCAGGAGTGGAAGAGGCAAAAGAGGAGGTAAAGGAGATAGTTGATTTTTTAAAAAATCCTCAAAGATATATGAATCTTGGAGCTCAGATACCAAAAGGTGTGCTTTTAGTAGGACCTCCTGGAACCGGTAAAACTCTTTTGGCAAAGGCAGTTGCAGGTGAGGCAGAGGTTGGATTTTTCTCGGTTTCTGGTTCAAGTTTTATAGAGATGTTTGTCGGAGTTGGTGCAAGCAGAGTTAGAGATCTCTTTGAAACAGCTAAAAAAGAGGCTCCGGCTATAGTTTTTATAGATGAGATAGATGCTATAGGAAAAAGTAGAGCAGCCGGTGGAATGGGTGGGAATGATGAGAGAGAGCAGACTCTAAACCAACTTTTAGCCGAGATGGATGGTTTTAGTTCAAATCAAGCTCCAGTTATTGTTTTGGCTGCGACAAATAGACCGGAGGTACTTGATCCTGCACTGCTTAGACCGGGTAGATTTGATAGACAAGTTTTAGTTGATAAACCTGATTTTGAGGGTAGGGTAAAGATACTAAAAGTTCATATCAAAAAGATAAAGATAGCCGATGATGTTGATTTGGAAGAGATTGCAAGGATGACTGCTGGACTTGCAGGAGCTGATTTGGCAAATATTGTAAATGAGGCTGCACTTTTAGCAGGTCGTGCTGATAAAGTAGAGGTTGAGCAAAAAGATTTTTATGAAGCAGTTGAAAGAGCTATCGCAGGACTTGAGAAAAAAAGCAGAAGGATAAATCCTAAAGAGAAAAAGATAGTTGCTTATCACGAAAGTGGACATGCTCTTATAGCAGAGGTTACAAAGGGTGCCAAGAGAGTATCAAAAGTTTCTATAGTTCCTCGTGGACTTGCTGCACTTGGTTATACTCTGAATACTCCGGAAGAAAACAAATATATGATGCAAAAGCACGAACTTTTAGCAGAGGTTGATGTTTTGCTAGGTGGTAGAGCTGCTGAAGAGGTTTTTATAAAAGAGATTTCAACTGGAGCTGGAAATGATCTTGAAAGAGCAACCGATATAGTAAAATCTATGGTAGAGCTATATGGTATGAGTGAAGTTGCCGGACTTATGGTTTTAGCAAAAAGAAGAAACACTTTCTTAAATGGCGGAGTTGAAAAAGAGTATAGTGAAAAGATGGCAGAAGAGTCGGATGAGTATGTAAAAAATGTTTTAAAAGAGAGGTATAAAGTGGTTTTACAAACTTTGGAAGATTATGCTCCGGCTATTGAAAAAATGGTTGAAGAGCTTTATAAAACTGAGACTATAACAGGTGAACAAGTTGTTGAGATTATCAAAAAATATGAAGAGGAAAATGGGCTTAAATCAAGATTAGCTAGTCACGAAGATGCTGACGAGGATATAAAACAAGCAAAAAATGGATGAGTTTGTAGCCTTCTCACAAAACTCACAAGAGAGTTTAAAGATGGCAACTTTGTCATCCTCTCTTCCTATAAATGCTATCATAATAGGTGAAAAAGCAGTAGGGAAAAATCATTTAGCAAGAGTCATCTCACCAAATGCAAAGGTTTTTGAAGCTTTAGAGTTAGAAAATCTTATCTTAAAAAATCAAATAGATTTAAATGTTATGAATGAAATAATCATAAATAATATCCACAAAATAGACTCTACAAACAGTATTTTAGAAAAGGTAGCTCTCTATGACATAAAGATAGTGGCAACAGCAACAAGATTTAAACAGATATATGAAAAATTTTTTGAAGTAAAGATAGATGTTCCTCCTTTAAGGGAGAGAAAAAAGGATGTGGAGTTTTTGACAAAAAAGTATATGGATGAGGCAAAAAAGCTTTTTTTGATAGATAAAAAGTTTGAAAATATCCATATAGATCTCTCTAACAATGCCATATCTTTAAAAAAATCCATATTTAGAACTGTTCTTTTTGATTCTTTAAACAAAGAGGATGTTATGGATATATTAGAGGATTTTCTTCTAAAAGAGTTTGAAAAAACAACCTCATATAAAGAGTTACTTCCTATATTTGAGATACCACTCTTAAAAGCTGGACAAAAAGCTTTTAAATCTCAACTACAGATAGCAAAAAGATTTGATATAAACAGAAACACTTTAAGAAAAAAGTTAAGTAAGAATGGCTTAGATGGATAAACTACTTGAAAACTCGATAGAGTATGACTTAAATCCCTTTATAGTCTTTAACGGTAACGGTAAAGTGATAAGATACAACCAAAAAGCGGAGTTTTTACTCTCTTATACATCTGCAAAAGAGATTTTTGATATAGCTGTGAATTATGCACCTATAAATTATGGTTATAAAAACAGTTATTTATCATTAGAGTTTAATAGAGTAAAATATTATGCCATAATGGTAGGTTATGAAGATGATGAATATATCGCAGTAAAACTATATAAAGAGATAAACTATACTACTTTTGCCCTGGAACAAAAAAATATCTCAAAAGTCTGTATATATACACTTTTAGAGTTAGCATCAAACAATAGTTTGGATTTGAAAAAAACTCAATTGATAAAAAATTATGACCCATCTATTCCCGAAGTTCATCTAAATGTAAAAGCCTTTTTAAAATTTTTAAATCTATCTTTTAAAGAGTTTCAAGATAGCAAAAGACTAACCATAACAGTATCTGTAAAAGTAGCTGAAAATATTCTCATAAATGGCAAAAGATATCCTGTGTGTCTTATATCCTTTTATGATAAAGATACTTTAGTAAAAAATGATATATCACTAGAAAAACAGGCAAAAGATGCAAATATAGCACTATTTTTAGAAAAGGATAAAATCTCTTTTGAGTTTGCTCTTATGGAATAAAAATTTTTCCAACTTTACCATATCTGACTTACATCATAAAATTTAAATCTCTTTGAGAGAAATTTTTAAGCTCATAAAAGACTTTATCCAAAGTTTTTTCATCAGCTCCAAACCATCTTACTATAATTGTATATTGGTCGGTAAAGCCCCTACTAACCACCGTTGATAAAAGAATTAAGTTTTTCATCAAGAACACAAGTAGAAAAATCCAAGACACTTTTTGAAAGTGTAGCATATTTTATATTTTCCTCTCCATCCAGTTTTCAAATATTTCTATCTGCTTTTTAGTTGCATTTTCACTAGTTCCACCAAAACTATTTCTTGAATTCATAGAGTTTTTAAGTTCTAACTTTCCTAAAACTCTTTCATCAAGTTTTGGTTCATATTCTTGTAACTCTTCTAAAGTTATATCGCTTATATCTTTTTCCTTTTTCTCCAAATCATCAACTACTTGACCAACTAATTTATAAGCATCTCTAAATGCATAGCCAAGTTCATTTACCAAATAATCTGCAAGATCAGTTGCACTTAAGTGTCCCTTTTTAGTTGCTTTTTTCATAGCATCTTTATTTATTGTCATACTTTTTAAAATTTCGTTGAGTATTGTTAGTGAGATAGTTGCTGTTTTTACACTATCAAAAACTCCCTCTTTATCCTCTTGAGTATCTTTGTTGTATGCAAGTGGTAAGCCTTTCATAACTGTTAAAAGTCCTATTAAGTTTCCGTAAACCCTACCGGTTTTTCCTCTTAAGAGTTCTGGGACATCTGGATTTTTCTTTTGAGGCATAATAGAGCTACTTGTTGAATAATCATCACTCAAAACAACAAAGTTAAATTCACTTGTTGTCCAAAGTATCAACTCTTCACTAAGTCTTGAGATATGCATCATAAGAGTTGAGATGTTAAAAAGTATCTCAAGTGCAAAATCTCTATCACTTACTGTATCTAAACAGTTTATGGATGGGTAATCAAAACCTAAAATTTTTGATGTTTCTTCTCTATCTATCGGATAAGGAGTTCCCGCAAGTGCGGCACAACCTAAAGGTGAGAAGTTATTTCTCCTATATGAGCTATCAAATCTTTCAAAATCTCTTTTAAACATACTAAAGTAAGCCAAGAGATGATAAGCAAAGTTTATGGGTTGAGCATGTTGAAGATGTGTCATACCCGGTAAAAGTGTATCTGTATGCTTTTTTGATACATTTAAAAGTGTCTGCATCAAAGAAAAAAGTAGTTTTTTTATTATGATGTTTTGTTTTTGAACATAGAGTCTAAAGTCGGTTGCTACTTGATCATTTCTACTTCTTGCAGTGTGAAGTTTTTTTCCAGCTTGTCCTATAAGTTCGGTAAGTTTTTTCTCTATAGCCATATGTATATCTTCATCACACAAATTAAACTCAAACTCTCCATCATCCATAAGCTTTTCAACTTGCCTAAGTCCCTTTTTTATATCTTCTAATTCTTTGTTTGTCAATATGCCTTGCTTGTTTAACATAGATGCATGTGCTAACGAACCCTTTATGTCCTCTTTATATAACTTCTTATCAAACACAAGTGATGCATTAAACTCATCAAGAAGTTTTGAGTTTCCTAAAGTTCTACCTGTTGCTACCTTTGCCATAGTTTTCCCTGCTTAAATTTTTTGCAAATTATATCTAATTTATGTTACAATACCCATATGTACACAAAAAAGCAGATACAAAAATATGAAAGAGCAAGATACACAAGAGAGTTAGAAAGATATTTAAATAGGATAGTGAGATTTGTATCCACAAAAGAGTTTAATTGTGGTGAGTTTGAAAATTATGTGGATGAGATATTTAAACCCTTTGACAGTATAAAAAGGGTTTTGCTTAATGGTGAGTATTATAAGAAGTTGGAAGAGTTTGTGGAGTTTTCTGCAAATCTTTCAAGCCAAAAGTTAGATAGTGATGAAATTAGAAAAACTATCCAATACAAAGCAAATCAACTTCAAAAAATAAAAAGGGTAAAGAGTTTTAGTAAATCTTTGAAATACAAAAATAAATTTTATGGATAAAAGAGGAGTATAGTTAAAATGAAAACATTGTTGAGCATAGTTATATTGGCACTTGCAGGGGCAGTAATATATCTTTGGACACAGTTACAAGATGTAAAAAAAGAGCTTAAAAAAGATGAACCGAAAGTTACTATAAATATACAAAAAAATGAGCCTAAAGTAACTACAAAAAATAATCTCAGCCACGATAGAAACCAAAATGTAAAAGAGTTAGAGCAAACTTTAAAGAGAGATTTTCAAAAGATTTTTAAAGATGTATTTGGAGATAAAGAGGTTCAAACTCAGATAAAGGAGAGTATGAGTAATTTTAAAAAAGGATTAAACCAAGCTATTACAGAACTTCAAAAACAGGTAAATGAACTTAGTAAAAATGATGATTTTTTTAATAAGCTTTCAAAAGAGCTAGGCACAGGAAGTTATAAAGTTTTTGAGGATAAAGGTAGTTTTTATGAGTTGAAGATAGATTTACATCAAGATAGAGATACAAAAGTGGATATAGATTCAAAAGAAGATATCCTTTCAGTAAAAATTACCTCAAAAATAGAGCAAAAAACACAAAACAAAGTAGTAAAAAAAAAGAGTATGAAAAGTTATATAGTTAAAATTCCTCAAGATGGAGTTTTGGATATGATAAAAAGTGAGTATAAAGATGGTGTGCTTTATATAACTATACCGAAAAAGAGTAGGGAAAAGGTGTAGGTGCCAACAGTTGTCGTTTTGCTTAGTATAAATATAACCATACCTTTCTACATATCTTAAAGTATGGCATAAAAATTGCTTGTGCTTATAAAAAGGGAGGAGTTTTGCTATATTTTTCAACTCCAACTTGCAATGTTTGTCAAGCTCCAAAACCAAAAATCATAGAGGAGTTTAAAAAGGGCTTTCTTCTTATAAAGTTGGCTTTTATTGATAGCACTATTTTACAGGAATTAAGTTATGATAGAATTGAAAAGTTTACAAGAAGTAGAGGATTTAATAAGAGATGAGTTAGGAGTTTTACTATATTTTTCAACTCCAACTTGCAATGTTTGTCAAGCTCTAAAACCAAAAATCATAGAGGAGTTTAAAAAGAACTTTCCTCTTATAAAGTTGGCTTTTATTGATAGCACTATTTTACCGGAAGTTTCTGCAAACTATCAAGTTTTTTCAGTTCCTACGATGATACTCTTTTTAGATAGAAAGGAGTTTGCAAGAGAGGGGCGAAATGTCAGTGTATCGGTTTTTGTGCAAAAGGTTAAAAGGGTTTATGAAATAATGACTAGTTAATAACCAAAAGGTTCTTGGCAAAATGATAAATTATTTAGTTTACCTGATGGTATTACAAGAATGAAATCTAATGAAATCTATAGAAACGAAAAAAGTTTTGAAAGCTTGGAGGTATGGCAAAAACAAAAAATAGCCAAAAAAATAATTGGGATAGTTATTGCTGATTGTTAGAGTGAAAAAAAATAAAAAATTTTGCAAAAAAACTCAAAAAACTCTTGACAAATGATAAAAAATTTATTATAATCACGGCTCGTTTGTCGATGAGGTGAACATAGTGCTGGTGTAGCTCAGTTGGTAGAGCACCTGATTTGTAATCAGGCGGTCGGGGGTTCGAGTCCCTTTACCAGCTCCATTTTTGTTGCAGTGTTTGACCAGAAATGACTGGTGGATCGATTGGTGAGATACTCAAGTGGCCAACGAGGGCAGACTGTAAATCTGCTGGTTTTTACCTTCGGAGGTTCGAATCCTCCTCTCACCACCACTAATAGATGCGGGAATAGCTCAGTTGGCTAGAGCGTCAGCCTTCCAAGCTGAGGGTCGCGAGTTCGAGTCTCGTTTCCCGCTCCATTTAAACTGGGAGCTGTATTGTTTTCTACATTGTTTATTTGTAGTATTCAATCTGCTTTTTTAGTTTAAATCAAATGTTTGGTAGTTCACAGTGAATGGTAAGAGGTATGGGCAAATTGTTTGCTCATATAGCTCAGAGGTAGAGCACTTCCTTGGTAAGGAAGAGGGCGAGGGTTCAAGTCCCTCTATGAGCTCCATTGAAAGTTTTGGCCAAAACTTTTAACAAACTAGTTAAAATTTAAATTTATATCGGAGGATACATAATGGCAAAAGAAAAATTCGAAAGAAGTAAGCCGCATGTGAATATAGGGACTATTGGTCATGTTGACCATGGTAAAACTACTTTAACAGCTGCTATATCTGCTGTTCTTGCTACAAAGGGTCTTGCTGAGCTTAAAGATTATGACAATATCGATAATGCTCCGGAAGAAAAAGAGAGAGGTATTACTATCGCTACTTCTCACATAGAATATGAAACAGATAAAAGACATTATGCCCATGTTGATTGTCCAGGACATGCTGACTATGTTAAAAATATGATTACAGGTGCTGCTCAAATGGACGGTGCGATCTTAGTTGTTTCTGCAGCTGATGGTCCAATGCCACAAACTAGAGAGCATATCCTACTTTCAAGACAAGTTGGTGTTCCTTACATAGTTGTTTTCTTAAATAAACAAGATATGGTTGATGATGAGGAACTTCTAGAGTTAGTTGAGATGGAAGTTAGAGAACTACTTTCTGAATATGATTTTCCAGGTGATGATACTCCTATCGTAGCAGGTTCGGCTCTTAAAGCACTTGAGGAGGCAAAGGCTGGAACTATAGGTGAGTGGGGAGAAAAAATACTTCAATTAATGGATGAGGTTGATAACTATATTCCAACTCCAGAGAGAGAGACTGATAAAGATTTCTTAATGCCTGTAGAAGATGTATTCTCTATTTCGGGAAGGGGAACAGTTGCAACTGGAAGAATAGAAAGAGGAACTATCAAAGTTGGTGAAGAGGTTGAGATTGTTGGTATAAAAGATACTCAAAAAACAACTGTTACCGGTGTTGAGATGTTTAGAAAAGAGATGGATCAAGGTGAGGCTGGTGATAATGTTGGTATCCTTTTAAGGGGTATTAAAAAAGAAGATGTTGAAAGAGGTATGGTTCTTTGTAAACCGGGTTCAATCACTCCTCATACAAAATTTGAGGCAGAGGTTTATGTTTTAAATAAAGATGAGGGTGGAAGACATACTCCTTTTTTTAATAACTATAGACCACAGTTTTATGTAAGAACAACTGATGTTACTGGTTCTATCACACTTCCAGAGGGAACTGAGATGGTTATGCCAGGTGATAATGTAAAAATCACAGTTGAATTAATTGCTCCGATTGCAATGGAAGAGGGTACAAGATTTGCAATCAGAGAGGGTGGTAGAACTGTTGGTGCAGGTGTTGTTTCTAAAATAGTAGAATAAACTTAAAAAAGTTAGGAGTATTTTTCCTAACTTTTAAAAAGGAAAAAGATGACAGTTAAGATAGGTTTAAAATGTGAGGAGTGTGGGGAGATAAATTACTCTACTACAAAAAACAATAAGACTTTTACTGAGAAAATGAGTCTTAGAAAGCATTGTAGAAGATGTAAAAAGCACACAATACATAAAGAGGTAAAACTTAAAAGTTAGAAAGGGTCTTTGAAGACTTTTTCTAACTATACAGGGCAATAGCTCCAATTGGTAGAGCGCCGGATTCCAAATCCGATGGTTGGGGGTTCGAGTCCCTCTTGCCCTGCCACTAAAGAGGAAAAAATAATGAATAAGTTACTAAGTATTTATCAAAATGCGAAACTAGAGTTAAATAAGGTAATCTTTCCAACTAAAGAACAGGTGAGAAATGCCTTTATTTCGGTTTTTATAGTTGTAACTGTTGTGTCACTATTTTTAGCTTTAATAGATGCGATAATGTCTTTTTCATTATCAACTATACTTTAAGGGTTAATAATGGCAGATTATAAGTGGTATGCTATACAAACTCATGGTGGAAGTGAGATGAGTGTGAAAAGGGCTGTTGAAAATGTTTTTGCACAACTTGGTGCGGAGGATAGATTGAAAGAGTTGGTAGTTCCTACTGAAGATGTTATTGAAGTTAAAAATGGTGAAAAAAAGATAAGTGAAAGATGCTTGTATCCTGGTTATGTTTTTGCTAACATAGATCTTGATATGGCTATCTGGCACAAGATTCAATCACTCCCAAAAGTTGGCAGATTTATTGGTGAGAGTAAAAAACCTACTCCTTTAAATGATAAAGATATAAATCTTATTTTAGAAAAAGCTAAAAAGAAAGGGGCTCCTAAACCAAAAATTTCTTTTGATGTTGGAGAGAGTGTAAGGATAACTGATGGACCTTTTGCAAATTTTACAGGTATTGTAGAGGAGTATGATATGGTTCACGGAACTCTTAGACTAAATGTCTCCATTTTTGGTAGAAGTACACCGGTTGAGATAACTTATTCACAAGTTGAAAAAATAATATAAATCAAATTATGAAGGAAAAAAGATGGCTAAAAAAGTTACTGGTCAAATAAAACTGCAAATTCCCGCAGGACAAGCAAATCCATCACCTCCAGTTGGTCCGGCACTTGGACAGCGAGGTGTAAATATTATGGAGTTTTGTAAAGCTTTCAACGAAAAAACAAAGTCAATGGCGGGATTTAATATACCTGTTGTTATAACTGTTTATGCAGATAGGAGTTTTACATTTGTTACAAAACAACCACCTGCGTCAGATTTGATAAAAAAAGCGGTGGGTATAAAAAAAGGTAGTGACAATCCACTAAAAAATAAAGTTGCTAAACTAACTAAAGAGCAACTTATGGATATAGTTGAGAAAAAAATAGAAGATTTGAATACTAAAGATAAAGAGCAAGCAGCCAAGATAGTAGCTGGTAGTGCTAGAAGTATGGGTGTTGAAGTAGAGGAATAATCTCTACAAAACCCAAAACCACAGGGGTTTAAAACAAAAGTGGTAGCAAAATAAAAAGCGAGATAAGAGGTTATGTTATGGCAAAAAAATTATCAAAAAGATATCAAGAGTTATTAAACAAAATAGAAAAAGATAAAGAGTATAGTTCGCAAGAAGCTATAGTTTTAGTTAAAGATTTAAAGTCTGCTAAATTTGATGAAACAGTAGAAGTTTCTTTAAAGTTAAATGTTGATCCAAGACATGCAGATCAAATGATAAGAGGTTCTGTTGTCCTTCCAGCTGGAACTGGTAAAACTGTAAGAGTTGCAGTAGTAACAAAAGGCACTAAAGTTGATGAAGCAAAAGATGCTGGGGCTGATATAGCTGGTGGAGCTGAGATTATCGAGGATATCCAAGCCGGAAAGATTGATTTTGATATACTCATAGCTAGTCCAGATATGATGGGTATGGTTGGTAAAGTTGGTAGAGTTTTAGGGCCAAAAGGTTTAATGCCAAATCCTAAAACAGGGACTGTAACTATGGATGTTGCACAAGCTGTTAAAAACGCTAAAGGCGGACAAATAAACTTTAGAGTTGATAAACATGGAAATATCCATGCCGGTATAGGAAAAGTTAGCTTTTCTATAGAAGATATAACAAGTAATTTTGAAACTTTTATAAAAACTATAAATAAACATAAACCTGCAGCTGCGAAGGGTAGATATATAAAACATGCAGCATTGTCACTTACTATGAGTCCGGGTATTACACTTGATACTCAAGAGTTATTGGAGATGAAATAGGAAATTTGCACAAAAGTTCTTAATCTTGATTTAAGAAAGTTGGGGTCTAAATAGACTTAAATGGTAGAGGTTTTTCCTAGCCTCTTAAGCTTTAAAGCACCGCCCTTCTGATTAAATCGGAAAGGAGGAGAATATGACAAGAAACGAAAAAGTTGCTATAGTTAAAAGGCTAACTGAGGACTTCAAAGCTTCAGAAGCTATTATAGTTTGTGACTATAAAGGTTTAACTTGTCAACAACTTGAGGAAGTTAGAGCTTTAGCACTTGAAAATGATGTTAAAGTTAGAGTTGTTAAAAATACTCTAGCTAGTATAGCTATGAAAAATGCTGAAGTTGATGAGTTAGAACTTGTAGATACAAATATATTCATCTGGGGTGCAGACCAAATCAGCACTTGTAAAGTAGCTGATAAATCTGCTGAAAAGTTCAAAAACAAGTTTATTATAAAAGCAGGTCTTCTTGAAGGAAAAGAGGTTAGTCTTGATACTATCAATGCAATGGCTAAGCTTCCTAGCAGAGATGAGCTTATCGGTATGCTACTATCTGTTTGGATTGCTCCAGCAAGAAATTTTGTTACGGGTCTTGATAACTTAAGAGATAAGTTAGAAAAAGAGTCAGCATAAAATAAATATAAGTAGGAAATAAGAAGTAGGAAATAGGAAATAGGAAGTAGGAAGTAGGAAGTAAGAAGTAGGAAGTAGGAAGTAGGAAGTAGGAATTGTTCTTACTTCCTAAAATAAAAATGAATATAAAAATAAAAATGTAAAAAAAGGATGGAAAATGGCAATAAGTAAAGAAGACGTATTAGAGTATATATCAAATCTTACTGTTTTAGAACTTTCTGAACTTGTAAAAGAATTTGAGGAGAAGTTTGGTGTCTCAGCACAACCAACTGTTGTAGCCGGTGGTGCTGTAACTGGTGATGTAGCTGATGAAGAGAAAACTGAATTTGATGTAATCTTAAAAGATATAGGTGCTAAGAAGATAAATGTTATTAAAGCAGTTAGAGCACTTACTGGTCTTGGACTAAAAGAGGCTAAAGAAGCAACAGAGAATGCTCCTACAACTATCAAAGAGGGTGTAAGTAAAGAGGATGCTGAGGAGGCTAAAAAACAGCTAGAGGAAGCAGGAGCTACAGTAGAGATTAAGTAGTTTTGGTTGAAGTAGAGGTTTATACCTCTGCTTTTATATTTTATGCAATATGTTTTATTTTTTTTTGATAAAATATATTGGATGAAATTCTCCACTAGGGTATATAAATCCCTATATCCAAAACTTGAGCGAGAGCTAAATAATTTGCAAATTACTTCAAAGAGGAAAATCGATGTTAAACAGTTTAAAGTCGGGTAGTAGGCTAAGGGTTGATTTTGCCAAAAATCCAGTCGAGCTAGATGTGCCAAATCTTTTACAACTTCAACAAAAGAGTTATGAAAACTTTTTAGATGTAGAAAACAAGGATCAAGTTAGTGGAATAGAAAAGGTATTTCACTCAATATTCCCTATTCACGATGAACAAAACAGAATCACACTTGATTATTTAGGTTCACAGATAGGAAAACCAAGATACACCATAAGGGAGTGTCTTGAGAGAGGTTTAACATACTCAGTCTATTTAAAGATGAAGATAAGACTAACGGTATGGGAGAGAAATGAAAAAACGGGTGAAAAGCTAGGTGTAAAAGATATGAAAGAACAGCATCTCTATATAAGAGATATACCATTGATGACTGATAGAACAAGTTTTATCATAAATGGTGTTGAGAGAGTTGTTGTAAACCAACTCCACAGAAGTAGTGGTGTTATTTTTAAAGAGGAAGAATCTGCTACCGTTTCAAACAAACTTTTATATACTGCTCAAATTATACCAGATCGTGGTTCTTGGTTGTATTTTGAGTATGATGCTAAAGATGTTTTGTATGTAAGGATAAATAAAAGAAGAAAAGTTCCTGTAACTATTCTTTTTAGAGCCTTGGGGTATTCTAAACAAGATATATTGAAGCTTTTTTATCCTATTCAAGAGATAAAAATAGCAGTAGATAGATTTTTAGTTAAGTTTAACAAAGATGATTTTACTGGAAGACTTCCTTATGATTTAAAAGATAGTGATGGAAATCTTATCTTAGCTGAAGGAAAAAGACTTATTAAGAAAAGAGCTGCTCAACTTGTAGAGGAGGGACTAGAGTGGATAGAATATCCTATTGAAACTTTAGTTGATAGATTTTTAGCAAGTCCTATAATTGATGATGAAAGTGGTGAAGTTCTTTTTGAGACACTTACTCAACTTGATGAAACAAAGTTGGCTAAACTTATCGAGATGGGTATAGATAGGATAGAGATAGCAAATGATTTAGCTGACAATGTAGATGATAGCATCATTAACTCATTTTTACTAGATCAAGAAAATATGAAGATACTAAAACAAACTGAAGAGATTGATGATGAAAATGCACTTGCATGTATTAGAATCTATAAAGTTATGAGACCGGGAGAGCCTGTAACAAAAGAGGCTGCAGAGGCTTTTGTAAGAGATCTTTTCTTTAACCCTGAAAGATATGACTTAACAAAAGTTGGAAGAATGAAGATGAACCATAAACTTGGCATCAATGTTCCAGACTATGTAACTGTCTTAACTAGTGAAGATATCATAAATACAGTTTTATATTTGATAAAAGTTAAAAATGGTCAAGGTCATATCGACGATAGAGACCATTTGGGAAATAGAAGGATAAGAGCTATAGGTGAACTACTTTCTGGTGAACTTCATTCTGGACTTGTTAAGATGCAAAAAACTATCAGAGATAAGTTTACAACTCTAAGTGGTTCGGTAGATGAGCTTATGCCCCACGATTTGATAAATTCAAAAATGATTACAAATACCATTTTAGAATTTTTTACCGGTGGACAGCTTTCTCAGTTTATGGATCAAACAAATCCGCTTTCAGAGATAACTCATAAAAGAAGACTTTCAGCTTTAGGTGAGGGTGGTTTAGTAAAAGAGAGAGCCGGATTTGAGGTTAGGGATGTCCACCCAACTCACTATGGAAGAATATGTCCTGTTGAGACTCCTGAGGGACAAAATATCGGACTTATTAATACTTTAGCTAGTTATGCAAAAGTAAATGATTTAGGTTTTATAGAGGCTCCTTACAGAGTAGTTAAGGATGGAAAAGTAACAAATAAGATAGTTTATCTAACAGCTACTCAAGAAGAGGGGCAGGTTATAGCTCCGGCATCAACAAAAGTTGATGAAGATGGTAACATCGTAGAGGATTTAATAGAGGTTAGGATAGATGGAGAGATAAAACTTTTAGAGAAAGAAAAAGTAAGCTATATAGATTTATCTTCGGGTATGGTTATGGGTGTTGCTGCAAGTTTGATTCCTTTTTTAGAACACGATGATGCTAATCGTGCATTGATGGGTTCAAATATGCAACGACAAGCAGTCCCTCTTATTTGGACTGATGCTCCTATTGTTGGAACCGGTATGGAGAAAACTTTAGCTAGAGATGCTTGGGAGGCTATAAAAGCTAAAAGAGGTGGAGTTGTAGAAAAAGTTGATAGTAAAAATATCTACATACTTGGCGAAGACGAAAATGGAGCATTTATAGACCACTATTGGCTTCAAAAAAATATGAGGACAAACCAAAATACAAGTTTTTCTCAAAAACCTATTGTTCGACAAGGACAAAAAGTAGAAGCTAAAGAGGTAATAGCTGATGGTCCTAGTATGGATAAAGGTGAGATGGCGATAGGTAAAAATGTTATGGTTGCTTTTATGCCTTGGAATGGTTATAACTATGAGGATGCTATCGTTGTAAATGAGAGGCTTATAAAAGATGATACTTTTACTTCACTTCATATATATGAAAAAGAAGTTGAAGCTAGAGAGCTTAAAGATGGTATTGAAGAGATAACTAAAGATATACCAAATGTCAAAGAGGAAAATCTTTTTCATCTTGATGATAGTGGTATAGTAAAAATTGGAACTTATGTAAAACCTGGAATGATTTTAGTTGGCAAAGTTTCTCCAAAAGGCGAGGTTAAACCAACTCCAGAAGAAAGACTTCTTAGAGCTATCTTTGGAGAAAAAGCAGGTCATGTTGTAAATAAATCTTTAGTTTGTCCTCCATCTATGGAAGGTGTTGTAATAGATGTAAAAATCTTTACTAAAAAAGGTTATGACAGAGATCCAAGAGCGGTAGAGGCTTATGAGAAAGAAAGAGAAGTTTTAGATAAAAACCATCTTGATAAACTTCTTATGATTGATAGAGAGGGACTTTTAAAGATAAACTCTCTTTTGAGTAAAGCTAAGCTTCAAGAGGATTGTGAAGTAAATGCAACAGTATATAAAAAGGGTGAAAATATACCTAAAGAGGAGTTTGAGAAGGTAAATAGATTTGCTCTAAATAAAATCTTAACTCACTACTCTAAAGAGGTTCAAGACGAGTATAGCAATCTAAAAGCTTACTTCCAAGAGGAGAAGAAAAGACTTAGAGAAGAACACGAAGAAAAACTAGCGGTTTTAGAAAAAGATGATATTTTGCCAAGTGGAGTTACCAAACTTGTAAAAGTTTATATCGCAACTAAGAGAAAACTAAAAGTTGGTGATAAGATGGCAGGACGACACGGTAACAAAGGTATTGTTTCAAATATAGTTCCTGATATTGATATGCCATATTTAGAAAATGGGGAGACTGTTGATATAGTCTTAAATCCACTAGGAGTTCCTTCAAGGATGAATATCGGACAAATCTTAGAGGTTCATTTAGGACTTGCAGGAAAAAGACTTGGTGAACAAATAGAAGATATTATGGAACAAAAACAGGGTGAGTGGATAAAAACTTTAAGAGAGAAGATGATAGCTATCGCTGATGTTGCAAAATACTCAAATGCTAAAGAGTTTATAGATAGTTTAAGTGATGAAGAGTTGCTTGGGTATGCTAGAGATTGGAGCAAGGGTGTTAGATTTGCTACTCCTATATTTGAAGGAGTAAATGAGGAAGAGTTTAGAAAACTTTTTGAGTTAGCTAAAATAGATAGTGATGGGAAAACTGAGCTTTATGACGGAAGAACTGGTGAGAAGATAAAAGAGAGGGTAAATGTAGGTATTATGCACTATTTAAAACTTCATCACTTAGTTGATGAAAAAGTTCACGCTAGAAGCACCGGTCCTTATTCCCTTGTTACTCAACAACCTGTTGGTGGTAAAGCACTATTTGGTGGTCAAAGATTTGGAGAGATGGAAGTTTGGGCATTGGAGGCTTATGGTGCAGCTCATACTCTAAAAGAGATGCTTACTATAAAATCAGATGATGTAGAGGGAAGAGTAGCAGCATATAAAGCAATAACAAAAGGGGAAAATGTGCCAAGCACTGGTATCCCTGAAACATTCTTTGTTTTAACAAATGAGTTAAAATCATTGGCTCTTGATGTAGATATATTTAAAGAAGGAGAAGAGGGGTGAAGAACTTAGTACCGATAGAGATTAGTGAAGAAAATCGTCCTAGAGATTTTGAGGCTTTTAGACTAAAGTTAGCCTCACCAGAAAAGATACTTTCTTGGAGTTATGGAGAGGTTAAAAAGCCTGAAACTATAAACTATAGAACACTAAAGCCTGAAAGAGATGGTCTTTTTTGTGCAAAGATATTTGGTCCGGTTAGGGACTATGAGTGTCTTTGCGGAAAATATAAAAAGATGAGATATAAAGGTATCAAGTGTGAAAAATGTGGAGTTGAAGTAACTACAAGTAAAGTTAGAAGAAGTAGAATGGGGCATATAGAGCTTATTACCCCTGTTGCTCATATTTGGTATGTAAACTCTCTTCCTTCAAGAATAGGAACTCTTCTTGGCGTTAAAATGAAAGATTTGGAGAGAGTGCTTTACTATGAAGCATATATGGTTAAAAATCCTGCTGAAGCATACTATGACTATGAAAATACTAAAAAAGTTCAAAAGTATGATGTTTTAAATGAAGAGCAGTATCAATCTCTGATGCAAAGATTTGCTGATACTGGATTTGAAGCTGGTATGGGTGGAGAGACTGTAAAATATCTTTTAGAAGAGTTTGATTTGATAGGAACTCTTGAAAGTCTAAAAGAGGAAATGGAAACAACTAGAAGTGAAGCTAAGAAAAAGCAGATAGTAAAAAGACTCAAGGTTGTTGAGAGTTTTGTAAATAGTGGAAATAGACCGGAATGGATGATGATAACTATTTTACCGGTTCTTCCTCCGGATCTTAGACCTTTGGTTGCACTCGATGGTGGAAAATTTGCTGTTAGTGATGTAAATGACCTTTATAGAAGAGTTATAAATAGAAATTTAAGACTTAAAAGACTTGTGGATCTTGATGCTCCGGAGATTATTATAAGAAATGAAAAGAGGATGCTACAAGAGGCTGTTGATGCTCTTTTTGACAATGGTAGAAGAGCAAATGCAGTTAAAGGTGCAAATAAAAGACCTTTAAAATCTTTAAGTGAAATCATAAAAGGTAAGCAGGGAAGATTTAGACAAAATCTACTTGGAAAAAGGGTTGATTTTTCTGGAAGAAGTGTTATCGTTGTTGGTCCAAATTTGAGAATGGATCAGTGCGGACTTCCAAAAACTATGGCTTTGGAACTTTTTAAACCACATCTTTTTGCAAAACTTGAAGAAAAAGGTTATACAACTACTATCAAACAAGCAAAAAGAATGATAGAGCAAAAGACAAATGAAGTTTGGGAGTGTTTACAAGAGGTAGTTGAGAGTTATCCTGTTCTTTTAAATAGGGCTCCGACACTTCATAAACTATCTATCCAAGCATTTCATCCTCTGCTTATAGACGGAAAGGCTATACAACTTCATCCTCTAGTTTGTGCAGCTTTCAATGCTGACTTTGACGGTGACCAGATGGCAGTTCATGTGCCTTTATCAACTGAAGCGATAGCAGAGTGTAAAGTTTTGATGCTTTCATCAAATAATATTTTGCTTCCAGCATCAGGTAAGGCGATAGCTATTCCTTCTCAAGATATGGTTTTAGGACTTTACTACTTAAGTAAAGAGAGAGAGGGAGCAAAAGGGGAAAATAAACTTTTTGCATCTGTTGATGAAATAGTTATGGCTATAGATCAAGGAGTAGTAACTCATCAAACAAGAATAAAGACTTTAGTTGACGGAAAAGCTATATTTACAACAGCCGGAAGGATGATTATAAAATCAATCCTACCTGATTTTGTTCCTGAATATCTATGGAATAGAGTTCTTAAAAAGAAAGATATAGGTAATTTGGTTGATTATATTTATAAGGTAGCTGATACTTCACTAACTGCAGAGGTTTTGGATAACTTGAAAGACTTAGGTTTTAGATACTCAACTGATGCTGGTATTTCAATATCTATAGATGATATCAATGTTCCAAGGGAGAAAGAAGAACTTATAAAAGAGGCAAAAGAAAAGGTTAAAAATATTCAGCAACAAGCTCAAAGTGGTTTATTAACTGAGCAAGAGAGATACAATAAAATTATCGATATTTGGACTGATGCTAACAATAAACTTGCAAATGATATGCTCAAACTTATGCAAAATGATAAAGATGGATTTAACTCTATCTATATGATGGCAGATTCTGGAGCTAGAGGTAGTGCGGCTCAGATTAGGCAGCTTGCAGGTATGAGGGGACTTATGGCTAAACCTGATGGAAGTACTATTGAGACTCCTATCATCTCTAACTTTAGAGAGGGATTGAATGTTCTTGAGTATTTTATTTCTACTCACGGAGCTAGAAAGGGTCTTGCCGATACAGCACTAAAAACAGCAAATGCCGGTTACTTGACAAGAAAACTTGTTGATGTAAGCCAAAATGTTAAAGTAAGTGAAGATGACTGTGGAACTCACGAGGGTATCGAAGTTACACAGATAAGTATAAATGGTGAGTTGGTTGAGACTTTAGAAGAGAGAATCTTAGGAAGAGTTTTAGCGGAAAATATTATAGATCCTATAACAAATGAAGTTTTATTTGTTGAGGGAACCTTGATAGATGAAGAGAGTGCTAAAACTATAAAAGATGCAAATATTAAGTCTGTAACTATCAGAACACCTATAACCTGTAAAGCGACTAAGGGAGTTTGTGCTAAGTGTTATGGATTAAATCTTGGAAAAGGACAGATAGTTAAAAAAGGTGAAGCAGTTGGAGTTATCTCTGCTCAATCAATCGGAGAACCTGGAACTCAGCTAACTTTGAGAACTTTCCACCACGGAGGAACAGCTTCAACTGATCAAGCAGACAATCAAGTCGTTGCAAATAAAGAGGGTTTTATAAGATTTTATAACCTAAAAACATATGAGACAAGCAATGGAGAGAAAATAGTTGCAAACAGAAGAAATGCGGCTGTGCTTTTGGTTGAGCCGAAAATAAAAGCTCCATTTAGCGGTAAATTTAGTGTAGATGTAGCTCACGAAGAGATAGTTCTAAGTATAACTAATAGTGATGATATAGCAAAATATGTTCTTAGAAGAAGTGATATAGCAAAACCAAATGAGTTAGCAGGTATCAGTGGAAAAGTTGATGGTAAGTTTTATCTTCCATATCAAGATGGTGTAGATATAGAGGAAAATGAGAGTGTAGTTGAAGTTATCAAGGATGCTTGGAACATCCCTAACCGTATCTCCTTTGGTTCTAAGTTTTTTATAGAAGATGGTGAGCCTATAGTTACAAATATAAAAACTAAGATAGGTGGAACTATAAAATACTATGAGCTTAGAGGTGATTATCTTGAGAGACACCACGATATAAAAAAAGATTATGAAGTAGTTGAAAAAGGATTATTTGCTATCATCGTTGATGATAGTGATAGAGAGGCTACTAGATACTATATCCCAAGAAATTCAATAGTGAACTTTGATGATAATTCAAAAGTAGAGATAGATGCTACTATAGCTCATCCAAAAACAGATGAGAAAAAAGTTATAGCAGAGTGGGATCCTTATGCAACTCCTATCATAGCCGAAGAGGCAGGTGTTGTAACTTTTGAGGATATAGAAAGTGGAGTAACTGCAACAGAACAAGTTGATGAGATAACAGGACAAAAAAGACTTATGATAAATGAGTATATCCCTGCAGGTCTTAAACCAGCTATCATACTTGCTACAAAATCTGGAGAGATTAAAAAGTATCCACTGGAGGTAAAAACTTCTATATTTGTCGATAACGGACAAGAGGTTAAAACAGCAGACTTACTTGCTAAAACTCCTAAAGGAAGTATTAAGTCTCAAGATATTACCGGTGGTCTTCCAAGAGTTAGTGAACTTTTCGAGGCTCGTCGTCCAAAATCTCCAGCAGTTATCTCTGAGATAAGCGGAGTTGTAAGATTTGGT
Organism: uncultured Campylobacterales bacterium; assembly: GCA_964622255.1. Lineage (GTDB taxonomy): Bacteria > Campylobacterota > Campylobacteria > Campylobacterales > QNZT01 > SZUA-1377. Next base: position 37,329 of record CAZUPK010000017.1, read on the forward strand.
AAACCTCTAAGAGGTAAAGAGAGAATTATCATAGAAAATGATGATATAGGTGAAGCAAAAGAGTATCTAGTGGATAAAAATAGACAAATCCTAGTCCACGCAGGTGAGTTTGTGCAAGTTGGTGAGAAACTAACTGATGGCGAAATAAGTTCTCACGATATACTTAGAATACTTGGTGAAAAAGCACTTCACTACTATATGGTAAGTGAGATTCAACAAGTTTATAGAAGTCAAGGTGTTTTTATTGCTGATAAACATATAGAGATAATCATATCTCAGATGTTAAGACAGGTTAAAATAGTAGATAGTGGAGATACAAACTTTATTGCAGGAGACCTTATAAGCAGAAGAAGACTTAGAGAGGAAAATGCAAGAATAGTAAAAATGGGTGGAGAACCGGCTATTGCTGAGCCTACACTTTTGGGTGTTACCAGAGCTGCTATTAGTGCCGATAGTATTATCTCTGCTGCTTCATTCCAAGAGACAACAAAAGTTTTAACAGAAGCTTCTATAGCTGCTAAAACTGACTACTTGGAGGATTTGAAAGAAAATGTTATTTTAGGTAGAATGATACCTGTTGGAACAGGTCTTTATAAAAATTATAAAGTAAAACTAAAAGCTGATAAAGAGTAGAAAAAGTTGTTGTGAGACTTGGTGGTAGAGATGTTATGCAAAGCTCTACCACTACTCAAGCGATTTCAAATATAGATTTAGTAGTTTTCACTAAACTCTTTTATCCTTTTTATACCCTCTTTGATGCTCTCTTCATCAGTAGCAAAAGAAAATCTCACATACCCCTCACTACCAAATCCAAGTCCAGGAACTACTGCCACACCCTTTTTGTTTAAAAGTTTCTTTGCAAACTCCATAGAGTCATTTGTTACATTTTTGATATTTATGAAGAGATAAAAAGCACCATTTGGTTTTACAACTGAAAGTTTATTGGACTCATTGATAAGTTCAACCGCCATATCTCTACGAGACTTGAAAACTTTTCTCATCATCTCTATATCCTCATCAGCTCTTCCGTCAAGTCCTGCAATAGCTGCTTTTTGAGTAATAGAGCAGATATTTGAAGTTGATTGGGATTGAAGTTTTTTCATAGCCTTTACAAGCTCATCATTTGCACTTGCCAAGTAACCAAATCTCCAACCTGTCATTGCTACGGATTTACTTAGTCCATTTATAGTGATGGTTCTTTTAAACATATCTTCACTTATACTTGCAGTTGCTGTAAATTCCCCATCATAAACAAGTTTTTCATACATCTCATCACTTGCAACCATAACAGAAGTTCCCTTTAAAACCTCTCCTATAGCTTCAAGTTCCTCTTTTGTATATAAAGCTCCTGTAGGATTTGATGGAGTTGTTAATATAAGAAGTTTTGTTTTATCTGTTATGGCATCTTTTAACTGTTTTGGTGTTATCTTGAAGTTTGTGCTATCATTAGTTTCTATAAATACATTCTTTCCACCACTATAAGTTACAAGTTCAGGATATGTAACCCAGTAAGGAATAGGTATAATAACTTCATCATTTTCCTCTATTATTGCTTGAAAGAGGTTAAAAAGTGAGTGTTTTGCACCATTACTTGCTATGATTTGTGAAGTTTTATACTCAAGGTTATTATCTCTTTTTAACTTCTTTTTTATAGCCTCTAAAAGCTCTATAATACCAGGAACCGCAGTATATCTTGTAAATCCCTCATCGATAGCCTTTTTAGCCTCATCTTTTATAACTTGAGGTGTTCTAAAATCTGGTTCACCCGCACTAAAACTTATAACATCTTTTCCTTTAGCTTTTAACTCCGCCGCCAATGTAGATATAGCGATAGTCAAAGATTCATTAAGAGAGTTTATCCTTTTTGTCAGCATCTTCTTCCCCTGTTTTTTTATAACCTTAGTTCGATAATATATCTAAAAAAACTTTGATATTTATTTCTTTGATACTATATCGACAGATTAGTCAACAAACAGAGGAATTGATTGTTAAGTTCAGACAGAAACATCCATCATTGGGATACGACTATATTCACCACTATTTGCTTGATCATAACTGTAAAGAGATTCTCTCTAAAAGTACTTGTTATACTATTTGGAGAAAGCATAAACTCTTACCCAAACGACAAACAAAGTATGAGAAGAAAAAAGATCTTAGAAAAATAAAAGCCAAATACAAACCTTTCGAGAAGATACAGATTGATGTCAAGGAGTTAAGAGATATTCCAAACATAGTAGAACAATCCCTTG